>NZ_AP026562.1:305000-577691 GCF_025997855.1 Deinococcus aetherius
TCGCCGCGAGTCGCCACGAAGGCGAAGGGCGCCACGTCGGGGTTCTCCGCCAGCCACGCGGGGAGGGAGGGGATGGGGGGGAACAGCGCCTCGCCCCGTGCCGCCTGCGGAAGGCTGGTGAGGCGGGCCCGCGCCCGCAGCCCCGGGTGGCCGAGCAGGGTGACCCCGCCGCCGAGCGCGGCGCTCTCCCCCACCGCCGGTACGGGCGCCGCCTCGCGGGGCCGCACGGTGGTGAAGGTCCAGGTGCCCGTGGTCCAGTCGGGGTGCTCGTCCGCGTCCTCGGGGGCGGGGCCCAGGTCGCGGGTCTGCACTCGGCTCAGGAGGCGGTCGAGGGCGCTCCGGGGGACGGGCCGGTCGCCCCGCCCGCCGCGCGGCACGTCGAGCGCGTCCTGGGCGAGCAGCGTCGCGTCGAAGGGCCGCTCGCTCACGATGAGCTTGAGCACGTCGGTGAACTCGGTGCGGCCCTCCTCCCACAGCGCCCTCGGCACGGCGGGGTAGATCGGCCGCCCGCCGTTCGCCGTGATCTCCTCCCCGGGGCCCAGCCGCAGGCAGCCCCCCGGGGTGAGGCCCGCGACGACCGCGAAGGTCTCGGGCAGGTCGAGGAGGGCGCAGTGCAGCTCCCAGCCCGTCGTGTTCCTCAGCCGCAGGCGGAGCTGGGGCTGGACCCACCGCCCGTCCCGGAACTCGTACTCCAGGCGCAGCGGGCCGCCAAGGGGAAGGGGCTCGGCGGTCAGGGCCACGCCGTCCGCCCCGGACCCCGGACGCAGCCGCTCGGCGGTCAGCTCCACGGCGTCCGGCGGAAGGCGGGTGTCCCCGTGGAGGAGGTCGCGGGTCTGTTCCCAGCGGGCGACGTGTTCGAGCCGGGCCACGACCAGCCGCGCGCCCTCCGGGGTGAGGCCGGGCACCTCGGGCACGAGCAGGCGGTCGGTGTGGGGCCGGGTAAGGCGGAACGCCCCGTCAGCCGCGAGGACCCGCAGCCCGGCGTCCCGCAGGTTCCCGGGGGTGGTCGCCTCGCGCACGAACAGGGACGGGACCTGCCCCCCGGCCTGAGCCAGCGCGTCCCGGAGGAGCCCCACCCCCTGCGCCTCCCCAGCGAGGATCACGGGCGTCCTGGGCAGGGGCGCGGACAGGACGACCGCCCGGTACGTCGTCCGGGAGTCGGGCGCCGCGCCCTCCCGCAGGGTGAGCCGCACCCGGCTCGCGGACGGCCCCACCTCGGTGACGCGGGCCGTGCCCAGTGAGGCCCTAGGGTCCCTCCACCCGGCGGGGGGACTTCCCAGGTCGAGGACGGCGAGGGTAGTCGTCTCCCCGCCCTCCGGCGGGCGCAGGCCGTGGAGGGTGCCCGCGTCGATCTCCCACTCGCCGCCGGGGGCGTGGCGCAGGGTGAAGGAGGGGGGCCGCGCGGCGACGGCGCCGCCGAGGAAGGGGCGGTCGAGGTCGCGCACGTCGCCCGCCTCCAATTGGGGCGTCTGCGCCTCGACCTCGTGGCGGATGACGGTGCTCACCCGGCCGAAGACGTCGCGCAGGCTGACGTTGGGGGGAAGCTGGCGCAGGGCCGTCTCCAGGGCGGCGGAGAGGGCGCCCCGTACCTCCCCGTCCCCGGCGCGCACCTCCTTGGCGGTCTCGAAGGCCTCGCAGGCGGAGATCACGGCGGCCCGGCTCTCGGGGAGGACGAACCACCCCTGGGCGGGGCCGCGCGCCCGCATCCCGGCCAGGGTCTCCGGGGCGAAGAGGTAGCTTTCCAGGGGCCGCACCTCCTCCCCGGCGGGCTGGTGGCGCACGCCCAGCACATCCTCGCCCGAATCGCGGGTGATGCCCCCGGCGTGGCAGCAGTCGAAGACGGCGAGGACGTGCGCCCCGCCCGCCGCGACCTCGGCGAGGAGGGCCCCGACCTCCTTGTCCGCGAGGTCGTACCCGCCTGGCAGGCGGCTGTCGAAGCACACCAGGGTCTGGTTGCGCCCGCCCGGCTCCAGGTGCCGGAACTCGGGGGGTGCTTTCTCCTGGGAGCCGTGCCCGCTGAAGTACAGGAGCGCGGCGTCCCCCGGGCCCGCCCGGTGCAGGTGGCTCCGGACCGCGCCGATCACCGCCTCCCGGGTCGCCTCCCCGTCGAGGAGCCGCAGGGGCACGAGGTCGGCCCCGGCGGCGCGCGTCCGGTCCTCCAGCAGGGTGAGGAGCGCCTGGATGTCGTTCCCGCAGCCCCGCAGGGGGCGAACCGGGCCAGCGTACGTGTCGATGCCGACTGCCAGCACGTAGACCTTCTTGCCCATCACACGGCCTCCTGAGAGAGGGAGTAGGGCGTCAGGGAATCGGGGACTCGACGGGCCCCCGGTTGGGCTGCCGGGGTTCCGGCGGGACGGGCTCGCGCCGCCCGCGCGTCTGCCCCACGTACTCCACCAGCGAGGTCGGCACGGGCACCCCGTCGAGGCGGGCGTGGTCCACGATGCGGCGCACCCAGGGGAAGAGGTTGGGCTGGGTGGGGCGCAGCACCTCGACCAGGTCGGGAAGCTGGGTGAGGGGGTAGGTGCCGCCCCGGACGAAGCCGCCCACGCCCTGCGGGGTGCCGTCGGGCGAGGTGAGCCAGAACGACCCGGCGCCGAGGGTGCTGGAACGCCCCAGCACGTCGCCCTGCGCCGTCCGCACGGGCTGCACCTCCGCCCGGCCCTCGAAGAGCAGGACGAGGGTGAGTTCGCGCTCGGGGACGTACACCAGCCCGATCCAGGTGCCCGTGGGCCTGACCCGGGCGGTGGGGGTCTGGAGGATCAGCTCGCTGCGGCAGAAGTTGCGGTAGGCCGTCGCCCCACCCGTGTTGCAGACGCTGTTGCCCGCCGCCCGCAGCGACTTCGGGCACTTGTCCACCGTGAGGCCGCTCTGCTGGAACACGTACAGCAGGCCGCACTCCCGGCGGTTTTCCCCCAGGAAGCGCAGCCAGCCCTCGCCGTCGCGGTCGGTCGTGATCCGGCTGCCGCCCGGCAGGGTCTGCCAGTCCCGCCCCCCCAGCATGGTGAGGTCCTGCCCGCCCGGCGATCCGGTCCACACGTTGAGCAGGCTGGTCCGGATCTCCATCGGCTGCCGCGTCTGGAGGGTCGTCGGGGTCACGGTGATCTGGGCGGACACGAACTGCGGGGAGCCGAGCCGGGCGGTTCCCGTGCCGCAGGTCCTCCCGGCTGGGCGGCCAGCCCCCGCGTCCGGAAGCGCTCCCGCCAGCGCCACGAGCAGCCCGGCGGGCAGGAGGGAAAGCCAGGGGAAGGTGAGCCGGTGGGTCTTCTTCATGCGAAATCTCCTCGCTGTGAGGTTGAAACCTTGCTGTGAAAGGCGACGAGCGTTCCGGTGGTCCTGGCGACCGGCCGCTGGGGCTTGGCCCTACTCCAGACGGGCAAGCCGCCGCGCGAGAGCGCCGCCGAGGGTGGTGCCCAGGACGAGGAGCGCGCCGACCAGGGCGGCGTCGAGGAGCACGAGGCCGTAGTACCCCCGGGCGCCGAGGTCGAGCGCGTTCAGGACCGCCGAGAGGTAGTACGCGTCGAGGAGCAGCACGACCCCCTGCCCGATGCGGTGGAGTTCGCGCACGGCGGGCCACTGGCCGGAGGCAGCGGTGACGAGGACGACGGTGACGACCATCGTGAGGGCGCCCGCCCCGAGCCGCAGCGCCCAGCCGACCACCCCCAGCCGGGCGGTGAGGGGCGGCTGGCCCCGCAGCGCGAGGCTGAGCCCCAGACCGGCGAGGAGGCCCGCCGGAAGGACGTACGGGTGGCGCCCCGGGTCGAGGCCGTTCTGGAGCGCGACGAGCAGGTGGGCGAGCCCGAAGCAGAGCGTCCCCGAGACGAGGGCCAGCCCGCTCGTGCTTTGGTCGTGCCCGGCGTCCCGGCAGACCCCGGGGATAACCCCGCGCTCGTCGGGCGGCGCGGCGCGCAGGGGCACCGCGAGCGCCGTTCCCAGGGCGAGGGCGGCCCCCAGCGGCAGGGCGGTGTAGAAGGCGCTGAAAAACTGCCCGCTCCCCGGCTCGGGGCTCAGCCGGAACTCCACTAGGCGCAGGGCGGCGACGGCGAGGCCCGCCCCCAATGCCCCCCCGGCGGCGAGGGGGCCCCAGCAGCGGCGGTCCCGGATGAGGCGGCGGCGCACCCGCCACGCCCACACACTCAGCCGCTCGGGGAGGGCCAGGTCCCCCCGCATCCGGGCGAAGCCGCTCGCGGGGTCAAGATCGGCCCGCGCGTCGGCGAGCGCGGCGAGGAGTTCACCCGTGCGCGACCAGCGCCGCACCCGGCCCGGCAGCTCGCACACCGCCCGGCGCAGTCGGTCGGGGCCCTCGAAGCCGTCGAGCAGCGTGAGGGCCAAGGCGGCGGTCCGGCGCGTTGCGGGGTCGGGCCCCAGCGCCGCCGCCCACGACAGCGGGCCGAAGCCGTGCGTGAGGGCGGCGGCGCTGGGGCCTCCCCCCGTGCCCAGCACGATCCGGGCGGCGCTGCTCGCCCAGCCCCTCACCCGGGCCTCCGGTGAGGTCCCGGCAGCCCGTGAGGGGGCGGCCGCTAGAGTTTCCGGCGGGCTGAACTCCAGGAGTTCGATGGTCGAGCGGCCCTCCTCGTGCCGCAGCAGGTCGAGCCAGGGCCGGGGCGGGTCCTCCCGGGCGACGGCGGCGCGCAGCAGCAGCAGCGCCTGCGGGGGGTCGGCGGGCGGGAGGTCCGCGAGGGCTTCCGCGAGGTGCCGGAGGTCCTCACGCGAGGGCAAAATCCCCTCCTCCTGCCAGTCGTCCCAGACGTGATCGAGGTCGCGCCGGGCCCGGTCCCGGGGGCTTTCCTCCCGCTCCCCCACCTCCGGCGCCGCCCAGGCCAGCGCCGCCCCCGGGGTGAGCGGGATGACGAGTTCACCCCCCTCGTCGAGGAAGAAGGTGCCGAACACCGGGGTCTGCCGGGAGTCCGACGCGCGCCCGACCGCCTTTTGCAGGAAGAGCCCGAGTTCGGAGGAGGTGACCAGGCCGTCGCCGTTCAGGTCCGCCGCGCCCCCGTCCAGGCCGCCCAGCAGGGTGCCCGTGAAGAGCGAGTTGCCCGCGAGCGGCCCGCCGCCGTCGCTGGCCTCCTCGTCGCGCTGGGCGGACGTGATCACCCGGCGGGAACGCTGCCGGGCGAGGGCCTGCTCGTAGCGCAGGGAGCGGTCGGCCCGCTCGACCGTCATCGCGTCGCCCACCGCGAAGCCGCTGCGGCAGGCGTCGAAGATCAGGAGGACATGCCGGGCGGGCAGTTCGCTGAGGTCCACGAGCAGGGGTTCGAGCTTGACGTACTCGCTCCAGTGGTCACCCCGGCTGGCCTCCGCCGGGATGAGGTAGCCGCTCTCGATGCGCCGCCGCCCGACGACGCTCAGGCGGGTGTGGCCGTGCCCCGCGAAGAACAGCACCAGGCTGTCGTCCTCGCGCAGCCGCCCCGGCAACTCGTCCTGGATGAGCGCCTGGATCGCCCCCCGGGTCGCCTCGCGGTTGAGCAGCGGCCGGGTGAGAGGCTGGAAGCCGAACTTCTCGACGAAGAGCTGCTGAACGCGCACGGCGTCGCTCACCGCGTTGTGCAGCGTCGGCCAGGCGGCGTACTCGTCGATGCCGATCACCGCGACGAAGTTGTGCCCGGACCGCAGCGGGGTCTCCTCCGGCCCCAGCCCGAGGTCGCGCGTCACCACCGGCGGGCCGCTCGTCTCCCCCGCCCACCCGTTCAACCCGCCTTCCGCACTGCCGGGCATCCCCACCTCCCCGCCCCCTCGGCGCGTGGCCTGCCGACTCCCCCGCTCCCCTCAACGCACGGTCACCGTGACCGTGAAGGTCCGTTCGGGCGGCGCTTCCCCCTCCCACGCCCGGCGCAGGGCGAGGCGCAGGGTGGCCTCCCCCGCTCCCACGGCCCGGACCTCGAAGGTGCGCGTGCCGCCCCCGCCGATCCCCCCGCCCCCGGGTGTGAAAAGGCCCTCGTCCGTGTGCAGGACGCCGCCCCCGGGCATCTCCGGCGACCAGCGGTAGCCGGTCCCGGGAGTCTCGGGCAGGGTGAGCGTGAGGGTCTCCCCCACCGTCGCCGTCACGTGGCGTCCGTCGTCCGCCTGGGTCAGTCGCATGGGTCCTCCTCCCCGCATGGCCCGGCCCCAGCGTACCGCCCGGGGCGGCGCCGGAACCAGGCCCAGGCCAGTGGGCTCACCAGACGTACAGCTCGTGGAGCAACCCGTCCCCCTCCTCGCGGGCGTCCACGCGCCCGGCGGCGAGGCGGGCGTGCGCACCCAGCAGGGTCAGGGCGAGGTGGGTGCCGTCCGAGGTCGTGGCGAGGCGCTTCCAGCCCTTGTCCTTGAGATACACCCAGGTGTTGCGGTTCTGGTTGACGGCCCACAGGGCGGTGACCCACGTGTCCTGGTGCCAGGTCGTTGCTCCCGCCCCGGAGGCACCCTCCACGCCGGGGGGCGGCCCCATCGTCGGGCCTTCCCGCACCGTCTCGGCCCCTCCGCCAAGCGTCTCCGGGTCCTGCTGCGGTCGTCCTTGGGTCATGGGCTGGCCTCCCTGCCCGGCGCCGGGCGGCGTGAGTTCGGGTCTCGCGTTCGAGTTCGTCATGGGCCCCACCTCCTAGAAGACGTAGACCTGCCTGACCACGCCCTGCTCCACGTACACGTTCGCGGGCAGCTTGCCGAGCTTGGCGGCGGCGAGGTCGGTGAGCAGGGAGAGCAGGACGTTGTCGTTGTCGAAGGCGAGGCGCCTCCAGCCGATCCCGTCGAGGTAGGCCCAGGCGTTGCGCTCGGCGTCGCTGACCCACAGCCCGAGGACCCGGACGCCGTTGCGCCAGCCGGTGTCCTCGACGCCCTCGACCGCGTGGACCCGCCAGGTGTCTATGGCGCACTCGCCGTACGCGATGCGGAAGAAGCCGCCCTCGCCGAAGCCGGTGTTCCACGAGTTCTTGCAGATCCAGGCTCCCGCCGCGTCGTCGTACCCGACGATGCAGACGCAGTGGCCGCCCTCCTGCCCGCCGGTGACGTGACGGTACACGCCGCCCCGGTAGCTGTAGAAGTCCGCGTACACCACCAGGCAGGCACTCAGGGGCCCCTTCGTCGCCAGCCACTCCTTCATCTCCGCGGCCTTGCCGGTGAGGTCGCGGGAGCCGCTGATCTTCGTCAGCGCCCCCTCCCAGCCCTCCTTCACGTTGCAGCCCGAGTCGCGCGCCACGTAGGGGTAATGAGCCTCGTCGGTCACGCCCTTCGTCCTGGCGAATTCGAGGGCGTGCTCGGGCATCCAGCCCGTGTCGCAGGTGACCCCCTGGGTGCGCCCGTAGCAGTAGAAGAGCTGCGCCTCCGAGAGGTCGATGGCCAGGGCGGGGTTGTTGCCCTGCACCCGCGCCGTGCCCTCGATGGTGGCGGCGGTGCCGAAAGCCACGCACGAGCCGCAGTTTCCCTGGTCACGGACGGGCGTGATGAAGTTCTTCCCGCCCACGTTCCGCCAGTCGTGCGCGGCGGGAGCCCCCACCTCGCGCGCCTCCGGGCGCTCGCCCGCGAGCCGTTCGGCCCCGCGCCGCACGATGTCGTCGAGCGAGCCCTCCTCCGGTCGGGGCCGCACCCCCAGCCGCACCCGCCTCTCCTGCGGGGACAGCTCCGAGACCGACGTCACGCCCGCCTCCCACCCGGCGCCCGCCGCCCGGATGGCCGCCCGCACCGCCTCCACGCTCACGTCCTGACCCGTCATCCTCGTCTCCTTCCCACCCGGCGGGAGCAGGGCCCGGCCGGCTCCACCAGCCCCCCGACTCTCTCCCCGCCTCCTGTGGTCGGGCTCACGATGCCGGGGGGCCCGTGTCCGCCCCGTGACACGGGCGTGACCCGGCGCCCACATGCGTGGGCAAGGAATTCAGCCCCACCCCCTCCAGATCGGGAAGATGCCGGACGCAGGAATTTCAAGCACGCGTCATCCGCGCACACGGGGACGGCGGGACACAGCACGGGCGGAGGCTACGACCGTTCCCGCCCTCACCACGGGGACGTCTTGCAAGGGGCTGGAAGTCTCACCCGACGGGCGGCCCTTCCTGCTCCCGGGCCGACACCGGCTGGGAACTGTTTCACCGCCTGAACCGCGACGACGCCTGCACGTACCTCCAGACCCGCGCCCGGCAGGGCTTCACGGTGGTCCAGGCCGTGGCCCTCGCCGAGATGGACGGCCTGACCGTGCCCAACGCCCGGGGTGACCTGCCCCTGGTGGACAAGGACGACGGGGGCCACCTCGAAATCGAGGTGGAGCACGCGGCCTCACTGGGGCTGGTCGTCGCGCTGCTGCGGGGGTGGGGGCGCCGGGTGAACGACGAGCCCATCTTCATGGCCGAGTCGGTCCGCCGCTACGGCACAGGCGTGAGGCAGCGGTGCCGGACCACCCCGTCCTCTGAATGCCAGCCCGGCGCCGGGGTGCTTCACGGGCACGCGGCCCGCCGTGGCGCTGCGGGGCCCGGATCACGGCCGGGTATACCTCCTGGACGACGGCGGGGCAGCCGTGACGCTCGAAGGCGTCATGGTTCAGCCCCAGGACCGGGCGGACCACCCGAATCGACACCTCCGCCGGGGTGAGCAGCCACACCTTCCTCGCCCGCCGCAGCCAGGACTGGCTCCTGCGGCCGGAACCCTCAAGCCGGAGCCCTCAACACGCCTGCCCCCGGTTGACGGGGCCGCGCCGCGAGGGGGCGGCGGCTCCTCCCGGCCCACTCATTCCCCCGACTCCCCGAAAGTTACGGGCGCCGCGCCGGCCCGGCGCCGGATGGCCGTGACCTCGTAGTGACGCATCTCCTCGATGTTGCCCACGAAGGGCCTCACGTCCCGGAAAAAGGCCCCGAACTCCGGGCTGCGGCGAAACCCCTCCAGGTGCCCTGTCAGGGAGTCCCACTCGATGCGCAGGATGTAGTGCGAGGGCTCCTCGACGCAGCGCGAGAGTTCATACCCCAGGCAGTGGGCCGAGGCGTCCAGGGCCGTGCGGGCGCTCGCGTAGGCGCGCTCAAGGGCGCCTGCCGCCCCCTCCTCCACCCGGTAACGGATGTATTCGACGATCACCGAAAATCCCCTCCCCTCGTCCGGCCCCTTCGGGTGTCCGGCCGTGCCCGCAACTGTAAGGGCAAAGGGAGCCGGGCACCTCCCCCGAACGGCCAAGTTGCCCCTCATCCGTTCGATGCGGGAGGCCTCCGCCCCTGGCCTACCCGCGCAACTGTTCGAGCAGCCCGTGAACGTCCCACACGTTCCACAGCGCCGAGATGTGCCCCTCCTCAACCTGGAAGAGCGTCACGCCGGTCATCGTGACCCGCCGCCCGCTCGGCGCCAGACCGGCGAAGGAACCGAGGTGGGTGGCGGCGGCCCGCCAGCGGGTCACGACCCGGCGACCCTCGACCAGGGTGTCCACGACCTCGTACCGAATGTCGGGGAAGGCGGCGAGGAAGGCCCCGATCACGCCCCTGGCCGCCTCCGGCCCCACGACCCGCTGGCCGTTGACCTCCCCCACGTACTCCGAGGCGAGCAGGCCGTCGAGGAGGCTCAGGTCGTGGGTGTTGTACACCTCGTAGAACCGGCGGACGGGAGCCAGGGTCGCCTCTCGGGATTCGGTCACCCCGACATTGTGCTTCCGGTAAGGGGGGCAGGTGCAGGGTGGGAAAATTACCGTGCTGGACGCAAATGAATTTGCCGTGTTCTGACGCCTTGAAGCACGAGGAACAAAAGTGCCTCTCTCCGGGCCGAGAAGGCCTCTCGAAAATCCTCCGTGGGGAAATTCCTCTCGCAAGTCCGGAAGGCGCCTTCTCGTGGCTCCTGTGAGCAACCAGGGCCATCGTCGCCCGGAGACCCAGCCCACTTTCGACGCGGACGCTCCTCGACCCCCGACCTTCAGATGCCGTAGGTGCCCCGAATCTGTTCGGCGAATTCCGGCAGGCGCAGTTCGGAGGCGGCGCGCATGACCTCGCGGTAGAGGCCGTAGGGTTCTAGCTCACCCGCCTGGAGGGCGATCAGCAGCCGACGGAGGTGGTCTTCTCGCAGTTCGCGCCCCACGAACAGCCGCACCTGCGTGACCGCGCGGGCGGCCTGCTCGTCCGGGGGCAGGGCCAAAAATTCACGTTCCACCGCCGTGGTGAGGCGCTCGGTCTCCTCCGCCTCGCGGCGGGCGAGTTCGGTGCGGCGGGTGGAGGGGACGGCGCGCCCTTGCTCGGGCTGGGCCTCCCTGGGGTCCAGGTACTTCCCCTCGTCGTCGCGGATCACGTCCACGAGGAGGGCACCCTTGTTGCGGGCGCGGTACCCGGCGCGGATCATGGCCTCGAACTTCTCCAGCCGCGCGGTGACGTGTCCCTCGCCCCGGTCCTGGACGAGCTTTCGGGCAACCGTGTGAGCCACCCCGTAGCGGCGCAGGGCGTCGATCACGGGGGCGTCGGGAATGACCTCGATGACGGGTTCCGGTGCAGGCGCGGTGGCGGGCAGGTCGCCGAACTCGTACACGATCACGGTGTCGTTGCGGGTGCCCTCGTAGGTCACCGCGCGCAGGTAGCCGCGTTCGAGCAGTTCGGTGTGGGCACTTTCGAGGTTGCGCTTGATGCGGGCCGGAAGCGTCTCGCGCAGCTTGCACTCGCGCGCCCACTGCTGGAGCTGGATGCGGAAGTCGGGCGCGGGCTCATGGGGGTGCTGGGGGTCGTAGCGGTGGGCGTCGAGCACCCGGTAGAGGCTGCGGGTCAGCGAGCGCTTGAGGCTGAGCACGAAGGTCATGTCGAGCGGCTTGAGGTACCGCTCGCGGATGCTCTGCACGACCGGGCGGGCCAGCCGGACCTTGAGGCTGGTGCCGCTCCCGAAGGAAGTGTCCCCCTGGGTGTCGGCCATGATCTGCTCGATGATGTTGAACTTCACGGTCGTCCAGCGCTGCCGCTTGTGGTCGCGCCACGACTCGCTCGCCGTGTACGTCGCGCCCTTGAGGCGGTCGAGGCTCTCCTGCAAGGCCGCGTAGTACTGGCCCGAGTCGGGAAAGCCTGCCCGCTGGAGGAGCTGGTAGGCCGTGGTGTGGACCTCGCCGTCCTCGGGGGCCCCCTGCTCCAGGTACATCACGTTGAGGATGGTGGCGAAATCGCCGTCCAGGCCGTGCGGCACACCCCCGTACTCGCTGGGCGAGATGCAGGTCAGCCGGGCGTCGCGGTTGTCGATCACGAACTGGACGTCCCAGCGGGTGTAGTCGCTCGGAATGCGTTCCTGCACGCAGATGAGCCCCAGCCGCGCCGAGTTGGCCTCATCGAAGCGGTCGATGTCGGCGGGCGCCGTGGGCTTGACCTTGCGTTTCTTCTCCACGGATGACAAGGGAAGGGGCCTCCGCCCGGAACTATACCCGACCCCGCCCGGCCCGGTTCGCCCTGCCCTATGCACCCTTGATGATGATTTTTTGTATGTAGTTATCTTTTAAAAGATATTGATGATCAACATCAAGGGCGGGCGGCCCGGCGAGAAAAAACTGCGGTCCAGACGCAAAGTGCTAAAAGAACATGCCGAGTAAATCGGTACTTTCTGCCGAGTAAATCGGTAGTTAACACTGTTTACATGCCGAGTAAATCGGTACTTTCTGCCGAGTAAATCGGTAGTCGGGCGCCCGAAGATGCCGAGTAAATCGGGAGGGGCCTGTGGAAAACTTGAACAAGATGCCGAGTAAATCGGTAGTCGATGCCGAGTAAATCGGTACCCCGGGGTGAATTGTTCTACCGATTTACTCGGCAGAATATGCAAAAGATGCCGAGTAAATCGGTACTTCCTGCCGAGTAAATCGGTAGGGGGCGCTCGGGTACTACCGATTTACTCGGCATGTTCCCTGAAGAGCCGGAGGCCCGCCAGGAGCAAAAATTTCCGATTCGAGCCCCTAACCCCCCTTTTCGACATGCCGAGTAAATCGGTAGTCCCTCTGCATAAAGGGCGAGGCAGGAAATGACGGGAGTGTCACTTCTTTCAAAGCGGCGCCTGGAGGGCTTTTTTGACGTACCAGGCCTGTGGACGACCTCGCTTGCCTTTATGTGGACCGCTCCGCCGCGTCGAGGGCCGCCCTGACGTGGCGGTAGACCTCGCGCAGTTGACCGAGGTCGCGCGGGAGGCCGGAGCGCAGGGCGTCGAGGGCGCCGAGGATGTGGGAGGCGCCGACCATGCGCTCCTCCTCGGGGAGGGCCCAGTCGGGGAGCTTCAGCGGGGTGACGGGCGCGCGGCGGGCCTCGTCCCAGGGGACCCAGGTGGCGGGAAGGTCGTAGAGGTAGCGGCCCACCCCGAAGTGCACCGCGCAGCGTTTGAGGGCGTCGCTCGCTGCGGCCTTGAGGGTCCCCGCCTCGCCCTCGCCCGCCTCGCCCACGTCGCTGCGGGTCAGGCTCAGGACGGTCAGGCGGCCCCGGGCGGTGGGCGGGGTGCCGGGGAAGAGCTTCACGTCGAAGGCCCAGTCGCCCGGGCACACGGCGTCCAGGCGCTCCATGACCGCCCGGGCATCGATGAAGGCCACCATCAGCGCCGAGGAGCGGTCCCGGCTGAACGCCTGAGGCTTCCACGAGACGCGCCGGGCCGGGAAGGGGGCGGCCAGTTGCTCCTTGACCTTCAGGTAGGACACGCCCGCAGGCTAGCGAAGCCGGACCGTCCGGACAGGTCAACAGGAACGATAGGGGAAGGGCCCCCGCTCCCCCCAGCGGGGGCGTTAGGCTGTCGCCCGGAGGTTACGACGATGAACCAGCGTTTCCTGGGCCGCACCGGCCTCTCCGTCAGCGAGCTGTGCCTGGGGGCCATGACCTTCGGGCGCGAGACCTCCGAGGAAGGCAGCCGCCGCCTGCTCGACCGCTTCGTCGCCGCCGGGGGCAACTTCATCGACACCGCCAACGTCTATGGGCGGGGCGAGTCCGAGCGCATCCTGGGCGGGTGGCTGGGGGAGCAGAGGCGGGAAGACCTCGTGATCGCCAGCAAGGTCCGGTGGCCGATGGGCGACGGGCCCAACGACCAGGGGCTCGGGCGCGGGCATGTCCTGCGGCAGATCGAGGACAGCCTGCGGCGGCTGAAGACCGACTACCTCGACCTCTACCAGGTCCACGGCTGGGACCCCGCCACGCCGCTTGAGGAAACGCTCGCCACCCTGAACACCCTCGTGGCGCGGGGGCTGGTGCGGTACATCGGCGTGAGCAACTTCAGCGGATGGCAACTGCAACGCTCGCTCGACCTCAGCCGGGCGCTGGGCCTGGAACCCTTCGTCAGCCTGCAACCCCAGTACAACCTCCTGTGTCGCTCGACGGAGTGGGAACTGCTGGAGGTGTGCCGGGTCGAGGGGCTGGGGGTGCTGCCGTGGAGCCCCCTCAAGGGCGGCTGGCTGACGGGCAAGTACACGCGTGGGATGAGCGCCCCGCCGCCCGGGACCCGGGTGGACGCCGCCGAGCGGGAGGGCTGGAGCGAGTCGTGGACGAACCTGAACAATGAGCACACCTGGCGGGTCATCGACGCCCTGCTGGCGGTGGCCGGGCGACTGGAGCGCACTCCAGCGCAGGTGGCGCTCCGCTGGCTGCTGCAAAAACCTGTCGTCACGTCGCCGATCATCGGGGCGCGGACTGCGGAGCAACTGGAGGGGCACCTGGGGGCGCTGGGCTGGGAGCTGCCCGAGGACGCCATGCGGGAACTCGACGAGGCGAGCGACCTCCCTCTCCCCTACCCCTACGACTTCGTGCGCAACGGGATTCTCAGCCGGGAGCGCCGGGGGTAGGCGCGTCCGGGGCCAGCAGACCCCCGGCCTTGAGGTCCTCCCACAGCTCGGGCGGAATGGGAGCCCGCAGCAGGCGCAGGTTCTCCTCCAGATGCTCCGGCACGCGGCCCGCCACGAGCACGGACGCGACCGCCGGGTGGGCGAGCGGAAATTGCAGGGCGGCGGCCTTGAGGGGGATTCCGTGCCGTGAGCACACCGCCTCGATAGCCTGGGCGCGGGCGAGAACTTCGGGCGGCGCGGGGGCGTAGTTGTAGGGCGCTCCGGGCCCCGGACCCGCGAGCAGGCCGCTGTTGTACACGCCGCCGATCACCACCTTCGCGCCTCGCTCCTCGCACAGGGGCAGGAACTCCCGCAAGGACTCCTGTTCGAGCAGCGTGTATCGCCCCGCGAGGAGGAACACGTCGAAGTCGCCCTCCCGAAGAAATTCGGCGGGCATCTCCCACTGGTTCATGCCCGCCCCGATGGCGCCGACGAGCCCCTGCTCGCGCAGCTCGTGCAGGGCCCGGTAGCCTCCCCGCATGATCTCGCCCACGCTCACGCCGACGGCGTCCGGGTCGTGGATGAAGAGGATATCGAGGCGTTCCACCCCCAGCCTCCGCAGGCTGTCCTCGAAGGAGCGCAGAAAGCCGTCGTACGAGTAGTCGTACTCGACGTTGAGGGGCGAGGAGGTCTTGAACCCCGGCGTGCCGTCCGGGCCGAACTGGCTGGAGTGCGGGGGAATGTCCGCCCGAAGCACCCGCCCCACCTTGGAGGAGAGCACGTACCCCTCCCGTCCCCGCAGCGCCTCGCCCAGCCGCTCCTCGGCGAGGCCGTAGCCGTACCAGGGGGCGGTGTCGAAGTACCGCAGGCCCGCGTTCCACGCCGCGTCGAGGACGGCGCGGGCCTGCCCGTCGGGCACCTCCGTGTACAGCCCGCCCAGGGGCGCCGTGCCGAAACCCAGGCGGGGCAGCGACACCCCACCGCCCCGCAGGCGGACGTGCTCGAACGCGTCGGTCATGCTCCCCGTTGTACACCTCCGGGCCTCAGCCCCCCCGTTTCCCCACCCGCGCCGCCGCGACCCAGGTGACGAGGGACCCCAGCAGGGTGACGAGGAAGGCGAGGGCGAAGGCCCGGCTCAGCGGCTGGGCCCGGGCGAGCAGCGCCCCTCCCACCCCCGCCGCCACCGCCGTCATCAGGACCTCGATATTCGCCAGCTGGCCGGAGAGCCGTCCCGAGGCGTCAGCCCCGACGCTCAATAGGGCGAGCAGGCTGTTGCTGTTGTACCCCACGCCCATCCCGAAGGCGGCCACGAACCACCCCGCGTAGGCGGCCCCGAGCGGTAACTCCCCCAGCGCCGCCAGCGCCGTGACGAGCAGGCCGACCGACACCCCCACCATCCCGAGGCGAATCCGCGCCGGGCGCGACCCCGGGCCCAGGCGCCGCTCCAGGCCCGCCTGCGCCCACGAGCCCAGGGTCCACGTCGCGCCCCCCACGCTCAGGAGCCACCCCGCCTGGGTGAGGCTCAGGCCGCGCAACTCGTGCAGGGCGAGCGGCAGGAAGGCGTTGGCTCCCAGCAGGCCGAAAGCGGCCCAGCCCCGCACCATCAGCATGGCCGGGAGCCCGGGGGCGAGGCGCCACATCCCCGCCGGGAAGAGCGGGCGCGAGGCGAGCAGCACCCCGGCCACACCCAGCAGGGTGAGGGGCAGGGACAGCGCATCCTCGCGGCGCAGCCCCTCCACCAGCGCCCCCGCCGCGAGGGTCAGGCCCAGGGCGGGCCACAGGAGGGGCCGCTCCGCCGTTCCCGGCGCCGCCCGCTCCCCGCCCCGCAGCGGCAGCACGCACAGCGGCGCGACGAGGGCGAGGGCCGGGATCAGCCCCCAGAACACCGCCCGCCACGACCACGCGTCCGCGATCAGGCTGGCGACCAGGGGCCCGACGAGGGCGGGCAGCAGCCACGCGCCCGAGACGGCGGCGAGCATGGGGGCGCGGCTCGCCTCCGGGTAGCGGGTGCTGATCACCGCGAAGGGGAGGGCGCCCAGTCCCCCCGCCCCGAAGCCCTGCACGAGCCGCCCGAGCACGAAGACGAGCATGGACGGGGCGAGCCCCGCGACGAGCAGCCCGAGCGCGAACACCGCCAGGCAGAGCGCGGCTCCCCGGGCCAGCCCCCGGCGGTCGGACAGGGCCCCGAACGCCACCGCGCCGAACAGGCTGGAGAGCAAAAACGCGCTCGACGCCCAACCGTACAGGGGAAGGCCCCGCAGGTCCTCCGCGACGCGCGGCAGGACGGTCCCCACCGCCATCGACTCGAAGGCGACGGCGAGGACCACCAGCAGCAGGCCCGCGTCGAGGGTGCGCGGCGCGTGGGGAGGGGTGGAGGCGGACGAACGCGCGGACGGCAGGGACACGGCCGCTATCCTGCCACGCCGGGACGAGCCGGTGGGCGTGTTTGTCATCCTGTGGGGAGGTTCAGCCCGCCCGCGAGGTACCACCCCACCGTCAGAAGTTGGGTCAGCGGCGCCCGTTCCCCCGGCTGGCGGCCCAGGCCGAGCGGTCTCGGCAACAGCACGGCGCCCAGCCCGGCGGCGAGCCCGAGGGCCCCTCCCCTGCCCCAGGCGTTGCGCGGGCCCCCGACGCCCACCAGCGCGTAATACAGGGTGTTCGAGGCGAGGTCACCCAGCAGCGTCCAGCGGTAGAGGCTGTCTCCCCGGGGCGGGTTCACCCCCACGGCCTCCAGCGCCTCGCTCAGGGCCCGCTCGCCGATCACGTCCATACGCGGCGCGTGGGGCGTCACCCGACGGACGCCCTCGTTCAGGAGTGTCACCGTAACGGCCCCCGCCACGCCGCCCGCCACGACGGGCAGCCAGCGCCGGAGAGCTGTGCCGCGGAGTTCGGGGGAACGTTCGTCCGGTCGGAGTACCGCGCCGCCTTGGATGTCGTCTTCCGTCATGGTCCCCCCAGTACAGCATGGAGGGCGCGGAAGGCGTCTTCCTAAAACGTTCGGGGGACGCGCCGGGCCGGCCTCCCCGCTCTCCTGGGAAGGACCGCCCCGTTCCATTGGAAGAGTGAGGGAGAATCCGAAGACCAGCCCCGCTCTCGTGGCCTCAAAGGAGTTGGGTGCCGCCGATCACTCAGCCCGCCTTCACCCGGCTCGCCGTCGTCGGGCTGCTCGGCCTGCTGGGGCTCTCCCCCACCCTGCTCGGCCTGTTGGAGGGGGCGGCGCGGGGCGAGGGGCCGCTGCCGAGCCTGCCCGGTTCCCTCTCCCCCGCCCTGCTCGCGGCCCTCTCGCTGATCCAGCCCGGCCTCCTGCTGCTCGGGGGCGTCGCGCTGGGCGTCGTCCTGGCCCCCAGGGTGGGGCTGCGTTCGGTGCTGCCCGGGCTCTCGGACCGTCCCTTCTCGTGGGGCGACGGGGCCGCCGGACTCCTCGCGGGCGTCCTCTACGGGGGGCTGACGGAGGAACTGCTGTTGCGCTGGGGATGATGACGTTGCTCGTCTGGCTGGGCTGGGGCCTGGTGGAACGCGGGCGGGGTCGCCCGGGAGCGGGGGTGATGTGGGGGGCAGTGGTTTTCTCCGCCGTGCTCTTCGGGGTCGGGCACCTCGGGGCGGCGGGGCTGGTGACCGACCTGACGCCCGCCTTCGTGGCGCGTACCATCCTGCTCAACGCCCTCGTCGGGGTGGCGTTCGGCTGGCTGTACTGGCGCCGCAACCCGGAGACGGCGATGCTTGCGCACGCCTCGTGGCACATGACCGTCACGCTGCTGAGTCGGCCGGTGTGAGTTGGCTGGGGGAGGAGGCGCCCCTCGCCCCGCTTCCGCGCTAGGGTGAGGCACCATGAGCCGCCCGAACATCGACTGGACGACGCTGGGCTTCAGCTACCTCAGGACCGATCTGCGGTTCCTCTCCCACTGGCGGGACGGCGCGTGGGACGAGGGCGTGCTCACGGGGGACAACTGCCTCCACATCAGCGAGGGCTCGGCCGCCCTGCACTACGGCCAGCAGTGCTTCGAGGGGCTCAAGGCCTACCGTTGCCGCGACGGCTCGGTCAACCTCTTCCGCCCTGACCGGAACGCGGCAAGACTTCAGCGCAGTTGCGCCCGCTTGCTGATGCCCACCATTCCGACCGAACGCTTTCTCGACGCCTGCCGCCAGGTCGTGCTCGCCAACCTCGACTATCTCCCGCCCTACGGCTCGGGCGGGGCCCTCTACCTGCGGCCCTTCGTGATCGGCGTCGGTGACAACCTCGGCGTCCACAGCGCGCCCGAATTCCTCTTCTCGGTCTTCTGCGTGCCGGTGGGCGCTTACTTCAAGGGCGGCCTGACCCCCACCAACTTCGTCGTCTCGCGCTACGACCGCGCCGCTCCCAACGGCACCGGGGCCGCCAAGGTGGGCGGCAACTACGCGGCGAGCCTCCTCCCCGGCCGCGAGGCGCGGGAGCGCGGCTTCGGCGACTGCATCTACCTCGACCCCGAGACTCACACCCGGATCGAGGAGGTCGGCTCGGCCAACTTCTTCGGTATCACCCGGGACGGGCACTTCGTCACCCCGCGCTCGCCCTCGATCCTCCCCGGCGTCACCCGAGATTCCCTGCTGTCCCTGGCGAGGGAGCGCCTGGGCCTGGAGGTGGAGGAGCGGGACGTGTTCGTCGACCGGCTGGACGAGTTCGTGGAGGCTGGGGCCTGCGGGACCGCCGCCGTGATCACCCCCATCGGCGGCATCCAGAACGGCGACCGCTTCCACGTCTTCCACAGCGAGACCGAGGTGGGGCCGGTCACCCGGCGCCTGTACGACGAGCTGACGGGCATCCAGTCCGGGGATGTCGAGGCGCCGGGGGGGTGGATCGTCAAGGTGGAGTGACCCTCCAGAACACAGGTCAGGTCGGCTCGCTGACGGCCGCGTCGAGGGCCACCGCGCGTCCCTCCCCCTCGCCCACGTCGTCGAGGTTCATCGCCCGCAGTTCCGGAGCCAGGTAGGCGGTCACTCCCACCACGAGCAGCGTGACGAGGCCGCCCAGCCACACGCTGCGGGCCGTGCCGAGCAGGCTGGCCGCCACCCCGCTCTCGAAGGCGCCGAGTTCGTTGCTCGCGCCGATGAACATGCTGCTGACGGCGCTGACACGCCCGCGCAGGTGATCGGGGGCCTTGAGACGCAGCGTCGCGCGGCGGATCACCATGCTGATGCCGTCGAAGAGGCCCGCGAGCACGAGCGCCGCCACGCTGAGGGCGAGGTTTCTGGAGAGCCCGAAGACGATCATGCACACCCCGAAACCCGCCACGGCGGCGAGCAGAGTCCGCCCGGCATTACGGCCCGGGGGGCGGTTGGTCGCGTACAACATCACCGCCAGCGCGCCGACGCTGGGCGCGGCCACCAGGATTCCCAGCCCCTGCGGACCGACCCGCAGGATGTCCGAGGCGAACACCGGCAGCAGCGCCACCGCCCCCCCGAACAGCACGCTGAAGAGGTCGAGGGCCATGCTTCCCACGAGAACCTGTCGCCGCAGGACGAAGGCGAGCCCCTCCTTGATGCTGTGCCACACGGGCTCGCCGGGGATGAACCGGGGTCTGGGCTTGGGCCGGATCAAGGCCACGCAGAGGAGCGCCACGCCGAACAGCGCGGCGGCGAAGAGGTACGCGCCCCCGGCCCCCAGCACGGCGTACAGCACCCCGCCGAGCGCTGGGCCCGCAATGGCCGCCGCCTGCCACACGCTCGCCTGCCACGCCGAGGCCCGCAGCAGGAGGTCACGCGGCACGACCTGGGCCTCGAAGGCCGGGAGGGCCGGGTCGGAAAAGCCGCGCGCCAGCCCCAGGCAGAAGATCAGGGCCAGGATGGGCCACACGCCGCTCCCCGCCCCCAGCAGCGCGTACCCGGCGAAGAGCAGCGCACACCCGAGTTCGACGGTGGTCGTCGTGAGCAGGATGCGGCGCCGGTCGTTGCGGTCGGCCACCACGCCCCCGAAGAGGGCCAGGCTCAGCGCGGGGATCGCCTCGACAAGCCCCAGGATGCCCAGGGTGAGCGGGTTCTTCGTGAGTTGATAGAGCTGGTACGCCACGGTGAGGGCCACGGCGCGGCCTGCCAAAGTGCTGCACAGGGTCGCCAGCAGGAGCGCGCGAAACTCGGGCAGCCGCAGGACGGCCCGGTTGGAGGAGTCGGCGGGAACGGGCATAGGCGAAACTGTAGCGGGCGAGTGGGCTTGGAAGTGCACGCCTGTTTCGCCTTCCCCTGTCCCTCCCGGGGGCACGCGCTGCTTGCCGTCCGGACGGTCGGGGTCACGCCTCAGAGAAGTCCTTGGAAGAGGCGCCTAACCGCTTTAGGACGGCTCCAGGCAGTTCTCCCCCTCTGAAGTCGCCCGTTCTCTCCCTGTCCCGGATGTCCGTCGAGGGCGGTTTATCTTTCCGGAAAGATAAGAGGGCTTGGGTCCCTGCCACCCCGCCCGGTGCGAGGTTGAGCGCGTGTCCACCCTCCACCCCTGCTTCACCGTGCTTGTGGGTTAGACTCGGCTGGATGCGTGCCATCACGTTTTTCAATCATGCGGGCGGCGCGGCGAAGACGAGCACGGCCCTCAATGTGGGGTACACGCTCGGTGCCGCCGGATACCGCGTGCTGCTCATCGACGCCGACCCGCAGGCGAACCTCACCCGCTGGCTGGGGGCGGAGGTGCCCGGCGGACCCGACGCCAAGTTCGAAACCCTGTATTCGGCGGTCCTGGGCCCGACGGAGGATCTGAGCCTACCCCAGCCGGTGCGTGTCCACGGCCTCGACCTCGTGCGGTCGTGCCTCGACCTGGCGGAGGTCGAGCCGCTGCTGCCCGGGCAGGTCATGGGGCAGATGCGGCTACGCACGGCGGTCCGCCACCTCGCCTCCGCGTACGACTTCGTGCTTATCGACCCGCCCCCCAGCCTGGGGCAGCTTTCGACGCTGGCGGTCCTCGCGGCGGACGACCTCGTGGTGCCCGTGCCCGCCGGGAACAAGGGGCTGGAGGGCCTGACGGGGGTCACGCGCATGGTCGCCACCTTCAGGCAGGTTGCAGTGCCCTCGCTGCGGATCGCCCTGATGGTGCCGACCCGGGTGGGAAACACCAACCTCAGCCGCGAGAGCGTCGAGGCGTTGCGGGCGGCGGGCGTCGCCCCCGTGAGCACGCCCCTGACGGAGCGCCCCAGCGTCTACCCGAACTCACAGCTCCAGGGGTTGCCCATCGCACTCTACGACCCCAGAAACCCAGCTGTCGCCGAGGTGCAGGCGGTCACGCGCGAACTGCTTGAAGTGCTGGGGGAGGTGCCGCATGCCCAGGCGCGACCCTGACGCCCGGCGCGGGGCCCTCGGCGCCCTGGTGGCAAACCTGACCCCGGTGGACACCCGGGAGGAGTCTCCCCGCGAACTCTCCGTCGAAAGCCTGACCCCTAGCCGTTTCCAGCCCCGCCGCCACTTCGACGAGGCCGCACTCCGGGACCTGGCGGCGAGCGTGGGCGACAGGGGCGTCCTCCAGCCGCTGCTCGTGCGCCCGCTGCCGGGAGGAGACGGTCACGAGATCGTCGCGGGGGAGCGGCGCTGGCGGGCGGCGAAACTCGCGGGCCTGAGGGCCGTGCCCGTGGTCGTGCGCGACCTGAGCGACGAGGAGGCGCAGGACGCCGCTGCCGTCGAGAACCTCCAGCGCGCCGACCTCGATGTCATCGACGAGGTGGACCTGACGGTCGCGCTGGTGTCCCGCGTCCTGGGGCTGCCCGCCGAGGAGGTGCCCGCCCGCCTGCACGTCCTCGTGAACCGGCCGGGTGAACACCCCGAGGACGTCACGCGCCTGGAAGCGCTCTTCACCGGGCTGGGGCGCGGCACATGGACGTCCTTTGTCAAGAACAAGCTGCGGGTTTTGCGCTGGCCTGCCCCCGTCCTCACCGCCATGCGCGAGCACGGCCTGGGGTACAGCCTCGCCGGGGTCGTCGCCGCCGCGCCCGAGGGGCGTCAGGGCGAACTGCTCGACCTCGCCCTGGGCGGCGCGACCAAGGCCGAACTCCGCGAACGGCTCCTATCTTTCCGGAAAGATAAACCTGCGGACCCCGCCGCGCTCGTCGCCCGCGCCCTGCGGGACAGGCGCCGCCTCGACGCCCTGGGGGCGAAGGAAAGGCGCCGTGCCGAGACCCTGCTGGGGGAACTCGCGCGCCTGCTCGGGGAAGCCGGGTAGATCGACCCGCCGGGCATCCGGAACAAACGACGGAAGCAGCGAAGGGACACCTTGAGCCTTCGCTGCTTCCATCGTTGCCGTCTAGTTGAACGCCGCCTCGCTGGATTCGGCGGTGGGGGAGAGGGCGCCCCGCCCCTTTACTCGTCCCGGCCGTGCATCTCGGCGGGAGGGTGGGTGGCCTCGACCGCCGTGAAGGGTTCGAGAATCTTGTAGCGGTGCTCGGCATTTTCGGGCACCACCCAGGAGTCGCCGGGTTCGAGGAGAAGCACCGAGCCCGAGATGTGCAGCTCGGCGCGCCCCGAGATCACGAAACCGACGGTCTCGTACGGGCGGGCGTGGGCCTCGTCGCCCTCGCCGGGCTGCTCGTCCTCCCACAGCCGCATGGACATGGACTTGCCGTTCACCAGATACTTCTGGCCCTGCTTGCCCTTGGGGGAGTAGTGGGAGTTCACCTTCTTCACCGTCGTGTCAGCCATAGCGGCCTCAGTATCGACGACTCCCGGCCTAGGAGGGGAGAGGCCGGGCGGTCATGAAGCAAACCGCAAGCCGGGAGGTCCGAACCCTCGGGCCGGGTCGGTGGAGAAGTCTCCTGCGCCCGCCCTTTCGGGAACTCGTGGGGGCACCCATCACCCGCGCGGGGCCGCATGACCCTGGTGATCGCCCACCGCCTCGCCACCATCCAGGGGGCCGACCGCATCGTGGTGGTGGAGGGGGGCGTCGTCGCCGAGCAGGGCACCCACGAGGCGCTGCGGCGGGGCGGGCTCTACCGCCAGCTTCACGACGCGCAACTCCACGCGCAGGAGGTGCGCTGAGGGGCCGAGGGTCACCGCGCCCCCGCCCCGGAGTCCGGCAGACCCTCAACCAAATCGCCGCCGGGGCGGGAGAGCAGGACCCAGGCGCCCTGGTGGACCTCACGGCGGCCACCCGTGAGCTTCGCAAGGGCCTGGAGATGGTCGGCTCTCTCGCTCAGCATGTGCAGACCCTGGAGAAGCGCATCGAGGCCCAGGAGGGGCAGGGCAGCGAGACCCAGAAGGCCGTGGGTGAACTGAGGACCACCATGCAGAATCTGACCAGGGCTGTAAACGGCGCCTTTGCGGAGCTGCTGACGGCTCAGGAAGAGGCCCGCAATCAGCCCAAGGGCGGCCTGTTCGGGCGGCGGTAGTCGAGGAGAGGGGAGATCATGGCGCGATCCTTCGCGGTGGTAAAGGCCAGCTACACCCGCAGCGTTGCCGAGGCCAAGGGGTCAGTGAGGTACATGCAGCACCGGCAGAACGACCTGGGCGAACGCGAGACGCGGCTCCTCTTCGACCGCCAGGGGGAGGTCAGCCGCCAGCAGGCTTATGAGCGGTTGGATCAGGCCGGGGAGCAGCCCGGCAAGGCCTACCACTACCGCCTCGTGCTCAACCCGGGCGAGGGGCACGCTGACCTCGACGAGGAGGGGCGGCAGGCATGGACGGCGGCGGTCATACAGCGCATTGAGGAGCAAGGCCTCAAGGTGCGCGATTGGGTGGCGGTCAGCCACACCGACCAGGGCGAGCACGACCACGTGCATGTGGTGGCGGCCACGAGTAGGACCTTGCAGAAGGACGAGTTGGCGGAGCTGCGGACCTACAGCCGCGAGGCGTACAGCCAGCAGAAGGAGTTGCAGCTAGAGCTGGGCATCTACCAGGAGGACCCCCGGACGCTGCTCGAGCTGGAGGAGGTTCACCAGTGGCACCGCGAGCTGGAGGTCGAGCGCCAGCAGCACCAGCGTCAGCACTCCCTCGACTGGGACTACTGACCGAGAGCGGGCGACGGCGGCGCCGGGCATCAACACAGGGGAGGGGGTCTGCGAGCGCTCCTCCCCCGTGTTGATGCTTGGTCTTAACCCATTCAAGAAGGAGTGTTTGAAACCGTCTAACTGGAGGTTTACCCGCCGCCGGGCAAGAGGTGCTGAGCTCCTTCGGAAGAGGTTGTGAGGTCCAGCAGGACTATTCCTGCCGGAGAACGTCGTCAGGCCGGGGTCTAGCGCGATCCCTTCATGTTCAAAGGTTCACCGGAGAGTAAGAGATTCGACATTCTGCACCGGGTACAACTCGGGGCAGATGCAAGCAAAGCCATCCTCACAGAGCCTCATTTCCCTGGGTTCGGAAAGGAGTTGACGTGGCTCTCTTCGGCGACCTTGAACACCATCCGCTCACCGATCTGGCGAGAGTCCTCAAACCTCGCAGTGGGACGCTGTACTTCCACAGTGCCTACCGAGGTCGCACCCTCGAATTGACGCTGATTCAAGGCGCTCTGCGCGCCCTGTACCTCGACGGCTTCCCGGTCCGGGAGTCGAGCCGGGTTCACGACATCCTGGGGGAATTGTGCGCCCAGGGCCGGGGGGCCTTCGAGTTCAAGCCTCGCGAGTTCTCGGCCATCATCTCCGGCTTCTACAAGCTGCCGCTGCTGGAGCTGCTTCCTGCCTCAGCCGAAACCTCCGTCCCCGAAGACCAGTTGCCCCACCCGGACACCCGCTTCATGCCCGCCTCGACCACCGCGCCCGTTCCCCCTGGGCTCGCGGACACCTGGGCCATGATCGGGCCGCATCTGGCCGCAGGAGCGAGCGCCTCGGACCTGGCCCGGCGGGTCGGTCGCCCCGAACGCGAGGTTCAGGAGACGTTGCACCGACTGCGAGCCGTGAGTTTAATTGCGCCGCTGCGGGCGGGGAGCGTCCTGCCCCAGGCGGCGGGCGCCGTAGGGTCGGTGGCAAGCCCGGTCCCCGCCGCCCCTCCTCTCGCTCCCGCCCCTCCTCTCGCTCCCGCCCCGCTCGTGCAACGCCTGCTCGGCGCCCTGCGCCGCTTCTCCGGCCTGGCGAGCGCATGACCGATTTCCAGGCCCCACTGAAGCTCGTGGTGTCCGGCCCCGTCGGCGCGGGTAAGACCACCTTCGTCCAGACCCTCTCCGAGACGCCCGTCGTCGCCACCGAGGCCGAGGCGAGCGAGGACATCGGCAAGCGTCATACCACCGTTGCTTTCGATTTCGGCACCCTGCGCCTCGACGGCCAGGAACTGCACCTGTACGGCACCCCAGGGCAGGACCGCTTTTCCTTCATGTGGGAGGTGCTGTGCGAGGGCGCCCTCGGGCTGGTGCTGCTTGTCGCCGGGGACCGTCCCCAGGACTTCGCCCACGCCCGCAACATCCTCGACTTCATCACCAGCCGCATCCCGGTGCCCTTCCTGGTCGGCGTGACCCGCCAGGACCTGCCGCGCGTGTGGGCCCCTGACGACGTGGCCCTGTACTTCGGCCTGCCCGAGCGACAGGTCGTCGGTCTAAACGCCACCGACCCGGATCACGCCCGGTTGCTGCTCGCCAGCCTGCTCGAACTCCAGCTCGCCGCCCCCGCCCTCTCGTGACCGGGCTCACCCTCAGCCCCGGAAAGGAAGTCACCATGACCGCGACCCTCAGCAAGCAGGACCTCCTGAACTCCACCCTCACCACCCTGCGCACCTCGATGCCCGAACTGCGGGGCGCGCTCGTCGCCACGGTGGACGGTCTGCCCATCGCGCAGGCAATGGGGAACGGCACGGACGCCAACCGCGTCGCCGCGATGGCCGCGACCGCCCTGGGGCTGGGCAAGCGCATCAACGACACGCTCGGCTCGGGTCAGCTCACCGACATGAGCGTGGGGGGAGCACACGGCCAGGTGTACATCTACGCGGCTGGGAACAAAGGCGTGCTCGCCGTCGTCGCCCCGACGGGGATCAACCTGGGCCTGCTGAACATGGAAGCCCGGGACGCCGCCCAGAGCGTCGCCACCATCCTCTGATCCCCTCTCCCCGACGTTCCGAGGTTCGTATGGCAACCCTGCCCGCCTCGCTCCACCACCTGCTCACCACCCTTTACCCCAGGAGGACTCCCGTGACCGCCGCCGCCACCCCGCAATTGCGCCCGCACCTGGGCGACTTCAATTCCGTCGTCTGCTTCAAGGCCGTGATCGTCGGCGTCGAGGACACCCTCGGCCCGGACGGGGCCGCCGTCGTCTTCACCCGCGCCGGGAAGGTGCGGGGCCGCGACCTCGCCACCGAACTCGGCGTGGCGGGCCGCAATGTGCCGGTCGAGCAAATTGCGCCCCTGCTTGACGCCGCCATCGGGCGGGACGGCACCTGCCTGGCCGCCGTGACCCGCTCCTACCGCGAGGGCGAGAACATCGTCATCGAGACCCAGGACACCGTGTGCTCGGCGGGGGAACCCCTCGGCAGCGACCGCAAGTGCACCTTTACCCTGGGCGCGGTGTGGGGGGCGCTGGAGGCGATCATCGGGGAGATGTACCTCGGCGAGCACACCGAGAGCGTCCTGCGTGGCGGCACCTGCGACAAGTTCGTCTTCAGCCCACTCTGAACCAGTCTCCCGAGCGCCCTCGCCCCCGGACGAGGGCGCTCTCGCTTGCCCCAAAGGAGGTGCCGATGACCCTCTGGCCCAACGTCTTCTCTCCTCGCCTCTTCCCGTCGAGTGGGGTCTGCCCACGCCTGGCCGAGCGCGTGGCCGGGTGGCCTCCCACCGCTCACTCCGGACGGGTGGCGCTGCTGGCCGCCGCCGTGTCCGAGCACCTGAGGCTCTCCGACGAGCAGGTGCGTGAAGCCTGCCGGGCCGGGCTGCTGCACGATCTAGGCAAAGTGTTCGTGCCCCGGGCCGTGCGCCACAAGGCCGGTCCATTGAGCGCGCAGGAATGGCAGTGGATGCAGCGGCACCCCTTGGACAGCGTCCGTCTGACCACCCTGCTGCCCGGAGTCTCATCCACAAAATCTGATGTTCAACCATCAATAACCACACCCGTGGTGGTAGTGCATGCAACTGGGATGCGAAGCGAGGCGAAGGAACTGGTTTTCGCGGCGAAACAGAGACAGCGAGTGGGTGAGAGGTAAAAACCCTTCACCCACTCGCCAGGAATCAGTCGGCCTTCGAGCCTCTCGCAATAAGCTCAGCCAGTCGAACGAGGGCAACGAGCTGAAGGTGGTGATCGAGAGTATCCAGGACACGATTCAACCCTTCAACAGCCAGCCGGGCTTCTGAAAAGAGGACACATAGAACGAAGGCGAGAACACAGAGCGCCATAACGTCGTACTCGGGAATCCGCTTCATAAAAACTTCCTGAGGAGAGGACCCTCTGATCCCCTCCCCCCTGCCTTGGACCACCCCGCCAGGGGTGGTGTCGCCTCCCCGGCAGAGACTGGGGATGAAGCAGCAGGCAGAAGACGGAAGGTGTCGTCCCGAGAGGACCCTTGCCCCCCTCACCCACCAAGCGTCCTGGCGAGTCAATCCGGGCCAAAAAGTTGGCTAAGATGTTGGACAAAAGGAGGTAGGAGGATGCGGAACGTGGGAATCAAGGAGCTCAAGGATCAGGCGAGCAGCATTGTGAACGAGGGTGAAGCGGTGATCATCGAGCGGTATGGGCGCCCGGTGGGGATGTACGTACCGCTGGGGGACACAGCGCGGGGGGACAAACTGCGCGTCTATCAGCTCGCCCAGAACGTGCAGCGGCTGCTAGGGGAGATCGCGGAGCGGAACGACATGACGACGGACGCCCTCGCGGACGAGATCGAACGCCTTGCACGGGAAGACGACGGCCACGCGCGTTGAACGTGGTGGATGCAAGCGTGCTGGTGGGCGAGGTGTTGCGGGCACGAGGGCTGGCGTTGCTGGCTCACCCAGACGTGACACTGTTTCAACCTCAACACGCGGCGAGCGAGACGGAGCACGAATTGAGGCGCCGAGGTGGACTGATGGTGAGGAGCGGTCGTGCGGAGGCGGAACAGGTCGAACAGCTCCTGGAGAACGCCTTCAACTTCCTGACCGCCCGAATCGTGTACGTGGTAGCGGCCGATTACGCGGATCGAGAGGCTGAAGCGCGCCGCCGCGTGCCGCGCGACCCGAACGATTGGCCGCTGGTGGCCCTGGCGCTGCATCTGGGTGACGCACCGATTCTCACAAGCGACGGAGACTTCCTGGGGTGCGGTCTACCGACGTGGACGCCTGAGACCCTTCGAGCACACTTGGGGGTGTAACCCCGGTCCAGGGCAGGAAGTGTCTGTAGAAGAAAGGCGGCCCGGCGGCCGCCTTTCTTCTGTTCAATCGCTCTATGGGTGGCGAACACTTGACTCGACGGTATGAAGTCGGCGCAGGATGCTCACGTACGCTATCGGAGCCAGACCGAGTAGGAGCGCGAGCAGCAGCAGGCCCACGCCCTGCACGACCAATGGCGGCACCGGGACGTGCAGCAGGGCCAGCACCGCCAGCACGCCCTGGGCCAGGGTAATGAGCAGGCTGATAACACCGAGCTGACTCTGCCGCACCATCAGGACAAGCGAACCGATCATCAGCGCGATCAGGACCAGGCGCTGGACAATGGGGCGTGGCAATTGATCGGTACGGAGGGCGAATGCCAGCACCTGATCAGTCAGGGGGCGCTGGCGGTAAAGGAGCAAGGCGATCAGGCCGATCAGGAGCAGGAGCAAAATCATCGAAACCTCCACCATTAGCCTCGCTACGCATGGGTGGCAGCGTCAAGGGGAGTTGATCGCGTTCTAAGCACATCCGCCCGAAAACGTCCGTTAGGGCTTTTCACGCCGTCTGGGAGGGAGTTCGTGCTTTAACCATGCGGTGCACCACGTTCCTCGCTCGTGCCGCCACCCGCCCGAACGCTTCCAGCAGTTCGGCCGGCTCACGCACCTCGACCTCCACGTCCAGCGACAACAACAGCGCCGCCGCCGTGTCCAGGTGCAGCCCACTCAGACGCACCAGCGAGCCCATCCCCTCCGGGGACACCAGCAGCGTTGAGTGCGGCCAGCGGGCCAGCACCTCATGTGGCGGCAGGTCCACCCAGGCAGTCACGCGCCACGGGCTCACCGCCAACGTTAATCGCTCCTGCACGAAGGCCCGCACGTCCAGTTCCAGGTCGGCCGCGAAGGCGTCCCGGGTGACCTCCACCTCACGCGCCCGGTCCACCCGAAACAGGCGCGGCGCACCTCGCAGCCGACAGTACGCGGCGAGGAACCAGTGCCCGTCATGCCGCAGCAACCCCAGCGGCTCCACCACCCGCTCGGTGGCCGTGTCCGCGTGCCAGACGGCGTACACCAGGCGCACGGCGAGCCGAGCCTGCACCGCCTGCGCCAGGGTTGTGAGCACCTGCGCCTGGGGGGTAGGTATGGCGGGTGGCAGGTCGAACGCGAGGGCCGCGAGGGTCCCCCGCAGGCGTTCCCGCACTTCAGGAGGGAGGACCCGCTCCAGTTTCGCGCGGGCGCCTGGTAAGTCGGGGTTGCCGTCGTGAAGCTCCAGGTACGCCAGCGCGTCGAGACCCAGTGCGAGTGCGAACGCCTCCCCGAGACTGAACATCAGGGGGGGCAGGCGAAAGCCGGGCCGCAGGCGGTACGTCGCGCCGGGACCCCGGGTGGAGTGCACGGGAATCCCCAGGTCTTGCAAGCGGGCCACGTACCGCTGCACGGTGCGAACGCTGACCTCTAGCGCCTGGGCGAGGTCGGTGGCGGTGACCTGCTCGCGGGCTTGCAGGAGTTCCAGGACCGTCAGGACGCGCATGCTGGGGTCGTACACACGTGCAGCTTGCCACAAGAGCACGACAAGCCCTGACGGGCACTGGTGGCAGGCTGATGGACATGAACACCAACCTTCAGGGAGAGCCGGGAAGCAACCCCGTCCAGCGTCTGCGCGGCATCGCGACGGTGAATCTGTGGGCGGATGATTTGGAGGCGGCCAAGCGGTGGTACACCGAGGTCCTGGGCCTCCCCCCGTATTTCGAGCGCCCGGGGTACGCGGAGTTTCGCGTGGGCGACTACCAGCAGGAGCTGGGCTTGATCGACCGCCGGTACGCACCGGAAGGGTTCGCGTCCAGCCCAGGCGGCGCAGTGGTGTACTGGCATGTGACTGACATCGAGGCGACCTTCGAGTGGTTGCAGTCGCTGGGCGCAAGGCCGCTGCAAGGACCCCAGCACCGCGGTGCGGGATTCGTCACGGCGACCGTCATTGATCCGTTCGGTAACGTGCTGGGCGTGATGTACAACCCGCACTACGTGGATGTCCTCCGCTAACCGGACACCGCACTCCTGGGGGCGGTCTTCGGCGGTCCCTGCCCCCAGCGGTCAGCACCCGGGTCACCAGAAAGGTCAGACACTCCCCTTTCGCTCAAGCGGCGTGTCACGCGCTGTCGGCCCGACCGCCCGAGATCAGCCGTTGACCGTTCGCACTTGTGCTTCGACCTCGAATTTCTCTCGAACAATCGAGGTTTTACTGCCCAACCCAACGGCGAACATCGGTAGAAATGACGCAGTATGGCTAAAGCACGAACTCCCTCATAGACGGCGTGAAAAGCCTTAACGGACGTTTTCGGGCGGATGTGCTTAGAACGCGTTGATGTGTTCAAAGATGAGAGGAAGCAAGGCCCCTACCTCCGCGTCCGGAGTCTGAGAACCGATATTCTCAGACCACATGAGGGCCCTTCACCGGAGCTTGGAAGACGGGTCGGGAGGGCTCTCAGGTGTGGGCATCTGCTCAGACCAGCGCTGCGGGTGACCCCTATCCTGACCGCATGTCCAGTCCGGCCACGTCCCCCGCATCCCTGAGCCAACGGCTGCAAGACCTCACGGAGGCCCTGGCCGCTGCGGGCACGCGGGACGACGTGTTCCGGGTGGTCCTGCACCCCGCCTTGGAGGCACTGAGCGCCGTCGCGGGCGCGGTGCTCCTGGTGAGTGCGGCGGGGGACCGCCTGGAGATCGCGGCCGTCCAGGGCCACGAGGAGGGGGCCCAGACCCTGTGGCAGGACGGTCCCCTGGACGGTAACGTGCCCACTGGAGACGCGTTGAGGCGCCGCGAGCCCCTGTTCTTCGAGCACGAGGGGGACCTGTTGCGGGCCTATCCCGAGCTGGAGGCCCGCACGGGCGGCGTGGCCGCCGTTGCCACCGCCGTGTTGCCGATGTTCCTCGACGAGGCTCCCCTGGGCGTCATCGTCCTCGACTTCCAAGAGCCGCACGGGTTCACGGGGGAGGAGAAGCGCTTCCTGCGCACCCTCGCCTCGCAGTGCGCCTTGGCCCTGGGACGCATACGGCTGCTCGTGGATCTGCGCGGCAGCGAGGCCCGCTTTCGCCGGATGGTCGAGGCCAGCCCGGTCGCCATCGCCGCCGGGGACTTGTCGGGGCGACTCATCCTGGTCAACGACGCCTACCTGGGGCTCCTCGGCCTGACCCGCGCCGAGTTCGAGGCCGGGGAGATTGACTGGGCCTCGCTCACACCGCCCGAGTACCGGGAGGCCGACGGGCAGGCCTTCGCTCAGGCCCTGGGCGAGGGCACCTCCGAGCCCTACGAGAAGGAGATGCTGACCCGAGGGGGAGAGCGAGTCCCCCTGAACGTGGTGCTGGTGCGCTACGAGGACGTCGGGCAGTCCTTGGTGGTGGGCTACCTGGGAGACCTGCGCACCCGGCGGGCGGCCGAGGCCGCGTCGCGGGCGCGCGGTGCCGACCTGGAAGCCCAAGTGCGCGAGCGCACCCGCGAGTCCGAGATGGCCCGGGTACGCGCCGAGGTGCTGGCCGCCCTGGGGGACGCCCTGCAACGCGCCTCCACCCCGGAGCAGGTCTCGGACCTGGCGCTGGCGACCCTCGGCCCGGCCCTGCGCGCGCAGAGCATGTTGGTGGTACGCGTGGACGGCCAGGGCATTCGGCTGCCCACCCTGTGGGGCCAGACGCCGGAGGTCATCACGAGCTACATGACCCGCCCGGGTCTGCGGCTGGAAGACACGCCCATCCTGCATCGGGCCGCCGAGGCGGGCCGGGGGGTGTACCTGAACGACTACCACGCGGAACCCGGCACCCTGGCCTCGTTTCCCTCGCTGGCGGGTGGGGTGGAACCCATCCACCTGCCGGACGGCACGCTGGAGGGCTTTCTGGTGGTGTGGCGGGGGACGGACCTGGGCCCATGGCAGGACAGCGAGCGCGACCTGCTGTTTCGGGCGGCGGGCACGCTGGGGTTGGCCTTCGAGAGGGCCAGGGCGGCAGCCCAGCTTGCCCACAGGGCCCGGCAGATCGAGGAGAAGGCCCACGCCCAGGAGGCTTTTGTGACGTTCACCGAGGCGGTCGGCACCTCGACCGACGTGGTGACCCTTGCTGGACGGGCCGTCGAGGTCCTCAAGGCCCAGTTCGTGGACGGGACGGGCGGCTACTACCAGCGCGAGGACAAGGTGTGGAAGCTGCGGACGTGGACGACCGACCTCGATGCCCAGCCCGACTTCATCGCCGCCCGGCAAGCGGGCCTGCCGGGCGACACACCCTTGATCGCGCAATTGCTGCGCGAGCGGGCGCCCATCTTCACTAAGGGCTGGGATGCCGAGCCCGAGGGCATTGAGGGCCGCGACCACGACGGCACGGTCGCGGCGTACCCGGTCATGGTGGCGGGTGAGGTGCTCGGCTTTCTCATGATGGGCTTCAAGACCACCTCGCGGTGGGCGGAGCGCGACCAAGTCATCTTCCGGGCGGTAGGTCGCAGCCTGGAACTGGCCCTGGAGCGTGCCGAGCAGGCCCGCCAGCTTCAGGCCCGCAAGGACGAGGAGGCGCGGCGCAGCCAGGCCCTCTCGGCGTTCGCCGAGCTGTCGCGCGACCTCGTGCTGGAAACCGACCCCTACACCCTGATCCGCCGCACCCAGGAGGTGGTGCTGGGCCTGCTGCCGCCGGGCTTCTCGTCGTACTTCGAGCCGGACGGGGACCGGTGGCGCCCGCGCTCGCAGGTCGGCCACGCCAACACGCCCGAGTTGCAGGCGGTGCTGGCGGCGGGCCTCCCCTTCGAGACGACCCCCAACCTCCTGATTCCGTGGCGCGGCGGCGAGGCCCACTATCAGGACGAGTACGACCCGGCGAGTGATCACCTCGTCGGCAGCGAGGAGTACCCGGGAGCCACGGTCACGCTGCCGGTGCAGGTGGGCGGGGAGGTGCGGGGCGTGCTGGGCTTTGCGCTCTTCACCGTGCGGCGCTGGTCGGGCGAGGACCGGGCAGCGCTGGAGACGGTGGGACGCCAGCTTACCCTGGCGCTGGAACGGGCCGAGCAGACCCGGCGCCTCGCCGAGCAGAACGCAGAACTGGAGGCCAGAACCCGGGCCCTGGAGGGCTTTTCCGACCTGCTGGGCGACCTCACCCTTCAGACCGAGCCCTCCGCCCTGATCGGGTCGGCCCTGGAGATGGTGATGACCCTGCTGCCGCCCGGCTACGCGGCCTTCTGGGAGGTCCGCGACGGCCGCTGGTACGCCACCGCCCAGGCCCGCAACGTGGGCAGCCCCGCCCTTCAGGCGACCATCGACGCGGGCCTGCCCGCCGGACAGACCCCGACCCTGGACATCCCGCAGCGCACCCGGGCACCCTACTTTCAGGACGTGTACGCGCAAGGAGCCGACACGCCCGCCGAGGTGGTGAGCCACGTGAACGCGGTCGCCACCCTGCCGGTGATGGTGCGCGGCGAGGTGCTGGGCATCTTCAACGTGCCGCTGTTTCACGAACGGCGCTGGAGTGCCGAGGACCGGGCGGTCCTTGAAACCACCGTACGCAGCCTGGGCCTGGCCCTGGAACGCGCCGAGGGGGTGGCGGACCTGTCCCGGCGCACTGAGGAGCTGCGGCGCAGCAATGCGGAACTGGAACAGTTCGCGTACATCGCCTCCCACGACCTGCAAGCCCCGATCCGCGCCGTGACCAGCTTTGCTGGGGTCATCCACCGCAAGTACGGTCAGCACCTCGACGAGCGGGGGCAGCTCTACCTGCGGCAGATCATGGAGAGCGGCGAGCACATGAAGCGGCTGGTCGATGACCTGCTGGCCTTTTCCCGGGTGCATACCCAGCAACGCGAGCCGCAGCCCGTAGACAGCGGCGCCGTGTTCGATGTGGTAGCCCGGCGCCTTCAGGCAGAACCGGGGAACACGGATGCGGAGATCACCCGTGGACATCTGCCCCTGGTCCTCGCCGACGGGCAGCAACTGGATCAGCTCTTGCAGAACCTGATCTCGAACGGGCTGAAGTACCACCGGGAGGGCGTCGTCCCGCGCGTTCGCGTTTCCGCTGAGCAAGACGGCGAGTTCTGGCGCTTCGCGGTCTCGGACAACGGTATCGGGATCGAGCCGCAGTATTACGAGCGCATCTTCACCATCTTCCAGCGGCTGCACGGCCGGGAGGAGTACGAGGGGACCGGAATTGGGCTGGCGGTGTGCAAGAAGATCGTCGAGCGCCACGGCGGCCGGTTGTGGCTGGAGAGCACCTTGGGGGAGGGCACGACCTTCTTCTTCACCCTGCCGGAAGGGTAAGGAAAGCTTCGCTTGTGGCCCCGCTTCTCCACGGCCCGGTCCATACTCAAGAACCGATGACCACCCTGGTCCCCGCCCAAGTCGCCCTCACCCAGCGTGCCGGGCGCTACGCCCACCTGTCCGAAGAGGAGCGCAAGCGCACCGCCGCCCAGGCGGTCGCCCTTCAGGACCTCGACTTGCTGTGGGCGTTGACCGAGGCCCACCTGACCCTCTACGGCGGCCAGGGCGCCCGCGTCAGCCCCCTGACCCTGCGCAGCTACCGCACGGGGGTTCGGGTGTTCCTGGCCTGGGCCGCTCACGAGGCCCTGAGCCTGCTGCGCCCCAAGCGGGACACGGGGCGGCCTGGGAGTACCGCGGTTTTGCGGCTCTTCCGCAATCCCGGTGCAGCCCTCAGGCGGCGTGTTAGACCGAGGGATGGGCGACCTACATGCTGTGTTGGAACGGCTTCTTCCCGTCGAACTTCATCTCCGGCTCGTCGCCGCCCACCTGGGGACCACAGCACTTGACCTGACGCTGCAAAGCGAGCGGACGTGCGTGCCGTGCCCGAGATGCCAGTCGCCCTCGTCTAGCGTCCACAGCCGGTACGCTCGCCATGTGCAGGACTTACCATGGTCAACGTTACCCGTCACCCTGCACCTCGTCGTGCGCCGCTTCCGTTGCCGCATCGCCCGCTGCTCGCAGCGGGTCTTCGCCGAACGGTTTCCCGCACTGGCTGAACCCTTTTCGCGCTGTACCAGCGCGTTACGCGCCGTCCTTTGGCGGGTTGCCCTGTCCTTGGGTGGTGAGCCTGGCAAGCGGGTTTTACAAGGCTGCCACATTGCCACCAGCGGTGATCGGCTCCTGACCGTCCTGTGGGACGGTCAGCCACAGCCGGTCGAGCGATGCGTCGCGGTGGGGATCGACGATTTCGCGTTGCGCAAGGGCATCAGGTACGGCACAGTGGTGGTCGATCTCGACACCCGAAAGCCCATCGATCTTCTGCAAGGCGGCACGGTGCAAACAGTGTCGTCGTGGCTTGCGGCGCATCCGGAGATCGAAGTAGTAAGCCGTGACCGTTGGACTGAGTACGAGCGGGGCGTGACCTTAGGTGCCCCGCAAGCGACCCAGGTGATGGACCGCTGGCACGTCGTGAAGAACCTGCGCGAGGCATTGGAACGGCAACTGCAGCGGTCCCAGACGAGCTTCGACGCAGCGAAGCTCGAATTGATGCCTGAACCGACAATTCCGCGCACAGCACGTGAGGAAGCTGAACGTCAGCGGCGCTATGAGCGCCGCCAGGCCAAGGTGGCGCGCGTCAAGGAGATGCATGCTGTGGGCAAGCCCATAGCAGTGATTAGCCGAGAACTGCGGTGCAGCAAGCATTTCGTCCGGTTCAGCCTGCGGGTGGATGTCGTGCCCGAGACACGGCACCGCGCCCGGAAAAGCGCGATTGACGCCTACGACGAGTACCTTTGGCAGCAGTGGCAGGCGGGCGAACGGAACGCGCGGGAACTGTTGCGCCAGATTCAGGCGCAGGGCTATCCAAACGGCTAGAAGCGGGTCCATCAATGGGTGCTGGCTCGACGCATTGAGGAGGCCGAACATCCCGAGGGGCGTCCAGAACGCCCTGCTGTCAAGGGGCCGTGGAAAAAGTCCGATTTTCTTGCTGGTCAGATCGTGTGGCTGCTGCTGAATGACGACGACCGGTTGCAGGAGCGCGACCGAACGCTGTTCGACAAGCTCAAGGAGAAGTGCCCGGACCTGATCGCCCTGCGCCAGTTGGCGCAGGGCTTCCGGCACCTGATGCGTGAGGGCACGGAGGCCGATCTGGACGCCTGGTTAACGGCGGCGAAAGAGAGCAACTTCCAGGATGTGCGCAGCTTCGCGGTGGGGCTGACCCGGGAACGGGCGGCATTCCTGGCAGCGGTGACACTACCCTGGAGTAATGGGCCGACGGAGGGGGTCGTCAACAAGATCAAGCTCGTCAAGCGCCAGATGTACGGGCGAGGGTCTTTCGAACTCCTTCGTCGGCGTGTCCTGCTCGCCGCTTGAGGGCTGCACCGGGATTGCGGAAGATCCGCACAACCGAGGCAGGCCCAATCCCTTTAACCTCGCGTTGGATGCACTCCAGGTCAAGCCTGTGCACCGCCTCGCGTAGTACAATGTAAGACATGAAAGTGAAGCTGTTGAAGCACGGCAATAGCCTGGGGTTTAACATCCCCGCCGCGCAGGCCCAGCTCGCGCACCTCGTCCCCGGCCAGGAGTTCGAGCTGTCGATGCTCGAAGACGGCACCCTGGCCTTCAAACCCCTGCGGCGCCGCCGCAGCCGCTACGACATCGAGGAGTTGCTGGAGGGGATGCCCGAGGGCCACCTGCGCTACGAGGACATGCCCGAGCAGGACCTGGTAGGCAAAGAGGCCGAGTGGCTGTGAAGTCGCCCGAGCGCGGCGACATTTACTGGGTGAACTTCAACCCCCGGACCGGACACGAGCAGGGTGGGGAGCGGCCCGCGCTGGTCATCAGCAACAGCGGGTACAACCGCCGCACCGGCCTGATGATCTGCCTCCCCATTACCACCCGCAGCAAGGGTTACAGGACCGAACTGCCCCTGCCCGGGACATTGAGCACCAGCGGCGTCGTCCTGACCAGCCACGTCTACACGGTGGACTGGCAGGCGCGCGGCGCCCGCTTCGCTGAGGTCGCTCCCGGGGAGCTGCTGGAGCAGGCGGTGGACATGACCGTCGCGGTTCTGGCAACTTAAGCTCGGTAGGCTGGTGAGCTGTGACCGACCGCAAGCCGTACCGCCACCGTTTCCCCCTGAGCGTCATTGGGTACGCGCTTTGGCTGTATCACCGCTTCCCCCTCAGCCAGCGGGACGTCCAAGAACTGCTCCACGAGCGCGGTCTCGTGGTCAGCCACGAGACCCTGCGGCAGTGGAACATCAAATTCGCCCCCTTGCTCACCGAGGAACCACGCCACAGAGAACCCCGACGGGGTTCTCTGTGGCATCTCGACGAGATGTGCGTGCCGGTCGGAGGGGTCAAACACTGGTTATGGCGGGCCGTCGATGAACATGGCGCTGTGCTCGACATCCTGCTCCAGCCGCATCGGGACACAGAAGCCGCCCGGGGCTTCTTCACCCGGCTGCTGAGTGAGTATGACGTCCCCGAGGTCATTCATACCGACAAGCTCTGGAGCTATGGCGCCGCTCTTCGAGGACTTCCCGTGCTCCACATCGTGGAGCACGTCCAGGTCGCCTCGACCGCGCGCTGCAACAATCTGATTGAGCAGTCACACCGCCCAACCCGACGACAGGAGCGAAGCCAACTGGGTTTCAAGCGACGACGACGGACTCAGGAATTCCTGGCCCTGCACGCCCAAGTCTCAAGCTCATCTCTTGCATCTGAGTAGGTAGCAAAAAGCGCTCCCAGACGCGAGAAAGAGGGTGTGTGTGACCTCAAACTTCGCGGGGAGCGCGCCTCCCCAAACGGCAGACGCGCTGCTCGCCATCCCGACCAGTCCGTACCAGAAGCGCAGCCTGGAGGCTGCGCTGGGGCTCTTTCTCGACCTGAAGACGAAAAAAGCGCTGCACCGGGCCCACACGGTGAGGGCCAGTGCGCTCAGTCGCTTGCTCAACGTGTACGAGTGGAACACGGCGGCCTGTTGGACGACCTTGGTGCAAGCTCAATGGGACGCCCTGCTGCTCGCCGCCCGCCGCAAACACCACCCTCGCTTACGGCTGTGTGTGGACCTGACCAGCGTCCCGAAGACGGGACGCGAGCTGCCCTTCGTCCGCGTGCAGGGCGAGGTCTACGGCATTCATCTGGTGGTGCTGTATGCGGTGTACGGAGACCTGAAGTTGCCTGTGGGCTACCGGGTGTACCGGTGGAAGCCCATGGGCTTCCACCGGGGGCAGGGGTCCCCTTCCCCTGTTCGTCTCGCCCTGGAGTTGCTGTCAACCGTTCCAGCAGAGGTCTGCGAGCGGTTTGACGTGTGGGTGCTGGCGGACAGCGGCTTCGAGTCCGCCGCGTTCCTTCAGGGCGTGCGGGACCTGGGCTTCGAGTTCGTGGTGGGGGTCCGTTCCACTCGACGCACCGACCATCCTGGTCACGTCACGGTGCAGGACTGTGAACACGGGAGCTGGATTCACCTGGCCAACTGGCCGTGGGACACGCTCACCCTGGCCCGGGTTGACCGAGGGCAGCGCACCTTTTTCTCCGTCGCCTCCCAACTGCTCCCGGGCGACTTGGTCGCCCGGGAAGGAGCACGGCGCTGGGCCATCGAGTCGTTCTTTAAAGAAGCGAAGCATGGCTTCGGGCTGAATCGGTTCGCGTTGCGAACCGCCCAAGGACTGGACCGCTGGGTCCTGCTCGTCTTTGCCGCGTTCACGCTGGCGATGCTCTGCCGCGCCGACAGCCTCTCGTTGGAACAGGCGGCCGAAGTCGCGGCTCGAATGGCCCTGCCCCTGTTAGTCGTTCAGCGACTTGCTGTACAGGTCTGGCAAGAGGAGGAATTCCTGCGCCAGCACGGCTATGCACTCTCCCTATCCAGGTGCAAGACCTGAGTTGAGGCCATCCCGCCTCCCCCCGTGTTGACTCTTGCTCACCTGCACGCTGTCACCTTGCACCTGGGCAACCCATTGTGCAGAGCTACACCGGAATCGGCTCGCCGCCCTGTTAGGCAAGCCTTCGCTTTTAGGGTCCGACGAGAGTTGGAACGAGGCTTGGCGCTGAGCAGAGTTCGGGTCAAAATGATCGGGCGCGACCTCAGCCGCTGCCCCCTCGATAGGCCATCCCCTCCTGCTGCTGGGTTGAACCACCGGCCTCGTTTGCGTCATCCCGCCGCGCCAGCAAGGGCTCTTCTTCCAAGCCGCCGGTCAATGGCAGCCAGGTGGTTAAAACACCGGCAGCCTTGTCGATCACGCTTGACCAGTGGAAGCCACCCTCGATGAATAGAACCTCCAGGCCGAGGGTGCCCTCCTGCGTCCACCCGGCCCGCGCCAGAATTGTCTCCTCGCTGCCTGCCCAGAGGGTCGTCTTGCTCTCATCCCAGGTGGTAAGACCGAAATCAATGGTGTGCTCACTCCAGTTGTCGGTGACCATCAACCGGCAGGACGTAAAGCCCGCGATGAGCCGCGCCCTCCTCAACTGAGCCTCGTTTGGCCCAAAGGTGTAGGTCTCGTCGAGCAGGGTTGCTCGCCATTCATCCCCCGTCTCGTCAGTCGTCTTCGGCCTATCGAGGCGTAGGGTGGCACAACGGGCACACAAGGTCTCCAGGGTGCCCGGGTCCTCAGGCCACGCCCCATGCTCGTCCATTCCGGCCAGGAGGTGCGTCCACACGTGGTCGAGCACGCGCTGCATGTTCTGCACGCCTGCGGTGATCGTCAGCACGGCCTCCTGCTGTGGCATCACCACACACAACTGCCCGAAGGCCCCATCGGCGCGGTAGGCATCAAAGCGGCAGCGCCAGAACTGGAAGCCGTACCCCTGGGCCCAGTCGCTCGCCTCGTCCTCGCCGGGCGGCACCTGGGCGCGGGTGGCCTCATCCACCCACGCCTCGGGCAACATCTGCTCACCCTCCCAACAGCCACGTTGGAGGTAGAACTGCCCGAAGCGCGCGATCCCCTCGGTGGTCAGGTATAGCCCCCAGCCGCCGACATTGATCCCCTGAGGGTTCGTGATCCAGCGGGCTTCCCCCAAGCCCAGCGGCTCCAGTAGCCTTGGGCGCAGGTAGTCGAGCAGCGTCTCGCCCGTCAGTCGCTGCACCAACGCCGAGAGCATGAAGGTGGCCGCGCTGTTATAGACAGAATGCGTGCCCGGCGGCAACGTGACGGGCTGAGCAAGAAAGGCCCGTACCCAGTCGCCGTCCGGCGCCTTGACCACCGTGCCCGTCGGGTCCTCGGCGTGCCCGGTACGCATGGTGAGCAGGTCATGGACCCGCATGGCGGCCAGGTGCTCATCCACTGTGGTGGGCAGGGCGTCCGTGAAGAGGGACACCATCCGGTCCTCCACGTTCAGCCGCCCCTCGGAGACAAGCAAGCCGATGGCGGTCGCGGTGAAGCTCTTGCTCAGGGAGTGCAGGCGGTGGACGCGCTCTGGGCGGTACGGCGCCCACCAGCCCTCGTGACATTGCCCCCATTTTGAGGTCCAGCGCTGACACCCCAGGTAGAACAGGGGGAGCGTATGGGGAAAGAACGACACAGTGAAGAGAAGGTCCTCGAAGTTCTCGGACGGGTCGAAAACGGCGAGACCATCGCAGCGGTCAGCCGCTCAACCGGGATCAGCCGCAAGACCATCCAGTATTGGAGGGCCACCTACAGCCAGCAGCCCAAAACTGACGACGCCAAGCGGCTCAAACAGCTTGAGGATGAAAACGCCCGGTTGAAGAAGTTGGTCGCTGACCTGGCCCTCGACAACGCGATGCTGAAGGATGTCGTGGGAAAGAAGTGGTAGCGCCCGCGCAGCGCCGTGAGGCGGTGCGCTACCTCCAAGCTCATCACGGCGTCAGTGAACGTCGAGCCTGTCGTGTGCTCGGCCTGAGTCGCTCGTCGCATCGCTATAAGGTCCGCAAAAACGATCAACAGCTGGGGGAAAAGCTCCAGAAACTCGCCCAGGAGCGACCTCGGTTCGGGTACCGGCGGCTGGAGGTGCTGTTGCGCCGGGAGGGCAAGGTGGTCAATCACAAGCGGGTGTATCGCGTCTACAAGGCGCTCGACCTGACCGTCAGGAAAAAGACCCGGAGAAAGCGGGTGGTGCAGCGCCGCACGCCGTTGACGGTGCCCTCAGCGGCCAACGAACGTTGGAGTACCGACTTTGTCAGTGATCAGCTCGCCAGCGGGCAGCGGTTCCGCGTTTTGAACGTCGTGGATGACTTCACCCGGGAATGCGTGGTGTGTTTCGCCGACACCTCGATCACGGGCGACACCGTCGCCCGTCTGTTGGGGGAAGCTGTAAGAGAACGGGGGAAGCCGAAGGTGTTGATCAGCGACAATGGCCCGGAGTTCACCAGTCGCGCCCTGGATGCCTGGGCCCACCAACAGGGGATCGAGCGACACTTCATCGACCCGGGAAAACCTGTGCAGAACGCCTATATTGAGAGTTTCAATGGGCGCTTCCGAGACGAGTGCCTCGACCAGCACTGGTTTGTGAATCTGCCGCAGGCCCGGTTGGTCTTGAGCGTGTGGCGCCGGGACTACAACGGAGTCCGGCCGCACAGCTCGCTGGACAACCTGGCGCCGCAGGAATTTGCCCGCCGTTCGGCGGGCTGAGGTAGGCTGCCGTGAGGGGTCCAGTCTGGACCACAAAATGGGGCAGGCTCACTCGGCCAGCACGGTGCCACGGCGCAGCAGCATGAAGCTGTGCAGTTCGAGGTCATCCGCCGAAAGGGCGTCCAGCCACGCGAGGACAGCGCGGGACGATACCCCTTGCGTTTCGGGCGAGGAGCGAGGCAGCGGTCGTAGGGTGGGCACGGTTCACTGTAATGGGTGAAGAATGCCGCCTGAGGACGGAACAGACGGGGAGGTCGCGTAATGAGGACGAGTACAACAGGCTTGGTGATCTCACCCTGAAATCCGCTCAGCGCCAGACCTCGTTCCAACTCCCGTCGGACTCCCTCTGGGCCGCGCTATCCCTGTCCCTGGTTGCCCTCCAACGGGTCCGAGACGTACAGGTACACGTCAGCGAGCTGGGCGGGAAGACCGCCGATTTGCACCCGCTGGCCGCGCTCGTCCACGCCGTCGAGACCGACCTTGCCCTGCTGGACGGTCAACCCGCGCGGGAGATCACCAAGATGGGGGCCGATTAGATAGACCGTGCCGCCATCGGCGGTGATGGCGTAGGCGTGCAGCCGCTCCCGTTCCACTCGCTGTTGAAGGAGCAGCGCCCAGGTGTGCGTCACGAGGCAGGGGAACAGCGGCCCGATGGTCTGGCCCGGGTGCAGCAACGTCTCCCACTCGCGCTGGTCGTGCATTCCTCACCCTACCGTCCACACTCTGACGCTCTCAGCACACTGGACGGCTGATCCCTTCCCCAGCCCGCCGCCGAGTTGCTTAAGATCAGGCATGTTGACCCTGGCACTCGGCCTGGCGCTCACCTTCCCTCCTGGCCCGGGAGCGGCCACGGCAACCGACCCTCCCACCATCCGGTGCAGGCCCCTGACCTCAGCGCCTCTCCAAGACCTGCTGTGCCGACCTGAGGAACCTCAAGCGGCTCGACCGCCACTCCTGTACAACCCCTTCTTCCCACAGGACGGGAACTCCCGCTCACCTGAGGACGGCCGGGCCTGCCTCCCCGGACAGCCTTCTAGCCACCTCAGGCTTCAGGCTCCTGCCCCTCAACCCTCGACGTTCCGCATCCGCTACCCGGGAACAGTCGAGGGGTGGCGCTGCGGCCTCCTTCCCCAGGACCGTTGAAGGAAACGTTCTCCCGCTGGGTTAACTGACATCTTGCAGTTTTGAAAAAGGACGTCTGGAACGCGTTTTTGGCCCCAGAGTGGGGTGTGTATCCAAAAGAACAGCGTTCCAAACGACTTTATTCTGACATCCTGCCCTGCTTTTCTCGCCAGCAGCACCGGGAATCCTTCGAGGTCTTCCTCGACCTGCTGCTGGATGGTTCGGGTCAACCGCTGCCGGAACGGGCGAGTGTCAAGTCCCCCTCGGCCCTCAGCCGCTTTCTCAACCACGCGGCCTGGGACACCCGGCAGAGCTGCCGGGTGTTGCGTCAGCACGCCCAGGAGACGTTGCAGAACTTCTGGCGACAACAGCCCCACCAGCGCCCTCGGCTGGAACTGCTTGTGGATCTGACCAGCCTGGAAAAGACCGGTAAGTTCAGCGAACTTGCCGACTGGGTCCACACCTACCACAGCGTCCGCGGCGTTGACCTGGTGGTGCTGTACCTGTGCTGCGGGGAGCTTCGTCTGCCCTGGGCCTTTCAAGTGTGGCGGGGGAAGGGGTCCCCTTCCCCTGCGCAGCTCGCGTTGAAGTTGCTCCGCACCGTTCCTGCCGCTCTGCTCGCTGGAAAACGGTGTCCCCGTCTGCATGCGGACGGGGGCTTCGAGAGTACCGAGTTTATTCGGGCGTCCTCGCCCGTGGCCTCGACATCGTGGTCGGCGTGCGCTGCTCCCGGAAATTGGAGGGTGGGCGGCAGGTCCATGACCTGATGGTCTGCGGGAGCGTGGTCAAGCCCACACGGCCCCCGCCAGGCTATGTGCGTCTCCTGGGTGTGGCTCTACTGACATCTTGCAGTTTAGGTTGAGGGGACGAGAAGTGCGTGCTGGAAGGCGTCGAGCGCGTCCAGTTCCAGTTGGAGTGCTTGGCGACGCACGTCGGGGACGAACGAGAACCGTACGGTTCTCGCCAGCTCGCCCCCGTCGGGCCACATGGTCACTCCCCCCTCGGGCAGATCGAGGTCTTGGAGAGGGCAGAGGAGAAAGGCCGCTCCAGAGAGGCACCACCAGCGCATGACCCCCTGTTTGCTGTGCTGGGCGAAGCGTTCGAGCCCAAAGCGTCCCTTGACTGTTTTAAAGAAGGCGAGGGTAAGCCAGCGGCGCTTCCCCACGCGGGCGAGATACTTGCCGCCCAGGTCGTGATTCAACATCACGAAGCGTTGTTCTGGCTCCTTGTTTCGGTAGACTGAGATCTTGCAGTTTGGGGTCAGGTGACGAGAACACCGTCCAGCACGGCCCGAACTGTCTCAATCTCTGTTGTGGCAAGGTGTTGGCGTCCAGGAAGCGGGAGACCTTGGAAAGGCAGGTGGCCTGAACTTCAGGCCACCTGCTGTACTGTTTCCCGCCACATCTTGAACGCAGCTTGTTGTTGAAAGCGACGGTGACGAGCGGGGACGGTCGAGCGAGCGGGGTGGTGAAGGTTCGCCAAGCGGGCGTGCAGGTCGAGAAAGCCTTGCGCCCGTCGTCGTGATCGGAAGCCTCGCTGTGAACGTTCCTGCCGACGGGTCGGGTGGTGGGATTGTTCGATCACGTTGTCACGGCGAGCAGTGGAGACCACCGGGACGTGCTCCACCCCGTGGAGCACGGAAAGCTCGCGCAGGGCCGCACCGTAACTCCAGAGCTTGTCGGTATGGATGACCTCCGGCACGTCGTCTTCCCCCAGCAACCGGTGGAAAAACGACTTGGCGGCCTCGGTATCACGGTGTCCTTGAAGGAAGACGTCCAGCACGACGCCGTGTTCCAGGGCGGCCCGCCACAATCAGTGGGTGACACCCCCGACATCCACATGCATTTCGTCCAAATGCCACCGGGAGGGGACGTCAGGGTTCCCGGTGGCGGAGACCCTGAGCCAAGAGGTCACTGAAGTTGATGCACCAGGTCCGAATAGACTCGCGCGAAACGACGATGCCCCGCTCCAGCAGCAGTTCCTCAACATCGCGGTAGCTGAGGGTAAAGCGGTGGTATATCCAAACCGCGTAGCTGATCACGGCAAGAGGAAATCGGTCGCCAGGAAGCTTCTGACTGCTCAGCACTGCCTCACCCTACCCCAACAACTTGCCACAACCACTTGCCCTTAGCGCCGCACCCGCAGCGGGGGGGCGCCGAAGAGCTGGCGGCGCAGGGACTCGCGGGCCGCGCCGAGGGCGGCGTCGAGTCCGGGGCCACAGTCGGCCACGGCACGCAGCCAGGCCGCCCCGCCGGCCGCCTGGCCCGTGGCGAGCTGCCCGGGGACAGCGGGCCAATCGGTCACCTGGGGGGCCCCGACCCACACGCCGCTTGCCAGGTAGTCCCCGCCGCCCCACACCCCGGGTGAGCGGGTGTGCTCGCCGGGGCACAGGCGCAGGGCGTCGAGGTAGACGCGCCTCCCCCCCCGCCGGACCTCCATCCGGCTCGCGTACTCGTGGAAAGCTAGGCTCTCCCCGCTGCGCACGCGCCCGCCCGCCAGCGTCTCGGTGAGGCCTAGCTCCGCCCCCTCCCCCAATTCGGCGAGGACCGTCTGGCGAAAGGCGCTGCCCGCGAAGGGAATGGTCCGTTCCGGGTAGAACTCCAGCCTCCCGCCGGGGGCCACCTCCAGGGTGACGTCCTGGGTGGCGGCGGCCCGGTCCGGCGAGGGCTGGACCCGCGTCGCCGACTGGGTGAGGACCAGGGCCCGCGCGCCCCCCTCCACCCGCACGCGAACCTCGCTGTGGTCGCCGCCCAGCACGCCGCCCATGGGATTCACGATGAAGACCATCAGCGTGCCGCAGGGCAACTCGAAGGGCCGCACGATCATCAGCGGGGCCTTTTGCAGGTCGCGCAGCAGGACGGTTCGCCCAGCGCGCACCCCGAAATGCAGGTGCAGAACGCCCGTGCGGGTGCGGCGAAGGAGCGTCAACCCAGGCCCACCCGGGGCGGCGCCACGTGGCGGAAGAGCAGGTCGTGCTCGATCCAGGCGATCACCTCGGCCACGCCCTCCCCCCCGCGCAGGTTCGTGAAGACGTAGGGGCGCACCTCACCGCTGGCCGTCCGCTGGGCCCGCGCGTCGGCGTCCATCACCTCCAGGCTCGCGCCCACGAGGGGGGCGAGGTCGGTCTTGTTGATCACGAGCAGGTCGGAGTGCCGCACGCCCGGGCCGCCCTTGCGCGGCACCTTTTCCCCGCCCGACACGTCCAGCACGAAGACCCAGGCGTCCACCAGCTCCGGCGAGAACGAGGAGGCCAGGTTGTCCCCGCCGGACTCGATGAACAGGAGGTCCAGCCCCGGGAAGTCCGCTTGCAGCGCCTCCACCGCCTCCTGGTTCAGGGAACTGTCCTCGCGGATGGCCGTGTGGGGGCAGCCGCCCGTCTGCACGCCGCGGATGCGCTCGGGGGGCAGGGCGGCTGCCCGCGTCAGGATGCGCTGGTCCTCGAAGGTGTAGATGTCGTTCGTGATGACCGCCAGCTCGTAGCGGTCCCGCAGCTCGCGGCACAACACTTCCAGCAGGGCGGTCTTGCCGCTGCCGACCGGGCCGCCGACGCCGATTTTGAGGGGGAGGGTCACGGAAGTCCTTTCAGGTCTGGAAGAGGCGGCTCTCCAGCCCCGCCTGCTCACTCGCGGCGATATCGAGCAGGGGGGAAAAGCCGGCCAGGTCGTCGGAGGTCGCTGTCAGGGCCGCCCCGATGCAGGTTCGCGCCGCGTCCTCGCACTGGCGGGCGCAACGCTGGGCGTCCAGTCCCCCCAGTTTCATCAGCCGGGTGGCGGAGGTCGCGCGCCCCAGCAGCCAGGCGGAGACGTAGGCGGTGACCGCTTCCTCGCGCCCGACTCCCAGTACCGCGGCCATCGCCCCGAAAGTCGTGGCGTGGTGACGAGTCTGAGGAAGCGTGGCGAGGTCCTCCGGCCAGAGGTGCCCCGCGGCTCTTCGCAGATTCGCGCCCACCCGCACGCTCGCCTCCCGGGGCCCCCGCACCAGCTTCAGGTCGTCGAGCAGGGCGTCCAGTTCCGTGAGGGCCGGGGGGCGTCCGCGTTCCAGGCGAGGGCACAGGCGGGGGCATCCTGCCGGCCCCACCCGTGGACGAGCTGCCCGCACAGGAAGGCCCGCAGGTCGTCCGCCGTCCGCACGTCGCCCCGCTGCGTCAACGTCTCCAGCCCGTCGCTGAAGGCGTATGCTCCCGTCGGGAAGGCGGAATCCGCGAGTTGGAGCAGGCGCAGGTTCACGGCTCGTGTTCCCACGAGGGCCGCCCGTGAAAGGGACGATCTTCGCGCGTGAAGGGCACGCCCAGGCGGGTGAGCAGCAGCTCTACCGGGGCGTCCCACAGCACCAGAAAGGCGTCCCCGTCCTCCACGAGGTCGCGGTGCAGGTTGCCGACGGCATGGGCCACCCGGGCGGCCTCGGCCATGCCCCGGGGACGGACCGCCGCCACGTCCTCCGGCGCGGCCTCCACCACGTAGCTCACCCCCCCCCGGCGCTCCAGCACACTGCCGGGCAGGAGGACCGTGCCCGTCGGAAAGGCCAGCCGCAGCTCCGCGCCGTCGGGGGCGGTCAGGCGGCGGCGCACCCGGCGGCGGTCCGCAGCGGTCATGGGGACGTGGATCACGCGGCCCTGTGCCCCGGCGGGGGCAGCGGGGGCGGGAAGCACGGCGCGGCGCAGCCCCGAGAGCCGGGTCACCCTACGCCCCCCGCACGAAGTCGAACCACGCGTCCAGGCCCTCCCCGCGCTTGCTGCTCAGCTCGACGACCCTCACCCCGGGCCGGGCGCGGTCGATGTTCTCGCGGCACAGGTCGCGGTCGAACTCCACGGCAGGCGCCAGGTCCATCTTCGTGATGACCACCACGTCCGCCGTATTGAACATCGTGGGGTACTTCAGCGGCTTGTCCTCGCCCTCGGTGGTGGAGATCAGCACCGCACGGGCCGCCTCGCCCAGGTCGTAGGAGCTGGGGCAGACGAGGTTGCCGACGTTTTCCAGAAACAGCACGTCGAGCGCGGCCAGGTCGAAGCGGGGAAGGACGCCCCGCACCATCGCCGCGTCGAGGTGACAGACCGTCCCCGTCACGATCTGCTCGGCCTGCGCGCCCCATTGCCGCAGCCGCGCCGCGTCGTTCTCGGTGGCGAGGTCGCCCACCGCCACGGCCAGACGTAGCGTCCCCCCCAGGTCGCGCAGCGTGCGCTCCAGCAGGGCTGTCTTGCCCGCGCCCGGACTGGAGACGAGGTTGATGGCCCGCACCCCCGCCTCCCGGAAGGCGCGGCGGTTCTCGGCGGCGGTGTGGTCGTTGGCCTTGAGGATGTTCTGCCGCACCGTGACGATGCGGGGGGTCGTGCTGGTCATGGCTTCTCCTTCAGGCGAGTTCGAGTTCGTCCAGCTCCAGTTCGTCGCCCCGGAGCAGCGTGGGCGTGGGGGCGCCGCAGAGGGGGCAGCGGAGGCCGCGCGTGGCCTCCAACTCGACGGGCCCATGCCGGGGGCACTCGGCCACCCCCGGCACGCGCACGATGCTCAACCTGGCTCCCTCCAGCGGTGTCCCCTCGGCACAGGCGGGGAACGCTCCCAGCAGCGCCTCCGGCACCACGCTGGACCACTGGCCGACGCGCACGGTGAGGGCGCTCGCCCGCGCCGCGCCGTGTGCGCGCAGCACCTCGCAGGCCACGTCGATGAGGGAGAGCGCGATGGAGCTTTCGTGCATGGCCCCTCCTCAGAACAGGAAATACTTCTGCGCCAGCGGCAGCCGGTCCAGCGGCTCGCAGGTCACCAGGTCGCCGTTTACCCGCACCTCGTAGGTCTCGGGGTCCACCTGAAGGTCGGGCGTCCCGGCATTGAGGAGCATGTCCTTCTTCCCGATGGAGCGGGTGTCTTTCACGGCGCGGTAGGGACGGGCCACCTCGGGGAGACGACCTCCTTCCAGACTCGCCGCCGAGACGAAGTGCAGGCAGGTGCCCGCCCGGGCCCCGCCGTGCGCCGCGAACATGGGGCGGGGGTAGACGGGCTGGGGGGTGGGAATGCTCGCGTTGGCGTCCCCCATCTGAGCCGCCACGACGAGCCCGCCCTTGAGGACCATCGCCGGTTTCGCCCCGAAGAAGGCAGGTTTCCACAGCACCAGGTCTGCCAGCTTGCCGACCTCCACGCTCCCCACCTCGTGCGCGACGCCGTGGGCGATCGCCGGGTTGATCGTGTACTTGGCGACGAAACGCCGGGCGCGCAGGTTGTCGGCGCGGCGGTCCTCCCCGAGGCCGGGGATGGAGAGCGGCCCGCGCTGGACCTTCATCTTGTGGGCCGTCTGCCAGGTGCGCGTGATCACCTCGCCCACCCGGCCCATCGCCTGCGAGTCGCTGCTCATCATGGAGAAGACGCCCAGGTCGTGCAGCACGTCCTCGGCGGCAATCGTCTCGGGGCGGATGCGGCTCTCGGCAAAGGACACGTCCTCGGGGATGCGCGGCGAGAGGTGGTGGCAGACCATCAACATGTCGAGGTGCTCGTGAAGGGTGTTCACCGTGAAGGGCATGGTGGGATTGGTGGAACTGGGCAGCACGTTGGGCAACCCCGCCACCCGGATGATGTCCGGCGCGTGACCGCCCCCCGCCCCCTCGGTGTGGAAGGTATGGATGGTGCGCCCGGCAAAAGCCCGGATGAAATCCTCCACGAAGCCCGACTCGTTCAGGGTATCGGTGTGGATCGCCACCTGCACGTCGAAGTCGTCGGCCACGCTGAGGGCCGCGTGGATGGCGGCGGGCGTGGTCCCCCAGTCCTCGTGGAGCGTGAGGCCCAGCGCCCCCGCGCGAATCTGCTCGGCCAGCGGTGCCTGCGTGCTCGCGTTTCCCTTGCCCAGCAAGCCGAAGTTGAGCGGCAGAGCGTCCAAGGCTTCCAGCATCCGGTGGATATGCCACTCGCCGGGCGTGCAGGTCGTCGCGCTCGTGCCCGCCGTCGGCCCGGTGCCGCCGCCGATCATGGTCGTCACGCCCGATTCCAGCGCCGTCCAGCATTGCTGCGGGGCGATGAAGTGGATGTGCGTGTCCACCCCGCCCGCCGTGAGGATGTGCCCCTCGCCCGCCACGATCTCCGTGCTGGCCCCAATGGTCAGTCCCGGCGTGACGCCGTCCTGGGTGCCGGGATTGCCCGCCTTGCCGATGGCGCTGATCCGCCCGTCCTTCACGCCCACATCCGCCTTGATGACGCCCCAATGGTCGAGAATCACCGCGTTGGTGATGACCAGATCGGGCACGTCCGGATCCCCCCGCGTGGCCGTGCTGCTCTGCCCCAGCCCGTCGCGGATGACCTTGCCGCCGCCGAACTTCACCTCCTCGCCGTAGGTCGTCAGGTCGCGCTCGATCTGGATGAGGAGGGCCGTGTCGCCCAGCCGCACCCGGTCCCCGGTGGTGGGGCCGTAGAGGTCGGCGTACTGACGGCGGGAAACCTTCACTCCGTCCCCCCGAAGCCTGCCGCCCGCGCGCGCTCCAGCGCCGCCTCCCGCATCCTCGGCGCGTCGAGTTCCCCGCTGACGAGCGCGTTCATGCCGTACACCGAGCGCGTTCCCCCCAGCGGGACGAGTTCGATGCCCTTTTCCTCGCCGGGCTCGAAGCGGACGGCGGTTCCGGCGGGGATGTTCAGGCGCTGGCCGTAGGCGGCGGCGCGGTCGAACCTCAGCCCGGCGTTCACCTCGAAGAAATGGAAGTGGCTGCCCACCTGGATGGGCCGGTCGGCGGTGTTCGCCACCGTCAGCGCCGTGACGGGCCGTCCGGCGTTCAGCTCGATCTCGCCCTCCTCCAGCAGGTATTCCCCGGCGACCACCCCGCTCGCGCTGCCGCGGATGGGGTCGTGGATGGTGACCAGCTTGGTGCCGTCGGGGAAGGTGCCCTCGACCTGAATGTCGTGGATGAGTTCGGGCACGCCGTCCATCACGTCGTCGGGGGTGAGCAGGGTCGCGCCCCAGCCCATCAGGTCCTCCACGCTTCTCCCGTCGCGGATGCCTTCGAGCACCTCGGCGGTGATGAGGGCCACCGCCTCGGGGTGGTTGAGTTTCAGTCCGCGCGCCCGGCGATGGCGCGCCACCTCGGCGGCAGTGAAGATCAGCAGCTTGTCGCGTTCCCGTTCGGTCAGTTGCATGGTCGGACCTCCTTCTGGGCTGGGTGGGGCGCCGTCAAGACCGCTGCCAGAAGTCCAGGTGGGCCTGCGCCGCCTCGTCCTCTAGGAAGGGGCCGAGGACCTGGGTGGGCCGCTGCCCGCGCGCGAACACCTCCCGGCAGGGAAGGGAGAACGTGGGGTTCTCCGGGTGGTCGCCCGTGAGACGCAGCAGGCGTTCTTCGGACAGCGCGTAGACCACGCGGCCGATGTTGCACCAGTACACGGCCCCCGCGCACATCACGCACGGCTCCGCGCTGGTATACAGCGTGGCCTGAGCCAGCTCCCCCGCTGGCAGGAGGCGGGCGGCCCGGGCGGCGACGCGCAACTCGGCGTGCTGGGTGGGATCACCGTCGGGTGGCAGGGAGTTGTTGCCCGCCTCGGCCACGACCAGGCCCGCCCCGTCCACCACCAGCGCCCCGAAGGGGTGCTGGCCCGCTGCTCGCGCCTCCCCCGCCAGGTGCAGGGCGCGGCGAAGGTGCCGCGCGTCCTGGGGGGAGAGGAGCAAGGGCCTCACCCCTGCTCCCCTGGAGATGGGTCTGCCCATACGGTTTGTTTTTTCTGCACAGCATGCTGGTAGGAGGAGCAGTATGGACAGGACATAGCTAATTTTTGCATTTTATCTTCCGTGTTCGATACATTCTGCACATACAGGTGACTGTGTCCTGTTTCCTCCGGCGTCAGCCCTTCTTTCGCCGCCGCCGTGTCGTCCGGCCGTTCATCTGTGAAGATTCACCTCACGTCCCAGCCCCCCATCCCGGGCCACCCGAAGAGGAGGAAGAGATCAGCACCCCTGAAGTGGCACCGAGAACGAGGCCAGCGGACGCGGCGGGACCGCCCGTCCTGAGGCTGCGGGGCATCACCAAGCGCTTTCCGGGCGTGACGGCCAACGATCACGTGTCGCTGGAGGTTCACGCGGGCGAGGTGCTCGGCCTGCTGGGCGAGAACGGCGCGGGCAAGAGCACCCTCGTCAGCATCCTGTACGGCCTGTACCGACCCGACGAGGGCGACATCCTGATGGACGGGAGGGAGGTGCGCCTGACCTCCCCTGCCCAGGCGCTGAGGCTCGGCATCGGGCTCGTGCCGCAGCACCCCCTCCTCGTGGAGCGGCACACCGTCGCCGAGAACCTGGCGCTGGGGGCGGGGGGGGCGTGGCTCCCGGTGCGCCGCGTGACTCCCCGCCTCCGCGAACTGTCGCGGGCCTACGGTCTGGAGGTGGACCCCAACGCGCCCGTCCACACCCTCTCACCCGGCGAGAAGCAGCGCGTGGAGATTCTGCGCGCCCTGCTGGGTGGGGCCCGCGTCCTCATCCTCGACGAGCCCACGAGCGTGCTCACCCCGCAGGAGGCCGAGGGGCTCTTTCGGGTGATGCGCGAGCTGAGGGCGAGCGGCAAGTCGCTCATCTTTATCAGCCACAAGTTGGGCGAGGTGCTGGACATCTGCGACCGCACGGTGGTCCTGCGCCGGGGGCGGGTGGTGGGTGGCCTCCCCATAGCCGAGGCGACCCAGGCGAAACTCGCCGAGCTCATGGTGGGGCGCGGGGTGAACTTTGAGCGCCGCCGGGTGACGGGCCGCCTCGGCCCCGTCTTGCTCGGCGTCCGCGACCTTCAGGGCCGGGGGGAGCGTGGCCACCTCGCCCTGCGCGTGGTGAGTTTTGACCTGCACGCGGGCGAGGTGCTGGGGGTGGCGGGCGTGGCCGGGAACGGGCAAACCGAACTCGTGGAGGTGCTCGCGGGCCTGCGTCCAACGAGCGGCGGCGAGATCACGCTCGGCGGGCAGCCCCTGACGGGCGATCCGGCACGGCGCTTCTCGCAGGGAGTGGCGCACATTCCGGAGGACCGCCTCCACACCGGGACCGTTCCTACCATGAGCGTCTCGGAGAATCTGGTGCTGCGCGAACACGGCCAGGCGCCCTTCTCGCGGGGGGGCCTCCGTGACATCGCGGCTCAGGACGACTTTGCCCGCCGCATGGTGGACCGGTACGGGGTGTCCACCCCGGGCATCCACACCCCCAGCCGCCTGCTGTCGGGTGGAAACATCCAGAAGCTGATCCTGGCACGTGAACTCGCCGAGAACGCCCAGCTGATCCTGGCCGTCCACCCCACCTATGGCCTCGATATCGGGGCGACCGAGCAGGTCCACGGCGAACTCCTGCGGCGGGCGGAAGGAGGCGCGGGCGTCCTGCTGGTGGGCGAGGACCTCGACGAACTGCTCTTGCTGTGTGACCGCATCGCGGTGATGGTCCACGGCGAACTGCTCGGGCCCTTCGATGCCGCACGAACCTCGCGCGAGGAGCTGGGCCTGCGGATGACCGGGGGCGCGGCATGATGCGCCTCTCGCCCGTGGTGAACCCCGGTCCGCTGAGGTTGCTGCTCGTCACGCTGGCCGCCGTCCTGGTCGCCGCCCTGATCTGTGCCGGGGTCTTCGCCCTTTACGGGGTGAGCCCGCTGGAGGCCTACCGCAGCATGCTGGGCAGCACCCTGGGCGACCCGGTCGGCCTCTCCGAGGTGGCCCGGCGCTTCATCCCCCTGCTGCTGATCGGGGCGGGGCTCGCCCTGGCCTACCGCGCCCAGTTCGTGAACATCGGCGGCGAGGGGCAACTCCTGCTCGGGGCGGTGGGCGGCTCCGGCATCGCCCTGTTCCTTCCGCCCGGGCCCTGGACGCTGCCGCTGATGTTCCTCCTCGGGGCGCTGGCGGGCGGCCTGTGGGCCTGGATCGCCGTGTGGCTCAAGGTGCGCTACCGGGTCAACGAGATTGTGACCACGCTGATGCTGAACTACGTGGCCGTCAGCCTCGTGCTGTACCTCATCAATGGGCCCTGGAAGGGGCGCAACGTGCAGGGCTACGTGTACTCGGACCTGTTCCCGGACGCGGCCACCCTGCCCGTCCTCGGGGGCACGCAGGTCCACTGGCCGACCCTGGTGCTGGGCGTGCTCGTGGCCGCCGGGCTGCAATTCCTGCTGACACGCTCGGTGTTCGGCTACCGCCTGCGGGTGGTGGGCGAGAATCCGGCGGCGGCGGGGTACGCCGGGATCAGCGCGGGCCGCGTGATGACGCTCGCCGCCCTGATCACCGGGGGCGCGGCGGGGCTGGCCGGGGTGGGCGAGGTGGCGGGCATCCACCACCGCCTGATCGAGCCGGGGCAGCTCTCACTGGGGTACGGCTTCACCGCCGTCATCGTGGCGTGGCTCGCGCGGGGCAATCCGCTGGCCGCTTTGCTCACCGCGCCGCTGATGGGCGTGATCCTGGCGGGCGGCGACGTGCTCAAGATCGACCAGAACATGCCCTTCCGCATCGTGGACGTGTTCAGCGGCGTGATGCTGCTGTGCCTGATCGTGAGCGAGCTGTTCGTGCAGAACAGGGTCCGGCTCGGCACGGGGAGGGCTCATGGATGAGGTCGTGAACGCCCTGCTGCGGGCTTTGTCCTTCGGCACGCCGATCCTCCTCGCCTGCCTGGGCGCCATCGTGAACGAGCGGGCGGGGGTGTCGAACCTTGGCGTCGAGGGAATGATGGCCGTGGGGGCGCTGGCCGCCTTCGCCACGGCGAACAGCACGGGCAATCCCTGGCTGGCCGTCCTCGCGGCGGTGGCGGGAGCAGCGGCCCTCGCGCTCGTCCACGCCGTCGCCACCATCCCGCTCCGGGCAAACCAGTTCGTGTCGGGGCTGGCCCTCACCCTGCTGGGCATCGGGCTGGCGGGCCTGCTCGGCAAGCCCTACGAGGGTTCTCCGCTCCCCGTGCGGGTTCCCGAGTGGCCGTTCATCGTGCTCGCGGCCGTCCTCACGGTGGGACTCGCCCTGATCCTCTCGACCACCCGCCTCGGGCTGATCCTGCGCTCGACCGGCGAGAACCCGGCGGCGGTGGACGCGCTGGGAATCAGCGTCCCGCGGGTGCGTTTCCTGGCCGTACTGATCGGCGGCGCCCTCAGCGGGCTGGGCGGGGCCTTCCTCGGCCTCGCGTACCGGCCCTCGTGGATGGACAACATCACGGGTGGGCTGGGGTGGCTGGCCGTCGCACTCGTCATCTTCGTGGCGTGGAGCCCGGTGCGAGCGGCGCTCGGGGCCCTGTTCTTCGGGGTGCTGTACTACCTGCAATTCAGCCTTCAGGGCCGGACCGTCTTTCCCACCGAACTGCTCTCGGCCATGCCGTTCGTGCTCGTGCTCGTCGCCCTGGGGGTGGCGGGGGCGCGGCGGGCGGCGGGTCATGCCCCAGCGGCCCTCGGAAGGCCGTACCTGCGCGGCGAACGTTGACCCTCCCCGACCTTCCCCGTTCCCGGTAAGGAGAACCATGAACAAAGCGGCAGCCTCCCTTTCCCTGCTCGGCCTCCTCAGCCTCGCCCTCACGGCCGGTGCGCCCGGCGCCCAGGCCCAGGGGAACAAGCTCCGGGCCTGCTTCGTCTACATCGGCCCGGCCAATGACGGCGGCTGGACCTACGCGCACGACCAGGCGCGCAAGGCGGCCGAAAAGGCGCTGCCCTGGCTGGAGACCCGCTTCGTCGAGTCCGTGCCCGAGGGGCAGGCGACGCCGGTGCTCGACCGCCTGGCGCGGAGTGGGTGCCAGGTCATTTTCACGACCTCCTTCGGCTACATGGACCAGACGGCGGAGGCGGCCAAGAAGTACCCGAACGTGATCTTCGCGCACGCGGCGGGCTACAAGCGGGGGTCGAACCTCGCCACCTACATGGCGGACTTCTACCAGGTGTATTACCTCAACGGCCTGATGGCAGGTGCGCTGAGCAAGAGCGGCAACATCGGCTACGTGGGCACCTTCCCGATTCCCGAACTCAAGCGGCACATCAGCGCCTTCGCGCTCGGCGTGCGGGCAGTCAATCCCAAGGCCAAAGTCAACGTGAAGTGGATCAGCGCCTGGCTCGAGCCGACCAAGGCCCGCGAGTCCGCCGAGGCCCTGATCAACGAGGGGAACGACGTGCTCGCCTTCACCGAGGACACGCCCACCATCGTGCAGACGGCGGCGGCGCGCAATATCCCCGTGTTCGGGCACTACAACGACATGTTCCGCTTCGGGCCGAACAGCGTCGTGTCGGGCCAAATCGTCCACTGGGACAAGATCTACATCGACTTCCTGACCAAGGTCCACAACGGCACGTACACGAACAAGAACCTCCAGAACGTCGATTACTGGTGGCTGCTGAACAAGGGGGCGGTCGAGGTCGCGGCACAGCCCGGCGTGGTCATCAATCCCAAGTTTGCCGCACAGCTCAAGGCCGCCAGGATGACCGTGAACGGCAAGCCGGTCAGCGTCTATGACCGCGTGATGGCCCTGAACGCCGACATGAAGAGCGCCAGGCCCAAGTTCGACCCCTACACCGGGCCCATCAAGGACCGCAACGGCATCCTGCGTGTGGCCGCGGGCAAGGTTGCCAGCGTGGCCGATCTCAACAGCATGAGCTGGATGGCCCCCGGCGTGACCGGCGCCGTGGCCGACGAGCCGAAGAAGTAAGCGGGAAGAGAAAAGACGAGCCCCCACACGGCGCATCCCGCCGGGGCAGGCGCCTGTGAAGGGTCGGACTTCAGATGTTGAGGACCCTATCCAAGGTCGTGCGGTTGCGGCAAGGTGAACTTACTCCGCCCGTGTGGACATCGAGTGAAGGCCCGACAAGAGGAAGTCGAGGTTCCCGGTGGGGAAACGCCGCACCTTCACCGCCGAACTCAACCAGGAAGCCGTTCAGCTCACCCGGCAGGGTTGTGGCAAGTTGTTGGGGTAGGGTGTTCTGGCAACTTAACCTCGGTAAGCTAGCGAGCTGTGAGTGACCGGAAGCCGTGTCGCCATCGTTTTCCCCTGAGCGTCATCGACTACGCCTTGCGGCTCTACCACCGCTTCCCCCTCAGCCAGCGTGACGTTCAGGAGCTCCTACAGGAGCGCGGGATCATCGTCAGCCACGAGACTCTGCGACAGTGGAATAGGAAGTTTGTTCCGCTCCTGACAGAAGAACTGCGCCAGCGGGAACCCCGTCGGAGTTCTCGGTGGCCTCTGGACGAGGTGTGGATACTGTCGGCCAATTCATGCAGTCAAGCGCAGGGAGGCAAAGCGAGACGTCCTGGTCGAGCTTCTCGGGGTGCCAGCCAGCCAGGTCGTCACTCTTACGGCATTGATGGCAGCTGCGACGTTGGCATGCTGGAGCGCTGTTTTTGCGAGGCCCATGTAGCGGGGACGCCGAAGTCCACAGGCTCGAACCGCCTGAGAAATCGTGCCTTCAATTCCTGCACGCAGGTGGTACCGAGCTCACCACGTCGTGGACTGCTCCTCTTCTCGTGCCCGGAGCAGCGCTTCGTGCTGCTCCCTGGGATGCAGCACACTATGGCGGGGAGAGCTTTTTGATCGTGTACACAGCGACCGGACGGCACAGGGCGAACAGTCGGATCGGCTGAACTGCAGTTGGATGATCTCGTTCCCAAAGGCGTCCTCTCCGGGACGCCATGTTGTCGAGGCGTTGCCTTGCGGGCACGTTGCCTGCTGTCGCTCCCAGTCGATCCGAAAATTGGGGAGGTCATCGCCTTGACCGGCCTTGGCTTGCCAACTGCTGTTGACCCTCAGTGGGCCAATTCAGGTGATCTGCTCTTGCTGACTGGTCACGAGCAGTTCAGCGTCGGTCTACCCGGCATCTACCAGGTGCTCCTGTGGACACAGGTTTTTCTTGATGAGCTTGCGTTGAATGGTCCGCGTACTGGCGACATCAGGGATTTCGGCAGAGCACGTATCGCTGTCGACGATCAGGTGGACGTCGTTCTGATCGCAAGTTTCGGTGTAGTGCACTTTGTAGCCCAGCCATTTCACGCCCCGCTTGTCGCTGAAATGGGCTTCAGGAGCGTAAGGGGAATGCACGCGCTCACCGGTTGGTAGCCATTCCCCAGGCTCCTTCCCACGGCAAGCGGTGGCTTGCCGTTCAAAGTGGTGCTCCCACACCTGGCGGAGAATTCGCACTGCAGGACGTTCACCCAGGACCGTCATCGACTCCCCAGCAGCGTGAGTCTGAATTGCGTCCAGCAAAGCAAATCCGTCCTGACCCACCTGAACAAGATAGGTCGTGCGGGCCGGCAGGGTGTGCGGCAGGTGTTTTTCTTCACTCCGCCATGAATACCGGTCGAACCAGGCCAGCGGAGTTACGCCCCGCAACCAGCCCGGCACCACGGTGGCCAGGTCGTTTAACGCCGCCCGCAACGTTTCGGCGACCAGTTCCGTCAAATGAATTTCGCGTCCTGCCGCCAGGACGTGGGTCGAGTCGGTTCGTTGCTTTCCTCGCGCCTTGAGCAGCTGTTCTGCTCGAAACCGCTCCACCATCAAGTCGAGCAGCAGCGCGTGTGCGCTGCTGCCCACGAGACGGCTGCGAAATTCGGACAGCACGCTGAAGTGGAATCCGGGATCCGTCAATTCCAAGGCCAGCGCCTATTTCCAGTCGATCCGTCCCCGAACCGCGTCTGCCGCTTGACGATCACTCAAATTTTCCATGAACTGCAGCACCGTGACCAGCGCTAGCCGCCAGGGAGAGAACGCAGGTGGGCCTCGCCGCGAATACAGGGTCTGGAATGATTCATCCTGATACAGCTGCTGGAAGGCATCCCTCAGCTTCGTTGCCACAGTGCCCTTGGGGAAGGCGAGCTGGGCCACCCGAGCTGTTTCTTCAGGGATGGGCACCAGGGGCTGGATTTTTAGGGACATGTGCAGAGTCTGCCCCCACCGATGAATTGGCCGACAGTATCAGGTCTGCGTCAAGGTCGGCGGGGTGGGGCACTGGTTGTGGCGGGCGGTCGACAAACACGGGAACGTGCTGGACATCCTTCTTCAGGAACACCGCGACACCGAGGCGGCCAAGTCTTTTTTCGTGCGCCTGTTGAGGGAGTACGACGTGCCGGAGATCATTCACACCGACAAGTTGTGGGCCTATAGGGCGGCCCTGCGTGAGCTTCCCGTGCTCCACGGTGTGGAGCACATCCAGGTCATCTCCACCGCCCGCTGCAACAACCTCGTGGAACAGTCGCATCGAGCAACACGGCAGCAGGAGCGCAGTCAGCTCGGCTTCAAACAACGGCAGAGAACGCAGGAATTCCTCGCCCTGCACGCTCGAGTCTCGAACCTTCACCGCCACGCCCGAACCACCGTCTCTGCAGCCATCCGAAGAAGGAACCAAGCCGCAGCAGTTCTCCTCTGGCGGGCAGCCATGCAGCAGGCGGCTTGATTTTCAAGCCGCCTGCTGAGCTGCTATGGCCCTGCTGGGGTTAAGTTGCCAGAACTCCATTGATCGACCTCCAGGGAGCAGGGTGTAAGCCCGGGTGCTCACCGATGAACGCCTGCTTCGTAGATTTCAAGCTGCCGAGTCGCCGCCTGTGGCGCAAACAGCCGCACGTTGTCCTGGGTGGCGAGCAGTTGGCGCCGGACCCGCGTTTCTCCCACCCCAGCGGGCGCGTAGCACACGAACAAGGCCTGGGTGGTCGCCGCCGTGACGCGCGTCCGCCGGTCCTGCCCGTACAGGATCGTGCACACCACGCCCCCCTCGTCCGCCATCATCATGTCGTTCGCCCGCAGCGTCCGTACCTTGCCGTTCATGCCCTCGAACACCTCACCACCCCCCGTCACGTCGATGCGGAGCGGCCACACGAGGCGATCCGCGTCATGATTCGCCGTCAGCACGAGCGTGTCCAGTTCCGCCACGAAGCTGGCATCCACCAGCGGGCTGACGCTCGGCAGCGACTTTGCCTTGTGGACGACGGACTCCAGTTGCAGTTGCACGTGGTACGTCTGGCCAAACCGCTTGTAATACGCCCGGTACGCCTTCAGCACGTCGAGTTCGAGCAGGTCCTGACGGGAGAGGTCGCCGAATTGGGCGCGCAGCCTCTCTTCCAGGGCCCGCTTGCGCGCGTCGAGCGTAGCGTTCGGCGCTGTGTTGTCAATGCCCTCCATCAGGAGCACGCCCACGTGTCCACCGGGAAAAGTAGCGTGCCAGGCGTCACTCACCGCGATGTCAGTCATGAGAGGCTCCTTGCCGCGCGAAGACGAAGGTCGCGCACAGGACGCACGCGAGGCCGAGCGCGTGCCACGGGGTGAGTCGTTCGCCCAGCAGCAGGGCCGAGAGGGCCACGGCGCTCACGGGGAGCCACCCGGTGTACACGGCGGCGGTGCTCGCTGTCAGATGACGCACTCCGGCGAACCACAGGAGGTACGCCAGGACGGTCGCCCCGAGTGCGTAGTACCCGAGGGCGAACACGTCCCCCGGAGTGAGGCGCGCGAAGTCGAAGGTGATCGCCTCGAAGAGCCCGAGGGGGAGAAACAGCACGAGTGCCAGGCTCGTCACGAGCGTCGTGGCCGTGAGGGGTCCCAGGCGGGCGCCGGACAGTCGGCTCAGGACATTCCAAGAGGCCTCCCCGACCACGGCCCCCAGCACGAGTGCACCCCCGAGCAGGAGCCTCGCACCCTCACTGGCGGCGGCGCCGGGGACGGTCAGGACGAGGATGCCGAGGGCGGTCAGCAGGACGCCCAGGAGGGCGCGAACGGTCAGCCGTTCGCGCAGCAGGATCCAGGCGAGCAGGGCCGTCACGGCGGGCACGCTGCTGGTCAGGATGCCTGCCGAGGCGGCGGAGGTCAGGGGCACCCCGTAGAAGAGGAAGACCCGGAAGCCGACGATGCCGAGCAGGGCTTGCAGCCACAGGGGACGCCAGGCCTCACGCGGGACGCGCACGGGACCTTCGAGGCGCCAGGTGAGGAGCCACAGCACGCCCACGGCGGGGAGCAGGATCAGGGTGTTGGCGAGGAAGATCGGGAGGCTCGCGCCCACGATCTTGCTCAGGACGACGGAGCTGCCCGCGAGCAGCATGGCGAGCGCGAGCTGTCCACGGGCGAGGACGCTCCGGCGCACGTCCGGGAGGGCAACCAGCATGACGGCACGCTACGGCCCCCGAGCCTCACAGGGCTAGAACGTTCTTGACGCCCTGGCGGTATTGCCCGGGGGTGACCCCGAAGGTACGGCGGAAGTGCCGCCCGAAGTGGCTCTGGTCCGTGAATCCTGCCCTAAGTGCGGCTTGCGCGACCGTTTCACCCCCGCGCAGGAAACGTTTGGCGTGGCGCAGCCGCACCTGAAGCTGGTAGGCGTGGGGAGGCAGCCCGTAAGCGCGGCGGAAGGCGCGCAGCAACGTGTACGGGTTCAGTTCGGCGAGGCGGGCGAGTTCGTCGAGGGTGACGTTGCGCGCGAAGTCGTCTTTGAGGATCGTGCGCACAAGGTGCAGTGCCTGGGGTTCTTGCCCTACCGTGGGCAATGGAGGCGGTTTGGCCGCGTGACGGAGGACGAGGCCCGTGAGGGCCTCGCGCATCAGGGACTCCCGCGTGAGGCTGGGCGCGTGCTCCTCGAAGGCCCGGTGGGCGGTCACGAGCGCGTGGAAGAGGACCGGGTCGTCGATCACGACGGGCAGGCGGGGCAGCAAGTCCGCCCGGCTCCCCAGGGGCACAAACGCGCCGACCAGCAGCCCGGCGTCCGGGTAGAAGTTCCGGTACGTCCACCCGTCTCGGGTCTCCGCGTGCCCGGTGTGGACCTCGTCCGGGTGAATCAGGCCGATCACTCCGGGCCGTAGCGTGTGGGTGGCCCCCCGGCACTCGAAGCTCATGGCGCCCTGGGCGAGCAGGCCGATGCTGTAGGTGTCATGGGTGTGGCGGGCGAAGGCATGGGTGGTGAAGGTCCCATGCAGGAAGTCCACGCCGCCGAGTTCGGGAGCGCGCCAGCTCTGCACCCGGACACGGGGCGTCACGTGGGAACCTGCGGGGGCACGCGCCCATCATGCCACCCAAAGAGCCGGACCTAAACGGCTGTTTTCGGGCGCTTGGGCTTACAACGCGTATTTCGACCTCGCCACCATGAGTCGGCAACTGGCCGGGGGCTGAGTCAGGGTCAGCCAGCCCTGAGGAGGGTGCCCCCATGGTCGGCCCGGACCAATTGCACTTCGAGCGTACCTCAGCCCGCCTGGACTAGGCCCTAACCCGGCGGATGTGTCACCAGCAGCAAAGTGGCGGGGTATGCCTCCAGTAAAGCTGGAGACGTGCCCCGAGACGCTTCGCCTGTTCTGGGCTCAAGACCCGCTTTCGACATTTGGGTCCGCTGAGCGTAAACGCCGTCCAGGACGAGGTCTCGCTCCTCAGCCTCTGGTAGGTCCCCGGCGGAGACACCAGTTCCTGACGCCAGCAGTTGGTCCCGTCACCAAGGGCCTCAGAGCGTGTGGGGAATGGTGTTTGCGCTTATCGAACCAAGATGGCGAAACCGTATCTTAAGCCCAACTAGGCATAGCACGCGGGTTCACCCGCAGTTGCTCGGCGAGGGAGGCCAGAACCGCTTCTGGCGGTGCTTCCCCAGGGCACATGGCCCGCCCCAGATGGCGTAGCACGGTGAGCTGCACGGCGTACCCCAGCTTGTTGAAGTCCCGTCTCCGCTCTCGCACGAGCAGCAGGTCGGCGGCATCGAGCAGGTCGTGCCGCGAGAGGATGCGCTCGTCGAGCTGCGGGAAGCGGGTGAACTGTTCACGCTGGGCGGAGGTCAACAGCGGCGGGAGAGTGGTCAAGGAAGCCTCCAGGTGTCCCAGTCGCGGGTGCTGCGGCTGTGCGCCGAGGGGCGGTCATATCGGGAGATCGCCCGCGAGCTGCGCCTGAGCAAGAACACCGTCATGAACATCGTAAAACGCGCTTCCCCAGCAGGGTCCGGGGAGGACGAGGCGGCTTAGCACACAAAAATTGCTAGAGCTTGTCCGCTCCCCGGCAGGGGGTCGCACCGAGAGGGCGCCAGAACCTTGAAAATGGTTCTGGCGTTGACAACCTCATAGCAGGCCAGTGCAGCTTTCCTGCCCCAGGCTTCGCTGAGGCGCTCACGCCGAAGTCCAAGCCCTTGCCGCGCCCGCCGCGTACGCCGCGAACGGCGTCGCCGGGCGGCCTGTAACCTGGGCAACGGTGCCGGTCACGGTGGCGCCCGCCCCGTCGCGGATGGCCTCCTGGTCCCGCACCACCATGGCCGCGTAGTCGGCCGGGATACCGGAACCCACCAGAATTCCGGTCAACTCGTCCGGAGAAATCTGGCGGTAGCCGATGTCCCGGCCGATCACTTGACCTATGGTCGCCGCAGCCTGCGCGAACGTGAGCGCCTCGGGTCCGGTGACGGCGTAGGTGGCGCCCGAATGCCCGTCCTCCGTCAGTGCGGCAGCGGCGACGGCCGCGATGTCACCAGCATCGACGAGGGCGACCGCACCGCTGCCGGTGACGGAGGCCACTGCGCCCGCCCGCAGAATGCCGGGCAGCAAAAACCCCTCCGAGAAGTTCTGCGCGAACCCCGAGGGCCGCAAAATGGTCCACGCCAGCCCTGAGGCCATCACCTGCCGCTCCACCTTGCGCCTGCCAGAATCAGGGTCTTCGTTCGGAAATTCGGTGCCCAGGGACGACAGGAGCACCACCCTCGTCACGCCCTCCCGCTCGGCTGACTCGAGAAAAGGCCCGACGACGGGCGTGGGGTCCTCCACGAGGTCGGGGGCGACCAGGTAGAGCGCATCGGCACCCCGCAAGGCGGGAAGGTGGGTCTCACGGCGATCCCAGTCGAAATGGACGCGGCCCTCACCCGCCTTGCGGCTGGCGGCTCGCACCTTCAAACCACTCGCGGTCAGTCGTGGCACGAGGCGGCGACCTGTCTTCCCCGTGGAACCCAGAACAAGTACAGTCTCGGTCATGTGTTTCTCCTCTGGCCGGCTAGGAACGCTAGGAACGGCCGAGGTCAAGCTACGTGAGCGGCCCGCGACATTGAATACTTGATACTCTCCAAAACATGTTCGAGCGTATCGATTCCCTTCCCGATGTGCTCACCCAGGTGTTAGGGGCGGTGCACCTGGGTAGTTCGCTGTCGGCGCGCACCGAACTCGGGGCCCCGTGGGCGACCCACGCCGGAGGAGTCGGACAACGGGCGGGGTTCCACATCGTGGTCGAGGGGCGCTGCTGGGCGCGGGCGGACGGAAGCAGCGAACAGGTCGAACTCGGTCCGGGCGACATCGTTCTCTTTCCCCACGGCACGGGCCATACCCTGTGCGACCATCCGGCCACCCCGCCTATCGAGTTTGAGCCCCTGGTGGCCTCAATACGACCGGGCGAATCGAGGGCCCTGCCGACCGGGGGAAGCGGCCCCTCCACGGTGCTGCTGTGCGGCTCGTATTCCCTCTCGGCGGACGGCTCGCATCCTCTCCTGCGCGGTTTTCCGCACCTGCTGCACGTACCCGCCGAGGGCGGCCAGGGGAGGGCGCTTCGGGCGACGGTTGACCTGCTGGCGGAGGAGGCCCTTCACCCCGGCTCCGGCGGCGGGCTCGTCGTCGGCCGCCTGGTCGATCTCGTGTTCGTCTACGCGCTGCGCGACTGGCTGGCCCACCACGCGGACGCCCGGCACCGGAGCTGGTTCGGAGCGCTTCAGAATCCGCTGGTCGGGCCAGCCATCCACGCCATTCATGGCGGTCCGGCGTTCCCCTGGACGGTGGCGGCCCTGGCCCAGCTCTGCGGCCTGTCGCGTGCGGCCTTTTCCCGCCGCTTTCACCAGGCGGTCGGTGAGCCGCCCCTGACGTACGTCGCCCGCTGGCGCATGACGGTGGCGGCCGAACTGCTGGAGGAAGGGACGCGCGTTGCGGACGTGGCCCAGCAGGTGGGCTACGAGAATGAATTTGCCTTTGCCAAGGCGTTCAAGCGGGTCCGGGGCAGGGCGCCGGGACAGGTTCGCCGCGCCGCGCACTTTAAAGCGCTCCCAGGGGCCTGATACCGGCGAGGATCAGGGCAGAAGGTCGGACTTTTGGGCAAGGATGACCCGGGGCACGTCCGTACTAGGCTAAACCTAGCAAAGCTCCAGAAACTGGCCAACCGTCGTGCGAACACGTATTGCTGATGTTCGTGATCACGCAACAGCGTTTCGCAACGCCGGAACCCGCGCCCCATCACGCCATCACCATCGTTGCGCAGACGTCCGGTATCGCTTTCCCATCGCCCTAACCCCCTGCCTTACCAAGTCGCAGAGGGAGCGGCTGCGCCCGGGGCTTGCATCTGACACGGTGTGAGGCCGCACAGTGCAGGGCGTGACGGTATCCATTGGTGACTTTGCCCGGCTCGGCGGCGTGTCCGTCCGCATGCTCCGCCACTACGACCACATCGGCCTGCTGTTGCCCGCCAACGTCGACCCCCAGACCGGCCACCGCCGCTACGCCCTGGATCAGCTCGTCACCCTCAACCGGGTGGTGGCCCTCAAAACGCTGGGCTTCACCCTGGAGGAGGTGGCCGATCTGATCCAGGGCGGCGTGGCTCCGTCCGAACTGCGCGGGATGCTGCGCCTACGCCGCGCCCAACTGGAACGTCAGGTGCACCATCACCGGCACACGCTGGAACGCGTGGCCGCCCGCCTTCGCCTCATCGAACAGGAGGATGTTATGCCCGAGACCGTCCACGTGAAACACATTCCCGCGCAGCCATTGGCGGCGCTCTCGATGGTGGCCCCAGACCCGAGCCGCCATACGGTGGGGCCACTGGTGCAGGAGCTGTTCTCGAGGGTCGCTGATCACATGGATCACGCCGGAGGCGACCGCACGACCCCCATCGCCCGCTATGCGCCGGTCTCCACAGGCGGCCCGGAAGTGCGCCTCACCGCCGGGTACGTCGTCGTGGGGGACGCGGTGCCGGAGCTGGAGTTGGAGCCTCTGGCGGCCGTGGAGGTGGCGGCGGCAGTACATCGCGGCCGCATGGACGGAATCGCCGGCGCGTATCAGGCGCTGGCCAACTGGGCGCAGGTCAACGGACGCCAGGCATGTGTGGAGGCGGGGTGCTGGCGTGAAGTGTACTTAGAGGCGAATGGCGAAGACCAGCGGGAATGGCTAGTAGAAGTCCAGCTTGAACTGGGCTGAGGATCGCGAGGGGAAAGAGGCCTGTTCCTGCCTGTGATGGCGGCAATTGGGTTGTGGGTTGCGCTTGGTGCGGCCAGCCAGCAGATCGAGCTTCGCCACGCCTGGCCGCCAATGGCACCTTTACCAGGTGAAGACCCACCAAGTGGGCGCACGAGGCTGTCGACACCACCACACCCGCCGGCCGGATGATGATGCAGATGGTCGGCGCCTTCGCCGAGTTCGAGCGGGCCATGATCCGCGAGCGCACCCTGGCGGGCTTGGAACAGGCCCGGCTGGAAGGGCGCGTCGGCGGGCGTCGGCGCAAACTCCTCCCGCACCAGGAGCAGGACATCCGCGAGTCGGTGCAGGCCGGGCGGCGCACCGCGGCGCAGTGCGCCCGGTTGTTCGGCGTGCATCCCAGCACCATCACGCGGCTGCTCCAGCGCTGAGTGCCGCGCACACCGCCCCTGGACGCCCGAAGCCCTCGCCCAGCACCTCACCCTGACCCCCGGAGAACGGGCCTTCCTCGCGTTGTAGCCCCAAGCGCCCGAAAACGTCCGTTAAGCCCGGGCCTGTGCTCAGGAGCGGAGGCGGGCGAGGTCGAAGTGGTCACGCCCAAAGGGGTTGATGTGCTTACGCAGCAGCGGGGTTATCAGGGCCAGCACCTCCTCCGGCAACTCGTGCCCCTCGGCCCTACCCAGGGCGAGCATTCTCAACGGCCCGCTTTCCTCCCTGTGCACGGCAACGGGGCGACTGCACCTCTGTTCCTCTCCACCCCCCATTCGAAATTTGCAGAGTGATGGAATAATAGTCCCATCACTCTGCTATTGTGACGGGGTGGTTGTCCCATCACTCTGCTCCGTCGATGGGATAGTGGTCCCACAACCTCAGAGGAGACACGGATGCACATCTTCGTCACTGGTGGTACCGGCACCATCGGCACCCCCGTCATCGCCGAACTGCTCGCTGGCGGCCACAGCGTCTTGGCGCTGGCCCGCTCGGATGCCTCCGCGCAGGTCCTTGAGCGCGCGGGCGCTGAAGTCCTGCGCGGTGCACTAGTGGTCGACCACGGACAAGAGAAGGTCTAAGATGAGGGTATGGGACGGCGGAAGCAGTTTGTCGTGACGCTCAGCGATGAGGAGCGTCGTCAACTTACCGACATGACGCGAAAGGGCGTGATCAGTGCGCGGGTCATGACCCGCGCACGTCTCTTGCTTCTGGCTGACCAACAGTTGAAGGATGATGACGTGGCCGAGCGGCTGGACATCAGTCATTTGACGGTCGCCAGCATTCGGAAGAAATACACCCAAGGTGGGCTGCAAGCCGCCTTGTACGAGAAGGCTCGTCCGAAACCGCCGTCAAAACTGGGTCCTAAGGAGACAGCAATCCTGATTGCAGAAGCCTGTTCAGGAGGTCCAGATGGGCAAGCCAAGTGGACCATGCAACTCCTTGCAGATCGTTTGGTGACGCTGGGCGTAGTGGAAAGCATCAGTGATGAGACGATCCGGCGAACACTGAAAAAAACGACTTGAAGCCCTGGCAAGTCCAGAGTTGGTGCATCGCCAAAGTCGGCGCTGATTTCGTCTGGCGCATGGAAGAGGTGCTGGACACGTACGCTGAGCCGTATGATCCACTGTACCCCGTGGTCTGCTTCGACGAGAAGTCCTATCAATTGTTGGCGCACATCACTGAACCGCTTCCACCCGTGCCGGGACACCCGGCACGGGTGGACTACGAGTACAGGCGTTGTGGAACGGCCAATCTCTTCATTGCTTTTGAACCCTTGACCGGGCAGCGGACAGTCACCGTGACCGAACGTCGCAGCAGCGAGGAGTTCGTGGCACAAATGCAGGCTCTCCACTTGCGCTACCCCGAGGCGAAGACAATTCGCCTGGTGCTGGACCAACTGTCCACGCACACGCCGTCCTCGTTGTACCAGCACCTCCCGCCCGACGAAGCAAACGCCTTGAAGAGGCGGTTTGAATGGGTCTACACGCCGAAGCACGCTTCCTGGTTGAACATGGCGGAGATGGAATGGTCAGTTTTGGAGCGACAGTGCTTGAGACGACGGTTGGCAACCTCTGAGGAACTCAACAATGAAGTCAAAGCCTGGGAAGCGGATCGAAATGCTCGGTCAGTTAAGGTGAGCTGGCAATTCAATACAGACAAGGCACGAGTGAAATTAAGCCGCCAATATCCGTCCCAAAATTAGGCCTAGCTATGTCTGTGGTTATCCACTAGCTGATCTGTCCATCTTACGGGAAGGCGCGGCCCGGTCCGACGGAGTGGTCAGTTTGGCGTTCAGCCGCGACTACGGCACACTTGAGGCGGTCACACAGGGCGTCGCCGAGGAAACCGCCGCTCTCACCGTCCTGGGAGAGGCGCTCATCGGGAGCAACCGACCCATCGTCGCGGTGTCGGGGACGCCCGGGATTCCGGGCCGCGCCTCCACCGAGGCTGACCCGCTTCCGACAGAAGGGCCCGTCGGTGGACGAGCGCTGGCACAGATGGCGCTGCTTGATCTGGCCTCACGGGGTGTGCGCAGTGTGACGGTTCGCCTGCCGCGCACGGTTCACAACGAAGGCCAGGGCGGGTTTGCCGGTCTGTTGACCGACGCGGCGCGGCGCACTGGGGTGTCCGGTTACCCAGGTGACGGGACCCAGCGCTGGCCGGCGGTGCACGCGCTCGACGCCGCCGTCCTGTTCCGGTTGGCCCTGGAGTCGGCACCGGCGGGGACGTCCTGGCACGCCGTCGCCGATGAGGGTGACGCGGTGCGAGACATCGCGGCGGTGATTGGCCGGCGTTTGGGGCTGCCCGTCGAGCCGGTGCCGGAGGAGAGTTTCGGCCCGTTCGGCTCGATTTTCGCCATGGATCAGCCGGCCTCCAGTGCCTACACCCGCAACAGCCTGGGATGGGAGCCGACGCACCCCAGCCTCCTCGAGGATCTGGAAAACGTTCAGCCCTGACTGACTGCCCTGATTTGCCACACCGCAGGGCCGGTCAGGGCGTCTTCCCCAGGAGGCCGGGGTCACTCGCGGGGACGAAAGCTCAGAGACAAGCTCGCCATGCGCAGGTCCTCAAGGGCAGTCAGGACATACGGTGCGAGTCCTTCACCGTCCGCGCGGTCGTCTTCAGACCACTGGGCGTAGCCCCGCTTGAAGGCAAGCCCCCCCATTTCGCCCGCGAGATGCGCGGTGGGCTCTGGGACGCCGCGCGCGATGAGCGCGGCGGTCATGGCCGCCGCGAGACCGACACTTTTCAGGGCGTCTCGCTCCTGAAGTTCGGTGCTCGTTGCCACTGCGGCTTTGAGGCGGGGGCCGAGTTGACGGTTCACCGGCCCCATGACGCTGGAGGCGCGCTCGAGACCCGCGGCCACCGCTTCGAGCGGGCTGGCGTCTGCCGCCGCCTCCGCAATGCCGCCCGCGAGTAACCGGCTCAGCGTCTCCTGGCCAGCAACCAGGAGTTCACGCTTATCGGGGAAGTGTCGAAAAAACGTGCTTTTGGTGACGCCGGCGCGCTCGGCGATCTGCGCCACCGTCGTGGCGTCGTACCCCTGCTCGGCGAACAGATCGACGGCCGCGATGATCAGTCGCTCATGTGCCCCGGGCTGCCATCGGGCCATGCCAGGAGTATAAGGTGTCCCCTGGCGAAGGCCGAATCTTCGACCTGGGTCACTTTCGGAACTGCCTGGGACGTTGTTGAAACCCTGAATGGTCCATCAACTGACATCTTGCAATTTAGGTTGAGGGGACGGGAAGTGCATGCTGGAAGGCGTCGAGCGCGTCCAGCTCCAGTTGGAGTGCTTGACGACGCACATCGGGGACGAACGAGAACCGTACGGTTCTCGCCAGATCGCCCCAGTCGGGCCACATGCCTGCTCTCCCCACAGGCAGATCGAGGTTCTGGAGATGGCAGAGGAGGAAGGCTGTCCCAGAGAGGCACCACCAGCGCATCACCCCCTGTTTGCTGTGCTGGGCGAAGCGTTCGAGCCCAAAGCGTCCCTTGACCGTTTTGAAGAAGGCTTCGATCCGCCACCGGCACTTCCCCAGCCGAGCCAGGTACTTGCCCCCCAGATCGAGATTGGACATCACGAAGCGTTGTTCAGGCTCTTTGTTGCGGTAGAGCCAGACCCAGGAGACGCACATGGTGTGGTCAAGCCCTGTGGGCTTGACCAGGCTCCCCCGGACCATCAGGTCACGGACCTGCCGCCCACCCTCCAGTTTCCGGGTGCAGCGCACGCCGACCACGATGTCGAGGCCACGGGCGAGAACGCCCCGAATAAACTCGGCACTCTCGAAGCCCCCGTCTGCATGCAGACGGGGACGCCGTTTTCCAGACATCAGGGCAGAAGGAACGGTGCGGAGCAGCTTCAACGCGAGCTGCGCGGGGGAAGGGGTCCCCTTCCCCCGCCAGATTTGAAAAGCCCAGGGCAGACGAAGCTGCCCGCAGCACAGGTACAACACCACCAGGTGAACGCCGTGGACGCTGTTGAAGGTGTGAACCCAGTCGGCAAGTTCGCTGAACTTGCCGGTCTTTTCCAGGCTGGTCAGGTCCACCAGCAGTTCCAGCCGAGGGCGCTGGTGGGGCTGCTGTCGCCACCAGTCCTGCACCGTCTCCAGGGCGTGCTGACGCAACACTCGGCACAGGTGCCGGGTGTCCCAGACCGCGTGATTGAGGAAGCGGCTGAGAGCTGAGGGAGATTTGACGGTGGCCCGTTGGGGTAGCGGTCTACCAGAACCATCCAACAGCAGGTCGAGGAAGACCTCGAACGACTCCCGATGCTGCTTGCGGGAAAAGCAGGGCAGGATGTCAGAATACAACCGTCTGGAACGCTGTTCTTTTGGGTTCACACCCCACAATGGGGCCAAAAGGGCGTTCCAGACGTCCTTTCCCTCAACTGCAAGATGTCAGTTAGGTTTCCTACGTCCTACGGTGTATCTCGTGGAGGCCCGACATACTCGGCCAGTGCCTCACCTCGTCTGGTTCAAGCGCGACCTGCGAATTCAGGATCACGCCGCGTTGCTCGGGGCCGCCGAGTGCGGCGAGGTCCTGGCCCTGTACGTGTACGAGCCCGAGCAGTACCGGCACCCCGAGTTCCATCCCGCCCACCTCAGCGTCCTCAACGACGCTCTCGCCGAGTTGCGGGAGCAGCTGGACGAGTTGGGCGTCGCGCTCCTCCTGCGTCACGGGGAGGCCGTCGCCGTGCTGGAGGCCCTGTGGCGGGACGTGCCCTTTTCTTCGCTCTGGGCGCATCAGGAGACCGGGAACTGGGTGAGCTACCAGCGCGACCGGCGGGTCCACACCTGGGCGAAAGGGCGAGGCCTCCCCTTCTACGAGCCGCCTCAGAACGGCGTCGTTCGAAGGCTCCGCTCCCGTGACACCTGGGCTGAGGAGTGGGAGGCCCGCATGGGCAGTGCACCCAGGCCGGCCCCCGAACGGCTGCGTGGTCCTCAGCACCTTCCTCCAGGTGATCTCCTCACCCACCGGGACCTGGGACTCCCCGAGAACGACAAAGTGCTGCCCTGGCTGCCGGGGGCCTTCGGCGAACACCTCGCACACGCCACCCTGCACAGCTTCCTCAACGAGCGCGGGGTGAATTACACCCGCGAGATGTCCAGTCCCCTCACGGCCGAGCACGCCTGCTCGCGGTTGAGCGTCCACCTCGCCTTCGGCACCCTCAGCCTGCGGACCGTGGTGCACGCCACCCGGCAGCGCCTCGCCGCCGTGACGGGCGACCCGGAGGCCGATCCACGCTGGGTGCGCTCGCTGCGCTCCTTCGAGAGCCGCCTGCACTGGCATTGCCACTTCATGCAGCGCCTGGAGAGCGAGCCCGAGATGGAGTTCCGGGGCCTGAACCCGACCCTCGCCGACCTGCGCCCGGAGGAGTTGGATGAGGTGGCCCAGGCACGGTTCGTTGCGTGGGCGAGTGGGCGCACCGGGTATCCAATGGTGGACGCCTGCATGCGGATGCTGCTCGCCACCGGGTGGCTGCCCTTCCGGATGCGTGCCCTGCTGGTCAGCTTCGCCACCGAGCAGCTCTGGCTGCCCTGGCGGGCGGTGGGCCTCCACCTCGCGCGGCACTGGCTGGACAACGAGCCGGGCATTCACTGGTCGCAAGTGCAGATGCAGGCGGGGATGGTGGGCATCAACACCCTGCGCATCTACAACCCGACCAAGCAGGCGCGCGACCAGGATCCGGACGGAGTCTTCCTGCGAAGGTGGCTCCCGGAGTTGCGAGTCCTGCCCTCGGTGTACGTGCACGAGCCGCACCTAACTCCGCCGCTCGTGCAGGCCGAGACAGGCTTCCGGGTAGGAGAAAGCTACCCGCTGCCGATTGTGGACGACCGCAAGACGGTGCGGGCGGCCAAGCAGCGCCACCAGCAGGCCCAGGCACGAGACCCCGAGCGGGAGGTGGCGCGGCAGGTCTACGAGCGGCACGGGAGTCGCAAGAAGGCCCAGCTCCGGGCGGAGGGGCGCATGTCCCCGAGTCGGAGGGAGCAGCGGGCGACGGTGCTGGCAAGCTCGGCACCTTCCCCACCGCCGCGTCCAGTCCTGTCCCACGGGCAACCCCTGCTCTTCGACACCCTGGTCCCCGAGTTGCCACCAGTGACGTTGCCGCGTCTCCCAGCGGATTGGCAGGCGGTCCTGAGTCCGGTGATGCAACGTTCCGCCTTCCGTGAGTTGCTGGCCTTTGTCGCCTTGGAACGCGAACAGGGCCCGGTGTACCCGCCCGAGCCGGAGGTCTTCGTGGCGCTGCACCTGACCCCGCTCAAGGCCGTGCGGGTGGTGATCCTAGGACAGGACCCGTACCACGGTCCCGGGCAGGCGCAGGGCCTGGCCTTCAGCGTGCGGCCCGGGATGCGCGTGCCGCCTAGCCTGGCGAACATCCACCGCGAACTCGCCGCTGACCTGGGGTGCCCTCCTCCCCGGCACGGCGACTTGCGGGCGTGGGCGAGGCAGGGGGTGTTGCTGCTGAACACAGTGCTGACGGTGCGGCGCGGAGAGCCGGGCAGTCACGCGAACCGAGGGTGGGAGACGTTCACGGACGCGGTGATCAGGGCAGTAAACGCGCGGCCTGAGCGGGTGGTCTTCCTGCTGTGGGGCGCTCAGGCGCGGCGCAAGGCTCGGTTGATTACCGCGCCCCACCATGTTGTGCTGGAGGCGGGACACCCCAGCCCTTTGAGTGCGGCGCGCTTCCTGGGGAGTCGGCCTTTCAGCCAGGCCAACGCAGCGCTGCGGGAGGCCGGGCGCGGGGAGGTGGCGTGGTGTTTGCCGGAGCGGCCCTGAGGCGGGGCAGGCCGTGGGGAGGACGCGCCGCTCGGGTGATCGTGCATGTGGACATGGACGCCTTCTCTGCCTCGGACCGCGACGTTGAAAACGGCTGTTGAGACGTCTGGACTGTCATCCGGGCAAAACAATCACCCACCCCTAAGGGAACTGGGCGGCCACCACACTCCCCTCCTAACCACGCCAGAGGTCGTCAGTTCTTGAAGACGGTGGTGAACGCCTCGGTCCCCAGGGGACTGGGCGTCCAGCCCTGCAGATTCGGCACTTTCGCAGCCAGGGGACGACTGTGGACAATAGGAATGCGCACCGCTGCGTCGTGCGTGAGCTTGTGAATCTGGCCGTACACCCGGGCCTGCTGCGTCCTGCCAATGGCGGCCTGCGCCTGTAAGAGGAGCGCGTCCAGTTCCGGGGGCGCGTACTTGCTATCACTACTCACGTCCGCCCCGTAGTAGGCACCGTAAAAGTCCAGGGGGCTGCCGTTCCCCGGCGTCCAGCCGATCATGTACATGTCGAAGCCGGGCTGGAAGCGGTGCTGCAAGTAGGCGGCCCAATCCTCGGTTTTCAGGTTGACCTTGATCCCGATGTCGCTCAGATCGGCTGCCATCGCCTCCGCGATGGGTTTGGGCGTGGGGAAGTACGGGCGCGAGACGGGCATGTACCACAAGTCGAGGGAGAACCCGTTCGGGTACCCGGCCGCCGCGAGGAGAGCCTTGGCGGCCTTGGGATCGTACATGACGTTCGCGGGCACCTGTTTAGAGTTCGCCCACGCGAGCGCCGGCGGCAGGAAACTGTTGTCGCTGACGCCCAAGTCGCCCCAGAAGCTCTCCACGATGGCTTTCTTGTTGATCGCCATGCTAATGGCCCGGCGAACGCGGACATCCTTCAGGTAAGGGTTGCTGCTGTTTAAGCTTAGAAACCCAACGTTGAACGACGGCTTCAGGACAGGCTCGATGCGCCGGTCCGCCCGGACATTCGCCAGCGCGTCAGGGTTGAGGTCGGAGGTGAAGTCAATGGTGCCGCTCTTGAGTTCGTTCAGGCGGGCACTCGGGTCCTTGATGAAGCGCAACACGAGCCCGTCGGACTTCGGCGCACCGCCCCAGTACCCAGGGTTGGCTCGCAGGACCATCCGGTCCCCCGTCGTCCAACTCTGGTAGATAAATGGCCCTGTTCCGACGGCCCCCGCCCTCGGCGTACCGTAGTCGGCCCCCGCTTTCCTCACCGCCGCCGGGCTCGCCATGCCGAAGAACGTGGAGCCGATGACGAGCGGGAAATCGGCGTAGGGTTTGGACAGCACGAAGCGAATCCGGTAAGGTCCCTCCTTGAGGATGTCCTTCACCGTGCCCTTGGGATCACCCTTGAAGCCGTTGAAGGCCCGCCCCCAGCTCTGCCAGTCCTTGTTGGCGTCGCGGTAACCGTTGGGGTCTTTCGGGTCCCACCAGCGGTTCAGGTTGAAGAGCGCGGCGTCCGCGTTGAAGGGCGTGCCGTCGGTGAACTTCACGCCGGGCCGCAGGAAGAAAGTCCACTCGGTCGAGGTCGCGTTCGCCTGCCAGCGCAGGGCCAGGCCTGGCTGAGGGGTGGTCGTGCCGGGCTTGAAGCTGACCAGGGTGTCGTAGATCTGGGCCTGCGCGAGCGCCGAGCCGGTGTCGTTGATGTTCCCGGACTCGAGGCTGGTGGGCTCGCTGCCCATGCCGTACACGATGGAGGCCGCCCCCGCATGGCCCGCGGCCAGCAGGAGGGTGGACAACAGGAGCTTGATCTTCACACGTTCTCCTTTTCCCGGCCGTTCAGGGCCAGCACGGTGTTCACGAACAGGGCCGTTCCCGTTTTCAGGGCGGGCTCGTAGATGTCAAAGCGGGGGTGATGGTGGGGGTAGGTGATGCCTCGCTCGGGATTGCCGCTGCCGAGGCTGAAGAAACATGCAGGCACCCGTTCGGAGAAGTAGGCGAAGTCCTCTCCGGCCATGCTGGGGGGGATGGCCTCGACCCGGTCCTCGCCCCCGAGCCGGACGGCCACAGCGCGCACTGCCTCAGTGAGGTGGGGGTCGTTCACTACGCTCGGGTATCCAGGGAACTCCTCGAAGGTGGCCTCCGCCTCGAAGCCGCTCACGATGCCCTCCAGGAGCCGCCTCATGCGGCGCGGCACCTCCTGTCGGACCCCCGGTTTGAAGGTCCGGACTGTGCCCTGGAGTCGAACCGTCTCCGGAATGACGTTGTAGGCGTGACCTGCGTCGAGCTGGGTGACGGAGAGCACCGCGCTGTCGAGGGGGTCCACGTTGCGGCTCACGATAGTCTGGAACGCCGTGATCACCTGTGCGGCAATGACGACGGGGTCCACGGCCTGGTGGGGCATCGCGCCGTGCCCGCCCCGCCCACGAATGTGAATGTCGAAGCGGTCGGGCGCGGCGGTCTGGGCACCTGCGCTCAGGCCGATGTGCCCGCTCGTGCCGGCGGCCCAGAGGTGTGCGCCCAGGGCGTAATCCACGCCGTCGAGGAGACCTCCTCTGACCAGCTCGACCGCCCCGCCGGGTGGGGCCTCCTCGGCGTGCTGGAAGATGAACCGGACCTCGCCCGCCAGGTCATCGCGTCGGGCGCAGAGGGCCTCAATGGCCCCCAGCAGCATGGCGGTGTGCCCGTCGTGACCGCAGGCGTGCATGACTCCCGGCACTGCCGAGGCGTATTCGACGTCGTTCTCCTCCTGGATGGGGAGGGCGTCCAGATCTGCTCTGAGGAGCGCCGTCTGGCCGGGACGGGGCGTCCTCAGGACGGCCAGGACGCTGGTCGGCGTCGGGCGGGTGATTTCTAGATCGGGGTACGCGCGCAGTTGCGCGTCGACGTAGGCACTCGTCTGGTGTTCCTGAAAGGACAACTCGGGGTGTTGGTGTAGGTGACGCCGCCACGCGATGATGCGGCGCTCGAGGTCCGGGGAGAGAGAGAAATCAGCGGTCGTCACCGGGCCTCCTCAAAGCATTCGAAGGGTCAAAAACACGACCTCAGGTGGCAGGCAAATTGCCCAGAACAGTTCAACTCTACGTGCCACCACTTGGGGCGGGTGGTGCATTGTGCAGATGGGGAACGTCCGCCGAAGGGGGCAGGCGTCCGTTCTGGTCCGGCGCCGTGAAGGGGGAGGCAGAACATGGGGGCCCTCGACCATCCATGAGGTTTGGGCTGAGGTCGCGGTTGACCTTCCCAGCTACGCTGTTTCACATTGCCCTCGCTCACTCCGCCGGATACTGCATCCCTGACGTGTTGGATTGGCGCCTGAACGTGAAAGGACGTGCGATGCTCTCAGCCCCTCCCCGAAAGACACCGCTGTGAGTTACGTGTCCTGGCAGGGTGGGCGGCTGCGCACCGGGGCCTCCACACCACGTGCCATCCCCAGGCATTTCACCCCGCAACAACGGGCCTTTGTCGGGGCGGTCCGGGACACGGAGCGGCATCTGGTCTTGCGCGCGACGGCTGGAAGTGGGAAGACAACGACGCTCGCGGAGGCGGCCTGGCACCTCGATACAGCACGCCCGGTGATGTACTTCGCGTACAACAAGCACGCGGTGACGGATGTCGGGCCTCGCCTGCCGCCCCGGGTGTCCGCGAGCACGCTGCACGCCTACGGGTTGCGGGTGTTGTGCCGCGAGCGGAGCGCCTCGTTGGACGTGGATGAGGACAAGAGCCTGCGCCTCGCTGGGGTGGTGTACGCGGAAGAGCGGGTGGAACGCCGCGTGTTGCGTGCGGCGGCTCGCGCGTGGGATGCGGCTCGGGAGCAAGCGCTGGACGGGGACGCGCACGAGGACGATCTCGTCGCCGAGTGGCCCCAGGAACAAGGCGTAGGTGCTCTGCGCCGAGTCCTGCACGGGATGAAGCGGCTCAGCCTGCATGACTGGCAGACGGGCGGCCTGCCGGATTTCACAGATTTCCTGTGGCTCCCGCTCGAACTCGGGTACGCCGATGGGACGCTGGGCGTGGCGCTGGTGGACGAGGCCCAAGACCTCACCCCCCTCCGGCAGCGCTTCGTGACGCACCTCCTGGGCCTGAACGGCAACGACAGCCGTGCCGGTCGTCTGATCGCTGTGGGAGACCCCGAACAAGCGATCTATACCTACGCCGGGGCGGACCCGCAAGGCCTGTGGCGACTTGCGGAACGTTTGGGGGCTCAGGAGCTGCCCTTGAGTGTCTCCTTCCGTTGCCCGACCAGCCACGTGCAGCTTGCCCGGAATGCCAGCACCTTCATCCAAGCGGCTCCTCAAGCACGAACAGGCACGGTCGAGCACTTGGCAGCGGAGACGGCCACGTACGCGCGCGGAGACGTAATCCTCTCCCGCCTGAACGCACCACTCGTCCGCGCCGCCCTGCTGCTGATGACGCAGGACGTCAGCGTGAACATCCGAGGCCGTGACCTTGCCGCTCGTCTGGAGGCCGCCGCGCAAGACGCTTTTCCACGACCCTTCACGAAAGATGGGATCAAGGACCTCGTGGACGTGCTGTACGAGAAGCGGGCGGCACCCTTGGTTAAGAAGGCTCGGGAGGGGGACCTGGCGGCGAAGAAGGCGTTGGGGGAACTCAAGGACCTGTGCGCCTGCCTGCGCCTCCTCGCGCTGAGGGCCGCGAACGTGGCAGGTGGAACCGCGAGCATCATGGACGTGATGGGCGTGCTGCGCGGGTTGTACCACGAGGACGCCGACGTTCTCCTCAGCACCGTCCACCGCGCGAAGGGGTTGGAGTGGGAGCGGGTGACGTTGCTGTACCCGGAACTGATGCCCTCCCCGCACGGGGACCCGGAAGAGGAACGTTGCGTGTTGTTCGTGGGCCTGACCCGGGCCAAGGACACGCTGCGCTTGGCGTACGGGAAGGAGAGTTGGACCAACGGCTGGAGGTTGCACCCCGCTCCGCTGTCGGAGAACGAGACCACACCGCTCCAAGAGACGGACAGCGTAGTGCTGGAGAAAGAGCTGGGGCAGCAATTCCAGGTGGAGGACGTGCCGCCTCCCCTGCGGCCACCGTCGCGTCCGGTACCGCCACCGCCCGTCAGTGAGCGCGTTCAACACGCCCAGCGCTTGCGGGTAGTGCAGGTGCCCCAAGACGTCGAGGATCCCCGAACCCTGCCCTTGTACGGCGGGTTGGACAACCTGCTCGTCCTCGCGTTGCGCGAGCGCTTGGAAGCCCTGTTGGGGGAACCACGCCCGGCCCTGCGGGAGTGGGCGGAGGGGTCGCTGACCCTGCTGCGGACGATGGGGAGTCGTCAGGTGCGGGTGAACGCGGCGACCTTGAGACAAGTGGAGCGGGCGGCCAGTCAGGCTCGTCTGGCGGTGCCCTTGATGCAGGCGTTGACTGCCAAGCAGGTGCCGGTCGTCATGTTTGAGACGCACTTCGCGCGGGTGCGGGCGGGGCAAGTCACACGACAGGGCGAGCGGGTGTGGAGCGTGACGGTGGACGGGCAGGCGTTGCGATTCGATCCACGCACGGGGGAGGTCCTGGGGGAGCCTTTCACGCCGCTCGCCCCGCACCTGCAACGGAAGGAGACGTGCGGGTCCTGATCGTCCCGCGTTGGGTCAGGCCGACTCAACTCGAGTCCAGATCGGCGTGAGGGTCTCGACTGGCGGATCGAACAGGCCGGGCTGCCCGCCCTGCTCGAACACTTGCTGGAAATCTTCGGGCCGCAACGCCTTGCGCAAGCGCGTCGCGTACGCCTTATGCAGGTGGGCCGCGTAGTGCTTCACGTCGTAATCCCGCCCGTCCGGGTTCGTGTCCAGCGGCATCAAGCCCAGCCCAGCCCGGTGGTACAGCATCACCCGTTCTCCCGCCCGCCACGCGCGCCCTAACCCGTGCAGCGCCTCGTACGCGGCCTCCTTGCGGGCCGGTCGAGTGGCGGCATACACTTCCGGCGTTTTCGTCAGCCGCACTCGACTCGCCACTTCTGTGTTGGTGAACTCACGGGCTCCTAAGACGCGTAGCGTCTCCAGGTACACCTCACGCACGCCCACCACGTCACCGCTGAGCAAGCACCGTAAGGCACGCTGGAGGAACACTCGGCCGTAGGCCTCCGTCCGGCTGGACTCGAAGGCGGCGCCCCGGAGTTCGAGGCGCCCGTCGTACCGTAGTAAGGCGTAGTTCTTGATCTCATGGCTCAGCATCGCTCGCGCTCGCCCATCGAACTCCAGCGAGACGCCGGTGGGCAGCAACGCGTCCACCTCCGCGATCAGGTGCACTTCGTCCCCTTCCGTCCAGCCTTCTGGGCAGGCGAAGAACACGCCGTCGGTGTCGGCCTCAATCAGGGTTACCTCACGTTCGCGTAGGGCCATCACCACCTGGGACAGCACTTCCCGTCCGCGCCGGGTGATGTGGTCGGCCGCCTCGCGGTCCGCGAAGAGGGCCAGTCGTCCAGCCCCGAGGTAGCCGTACCCGGCATTCACGACGAGCTTCATGGCGCTCTGCATGGCGTCGTGCTCTCCAGGGTCGCCCCGCTTGGCGGCGGCTTTATGGTGCAGCCGCAGGGTGGTGAGGTGGTCCATCAGGTGCAGGAACACGCCCAGGGGGTCACAGGCCGGGCCGATGCGCTCGGCGCGGATCAGGCTGGGGTACATACTGGCGACATCGGCTTTCACGACTTGGGACAGGACGCCCTCGGCGTAGAGCTGGACGGCACCGCCCTGGTGAGGCTCGCCCGCCTGGTGTTGGTTGCTGGGAAGAGCATGTCCGGCGTTCAGGTAGGCGCGCACCAGCATCGGTTCGAGCAGACCGGTCGCTGGTCCGGCGTACGGGAGGCGGTGGTAGGGCCGGGGCGCCATCTTCGCCAGGGCGAAGGAGGGGGCCAGGACGCGGCGGGCGAGGGCGTCGACTTCCTGCACGTCTTGCAAGGCGTACCGCCGCACGGTGGCCGGGTCGGTCCGGTACGTCTGGGCGATCTGGTCGCCTTCCAGGTACACCCGGCCTTTGGGTGCGATGCCGAAGAGTTTGGAGACGACTTTGAGGCTGGCGCTGGGGAGGTCGAGGCGGCGAACCGCGTCGATGGTGTCCACGATCTCTCGGCCTGAACAGGCCCAGTGCGGAGTCGAGCGGCCATCCGACACCCGCCACATGCCGGGCGGTCCGCCGGGACGGCCCAGGTCGAGAGCCAGCCCATGCCCCTCGGCCCGGCCGAGGAGGAAGGGGAGGTCGAAGGCGCTGAGGTTGTGGTTCTCCAGCACGTCCGGGTCACGTTCGCGGATGACGTGCAGCAAGTCGAGGATCAACTGCGGTTCCTCGGCGGCCCGGCGGGCTTCGAGCACCACTTCAAATCCCCGGTTGTCGCGGACGGCGATCATGAAGATGCGGCCGTCTTGGGGAAAGAGGCTGGTGGTCTCCAGGTCGAACTGGAGGCGGTGCAGATCGTCGAAGGCCAGGCCCTTGAAGTAGGTGCGGCCGGAAGCCATCAGGTATTGCTCGGTGGGGCCGACCGTGTAGTAGCCGGGGAGGTCGTGCAGGCTAGTGATGGGGTGCCCGAGGCGTTGGGACGCACCATTGAGGACAGCTTGCCGTAAGGCGCGGCCATCCTGGGCGGTGAGGAGGTACTTGAGGCTGCCGGGTGGGCCGGGGAGTTCCCGCACGTGGAAGGGGGCTTGATCATCGTTCCAGGAGCGCCTCGTGCCGAGGCGCTGGAGGTCCGCAAGATCGCGGGCGTACAACCAGGGGCGGAAACGAGCACGTTCCAGCACGACCTGCTCCTGGACACGGCGCCAGATGAGGGCGTGGCCGTTGAGGGTGGCGTGGACGGAGACGATGCCGGGGGTGGGATCCTGTCCGAACAGGAGGGGGTCCAGCCCTTGGGCGGCCGTAGGGTTGTGCGAGGGGGTCTGCAACGTTCGGGACCGTGTTCAGGGTTGAGGGTGCTGATCGGGAGGGTGCGCCGCTTCAGGAGTACGGTCTGAGCATATTCCTTTCTCCCGCTTTGTCCTTCAGGATAGAAAGGTGCTTGTGTCGGCCGTCTTCGAAACTTGGGGGTGGGGTTCGTGATTCGGGAGCAACTCGTTGCCCCGTCCCCCACGGACCTCACCGCGTTCTTGCTGCGGCATACGCGGACACGGGACTGTCTGGTGCAGGTGGCGGGCCTGGCGGAGGTCACCTACCAGGGCCGGGCTGCGAGCACAGCTGACGTCGGCTCGTACCTCGTCCTCCTGAAGCGGGACGGGAGCTTGCAGATTCACGCGCCGAAGGGCGTGAAGCCGATGAACTGGCAGCCGCGCACGGATGAGATCACCGCCCGGGTCGAGGACGGGCAGTGCGTCCTGCTGGCGTCTAGGCGCAGTCGGGTGGAGCAGGTGCGCGTCGTCTTCCTGGAGGCTCAACTGGCTCAGGCGTTGGAGCTTTCGGAGGAGGCGGGCTTTGTCCTCTCCGGATCGGAAGCGCAGATGCAGGACGCGCTCGCACGCCACCCGGACCTTATTGAGCCGGGCCTGCGGGTGTTGAACCGGGAATTGCTGGTGGAATCGGGCGGTATCGACCTGTACGCGCAGGATGCTGTGTCCCAGCTCGCCCGATACGTGGCGTCGGTACAGCGGATGGTGGGCTCAGTGGTCGTGCGCGGGATTCTGGCCGCCCCCTCGATCACGACGCCGGCGCGAGCGCAACTGGAAGGGCGAGGGTTCGAGTTCCGGGAAGTGCAAGCCCTGCCCGCCGTGGTGTCGGCCTCGACGCAACCGGGGCTGTTCGAAGCTTGACTTCCCCGGTTGCCTCAAAAGAAAAGCGCCCCTCGTGGGGCGCTCCGGTGGACGTGTCCTTACTCGGCAGCGTCGCCCGTGCCGCCCAGCGTACCCTTCAGGGTGTTGGCTACTTTGAAGGCGACCTTCTTGCCCGCGGGAATCTGGATGCGCTCGCTGGTGCCGGGGCGCACGCCGGTGCGGGCGGCGGTGGCCTTCACGCTCAACGTCCCCAAGCCCGGCAACCCCACACTCTTCCCGCTCTTGATTGCGTCAATGATCACTTCCATCGCGGCATCTACGACCTGACCGGCCTGTTTCTTGGGCAGGCCACTCTGCTGAGCCACCTGTTCCACAAGCTGCGTCTTGCCGATCTTGCCGCCCGGGCCGCTCTCGGAGGGAGCCTGCGGAGCGGGTTCAGCTTCCGGTGCTTGCTGCTTGGCTGAAGTCTTCTTCGCTGGAGCCTTCGCCGTTTTTTTGGTCATGGCCCGCATCGTGACGGCTCCACCCTCGGAATGCAAGCGAAATTGCCCGGAGGACACCGGTCTGCTCGCCCTGCCGCCTCCCTGCTGCCCCTCAGTGGTAGACGCGGTGCAGTTCGGAGACGTACCGCGCCAACTCGTGCGCCGGGGCGTCCACCCTCTGCGCGGCCCGGACGCGCTCCTGCAAGACTTCCACATCCAGGGGGTCCACCTTAAGGACCTGGTTGGCGAACAACACCACCCGCCGCCAGTCCCCCCGTTCGCGCGCCTGCGTCATCTGTTTGCGCAGCTCGATGGTCAGGGCAAGGAGCGTTTCTTCACGGCGCTGGCGCACCCAGTCGCTCTCCTCGACCCCGGGCAGGAACTCTCCCCGGTATAAGGCCAGCGCCCGAGCGGCCTCCCCGTCTTTGACGGCTACCAGGAGGTGCGAGAAGTCCAACTCCACCTGTACGCCTGGCCCCAGCCGGTACACCGGCGCCCGGTGCGGCCCGCTGCACCCCACCACCTCGGGCCCGAGCTTGTCGCGCAGGTCCCAGATGCACTGCCGGAGGTAGCTGCTGCCCGTCTGGTCATCCTTATCGGGAAACAACTCCAGTTGCATCTGGGCCCGCGTCCGCCCGGGGTGCAGGGTCAGGTAGGTCAGCAGCAGGGGGCTATTGGGGTACGCGAAGCGCACCTCCTCGCCGTCCCGGGTCACGGCCACCCGCCCCAGCGTCGTGACGTGCAGGCGCATCGCCCCGTCCTCCGCCAACCGGGGTGTTCCAGCGAGGTGGGCCAGGCGGTCGAGCAACGGTTCGAGGTACGGCGCCAGGTCGGGTTCCAGCAGGGCGTAGTGCATCAGTTCCGAGAGTTCTTCCACGTCGGGTTTGAACTCGTGGAGCTGCTTGAGACGCAGCATGGCCGTCAACGCCTCGGAGAGCGACCTGGCCGCCTCCACTTCCCGCCGCAGGCGCAGCTCGCACGCCGCGAGGTGCAGCAGCACACGGATCAGCTCCGGCGTGGCGTCCGCTTGCCGGAACGCACTCGCTGCCGTCGCCAGCCGGTCATACGCCGTCTCGTAATCCCCCCGGCGCCGCCGCAACACGCCGTCTGTCGCCCACAACTCGGCGGGCCACTGCTCCTCCGGCAGCCCGAAGCCGTGCAAGGTCCCCAGGGCCTGCCCGTGCAGGTTCATCAGGCTCTGGTGCTCAGCCAGCCGCGAGATGGCCCACACCCGCAGGTGGTGGTCGCCCAGCTCCTCGGCGAGGGGATGCAGCGCCTCCAGCGTTCGGGCGTAGCTCTTGTACCCGCCGCTTAAGCGGTACAACTCCGCCTCACTGCACAGCAGGTGCGCGGCGACGCGGGGGGCGGGCGCCTTGGAGAGGGCCTGCTTGGCGGCCACCAGCGTCGTGTGGGCGTCGGCGAACTCGCCCCCCCGGATCTGGAGGTCGAGCAGGTTCTTGAGGGCACTCAGTCGCGGCGCGGGGTCGGGCTCAATGGGCAGGGCGTGGATGGCTTCCTGCAACAGCAGCTTGGCCCGCGCGACGTGCCCGAGGATCGCGTGCATCTGCGCGAGGGACTGGGTGACGCTCGCCGTCAGGGCGTCGTCGCCCAGGGCGACGTACCCGTGCCAGGCGCGCTCGACCTTTCTCAACCCTTCCTGGGTGTCCCCGGCCTCGAAGGCGGCGACCCCCCACCAGCGCAGGGCGCGCAGCTTGAGTTCGCCCTCCGGGAGCCCGGACAAGACCTCCTCGAGGTGGGCGCGGGCCTCGTCGTAGCGCCCGAGCAACCGCAGCAGGTTGCCATGCTCGACGGTGCCCTCCGGGTCCCCCAGGATGGTCGCACGGTGCAGGGAACTCTCGGCCTGCGCGAGCTGGCCGGTGCGCAGTAGGGCGATCCCGAGGAGGGCGTACTCACGGGCACTCCTGGCCTGCCCCTGGAGGAGGGTGACGACGGCGGCGTACGAACCGGCGGCAAAAGCGTCTTGGGCTGGGGAATGCGTCATGGAGAGGGTTTCCGTTTCTAAACAGGTCTCGCTCTACCTTAACCCATGCTGAAGAAAGTTGTGCTCATGTGCGGCGCGCTCCTGATCCCCCTGTGCTCCTTCGCCTCGGCGGGGTCCAAGGACTTCGGGCAGAAGGCACCGATCAGCGCGGACGGCAGCAAGGACTTCGGGGACCGATGACCCGCCCGGCGCAGCCCAAGCCCCTGAAGGTGCCGCCGCCCCGCGTCGAGGAGGTGCGGCTGGAGTTGGCAGCCGAACGCCAGGCCCTGCCCGTGATCGGCCGGCCCTCGCTGGACTTCGGTGACCGCTGACGTCATTGCCCCCCAGGGCAATGACCGCCCTCCCACATCGCTATGACACTTCCAATCTTCAAGGCGTGATCAAGCAGGAGATCACGCCTCTGTCTTTTGGGAAGGTGGGCTGACGGAACGCGTGCCTCTGATGGTCGACACTGCCCTCATGAGCCGCCTCGTGGTGCATGTGGACATGGACGCCTTCTACGCCTCCATCGAGGTGCGCGACCAACCGGAACTCGCCGACAAGCCCGTCGCCGTCATCGTGCCGGGCCGCAGGGGCGTGGTGATGACCGCCAACTACGTGGCCCGGGGCTTCGGCGTCCATAGCGCTTTACCCGCCCACCTCGCCCGGCGTCGCTGCCCCGGCATCATCCTGATTCCGCAGCGCATGGAGGTGTACCGCGCCGTCTCCGCCCAGATTCACGGCATCTTCGCCCAGTACACCGACGTGATCGAACCCCTCGCCCTCGACGAGGCGTACCTCGACGTGACCCAGGAGCAACGGACGCTCGATCAGGCTGAAGAGATGGCCCGGAGCATCCAGGCCGACATCCTGGCCGAAACCCAGCTCACCTGCTCCGCCGGGGTGTCGGTGAACAAGTTCCTCGCCAAGCTGGCGAGCGGGATGAAAAAGCCCGCTGGCCTGACCGTCATCTCTCCCGAGGAGGTGGACGCCCTGCTCGCCGCCCTGCCGGTGGAGGAGTTTTTTGGGGTGGGCCCCGTGATCGCGGGGAAGCTCCAGGCCCAGGGCACCCACACCGGAGCGGACCTGCGTGCGCGGTCCCTGGCGGAACTGCAAGCCATCCTGGGCTCCGGCAAGCTGGCCCCACGGCTCTACGACCTGGCACGGGGGGTGGACGAGCGCCCCGTCGAGGCGCACCGGGAGGCGAAGTCCATTGGGGTCGAGCAGACCTTCGAGCGGGACCTGACGAGCCGCGAGGCGTTGCTGGCAGAACTGCCGGGGATCACGGCGGAGGTGGAGGCGCGGCTGGCGAAGCGGGGGTACGTGGGGCGGACGGTGGTGTTGAAGCTGCGGTACGAGGACGGGACGCGGGTCACCCGTCACCGGACCCGGGAGGAGCCGCTGGCGACGGCGGACGAACTGGCCCAGGCTGCCGCCGAGGTGTTGACTCCGGAACTGCTCGCCGGGCACCGCGTGCGCCTCCTGGGCGTGAGCGTCGTCAACCTCAGCCCCCGGCAAGGGGCGTGAAGGCGGGTTGGACGGTCCCAGGCTCCGAGGTCGGGGCAGCCACACCGGAACAGGCAAGCGGTCCGTACCAATGACCTTCTTCCAGGGCCTGGCGCGCTGGGGGTCAGGCTGAGCTCAGCGGTGAGAACGACGCCCCGGCCATACGCTTCTCCTGAAGCTGGGCGCAGACACCAAGACCGTGCCGTTGCGGGCTCTGGGCCCGCCTGTGGAAGCGTCCCGGGTCAGGTGCGACCGCAGACACCCCGACTCTCTGGCGCGACGCTTTCCGGCCCAGTGTGGCTCAGAAGGTAACCCCCGGCAGCTGCGGCAAAGGGGTTCGGTCCGCGTGTGGGTGCAGCGTCTGCTTTTCCATCGCCCGCCCTGCCCCTTCTGGGTCAAGCTATCCCGATGACTGCCTCCTCGCTCCCCCTGCCCGCCGCGCTTCAGGCGCGGCACCTGCGTGAGGCCGCGCTGATGCTGGGGCGCGCCTTCCACGACGACCCGCTGATCACGCACCTGTTGCCCGACCCGGCGCGGCGTGGGCGCGAGGCCCCCGGTTTCCTGGGCGGCTTGGCGCGCTGCTGCCTGGCCTATGGCGAGGTCCACGCCGCCCCTGGGCTCGCGGGCGTCGCGTGCTGGCTGCCCCCGGGCGAGCACGCGACCACCTGGCGCCACCTGCGCACCGGCGGTCTCGCCGTACCCCGGCAACTCGGCGGGGCGGGCCTGCGGCGGGTGCTGGCCGTCCAGGCGTACCTGGGCCGCGAGCACGCCAGGCACGCTCCGGGGCCGCACTGGTACCTGTACCTCCTGGGCGTCGAGCCGGCCTGTCAGGGGCGTGGGGTGGGCCGCGCCCTGCTCTCACCCTCCCTGGCACGCGCGGACGCCCAGGGGGTGGCGTGCTACCTGGAGACCCAGAACCCCCGCAACGTCGGCTTCTACGAGCGGCAGGGCTTTCGGGTGACGAGCGACGGGCAGGTCCCCGGCACGGCGCTGCGGGTGTGGACGATGCGCCGCGACCCGGCGCTCAGGTGAGTTCCGGAACCGACGTCAGGTGCGGTTCGACCTCGGCCGCCGGCAGCGGGCGGCCGAGCAAAAAGCCCTGGGCGCGCCCACACCCCAGCGCCGCCGCTGCCTCGAGTTGCGCCGGAGTCTCCACCCCCTCGGCCACCACCTCCAATCCCAGCCCCCGTCCCAGGGCCACCACCGCCTGCGCCACCCGGTCTGCCTGTCCGGCCCGGCCCAGCCCGCTGATCAGGGCGCGGTCCACCTTGAGCACGTCGAGGGGCAGGTGCGCGAGGTGGCTCAGCGAGGAGTGGCCCTGGCCGAAGTCGTCGAGGGCCACGCGCACCCCCAGCCGCCGCAACGCGCGCAGCACCGTGACGGTGCGCTCCACCTCGCGCATCGCCAGCCGCTCGGTCACTTCCAGCTCCAGCCAGGTCGCGGCCAGCCCGTGGCGGCGCAGGGTGGCTTCCACCTGGGGGACAAACTCCTCGCGGGCGAGTTGGGCGGGGGACACGTTGACCGCGACGCGTACGGGGGCCAACCCCAGGCGCTGCCACGCCGCGTTCTGGCGGCACGCCTCGTCGAGCACCCAGGCCCCGATCTCGGCGATCAGGCCGGTGTCCTCGGCCACGGGGATAAAGCGGCCGGGCGCGACTGAGCCCAGTTCGGGGTGAGTCCAGCGCAGCAGCGCCTCCAGCGCGAGCACCTGGCGGCCAAGCAGGTCGAACTGTGGCTGATAGTGGAGTTCGAACTCGCCGCGCCCAACCGCGCCGCGCAGCAGGGTCTCGATCCCCGCCGCCGCGTCCAGATCCGGCGTGTAGGCTCGCCAGGCGTTCTTGCCGTGCGCCTTGGCATGGTACATGGCGGTATCGGCATGGCGCAGCAGCACGTCGGCTTCACGGGCGTCTGCCGGGTACACGCTCAGCCCCACCGATCCCGTCACGCTGGCCTGGCGCCCACCCAACGCGTAGGGCCGGGCGAGTTCCTCGAGGACGGCCTGGGCTACTCGCTCGGCCTCCCGGCCGACCACCCCGGGCAGCAGCGTGGTGAACTCGTCGCCGCTCAGCCGCGCGACCAGGCCCGGCTGGGGGACGGCCCCGCGCAGCCGCACGGCCACCTCGCGCAGCAGGGCGTCGCCCGCCGCGTGCCCGAGAGTGTCGTTCACCGCCTTGAAGCCGTCGAGGTCCACGAACAGCACGGTGAGTTCCTCACCGGTCACGCTGGCCTGGCTCACCGCCGCCTCCAGATGGGCCGTGAAGGCGGCGCGGTTGGGCAGCCCGGTGAGGGCGTCGTGCTGCGCCTGATGGGCGAGTGCGGTGAGGAGTTCGCTCTTGCGGTGGTCTGCCTCCTCCAGGGCCAGGGTCCGCTGCCGCAGTGCCGAGCCGATCTGCACGTTCTCGTGGATCACCAGGCCCTGCCGCGCCAACATCAGCAGGGTCGCCGCAAAGCACGCGGCCGCAATCCAGGCGCGTATTCGGGTGTCCCCTGAAAAGTAGGCGAAGAGCAGCAGGTACAGCGCGATCAGCGCGCCGTACGGCAGGACTGAGTTCAGGAGGGCCCCGTTCTCGAGGAGGAGGTCCGTGCGCCGGGCCGCGTCCTGCCGCTGTCGCAGGGCGGCCAGCACGAAGCACAGCTCGGCGAGCACCCACCCGCTGACCGAGAGCAGTTTGTGCGTTTGGAGGGCGGGCAGTTGCCCCAGCGGCGTCTCGAACACGAGCACCGAGAGGCCGAACAGGAAATCGGCGAGCAGGAGCCAGCGGGCGGGACGCACGTTGCGGGGGGTGGCGGGGGCAAGCAGGACCAGCGCGCCCAGCAGCACGAACAGGAGGCCGCCGCTGATCTGAATGAGCTTGTCCAGGTCCAGCGTGAGCATAGGCACGCCCCAGTGCGCGGCAGCCTCCTGCGGCCAGCGCACCAGCCCCACCCACCCGGCCAGGCCCCCCGCCAGGGCCAGGGTGAGCACGTCGATGGCGAGCTTAAGTCGGTCGCGGGCCAGGGCGGGCGCGCTGGGCAGCAGCAGCAGCCCGACCAGCATCGGGGGGGGAATCAGGGCGAACAGCAGGTCCGCGACCGGGCCGTCCTCCCGCACGGGGCCACCCAGGTGCACGTGCAGGCTCTCCGCCGTGAAGGCGGCCACCAGCGTGAGGTGGGCCGCGAGCATAAAGGTCCAGGCCCACCGGGTCCGGCCCTCGGCGCCCCGCCGGGCGATCCAGGCAGCCAGGGTTCCCAGCAGGCCGAGCGGCAGCATGAAATCCTGGTCGAAGCGGTACGCCGCCTCCGGGCCGGGTAGCCAGAGCGTGAAGAGCACCGTGCACAGCAGGAAATACACCAGCAGCAGGGCAGCCACCCCGGCGAGCAGGTGGGAGAGGAACCTGGGTGAGGAGGGGGGGGGATGGGGCGTCGGGGACCTCATGGGCGGCGCGCCCTGAGGCGCTGGGGCGAGCGTAACGCCTCCCGCCTCACAGCACTCCTACTGGGGGCCGGGTGAACCCCAACGTCCCGGGAGAAGCCGGCCAGCCGGGCCGGGTGTGCGGTTTGGACGGTCGGGGGGCGCCCGGCGTGGGGGGACGTGGCCGGGGAACAGGCCGGTGGCCAGGTTCTTCCCCCGCGGCCCTGAACTCCGGTGGCGGATGGGGTGGCCAGCGGACGGGCCTGGTGCGCCGTGAGAGAACCGGGCGGCCGACGTTCGCCCACCACGCGCCTTCACGGGCGTCCACCCTCTCGGGAAAGTCCTCTTCGGTTCCCATCTTCCGGGTGTGGAGAATACCTGGCGGCAGCTCACGGCCACCTGCGTCTCTGGATTCAAGCACCCCGCAGCGCCGAGGTGCTAACGCCGCGACGCCTCAACGAACACGAGGGTCGCTGCCTGGGCGTGAGCGTGGTCGACTTGAGCCCGCGGGCCGGGACCTGAAGACGTCTCGACGATCCCAAGCCGTGAAGGTCGATGAACCTGAACAGGAAAGCGGTTCGCAAAACATAAAGTGCGGCATGGATTGCGGAAGGCCGGCGAGCGTGGGGAACCGGGTTTCGACCGGGAGGAAGCATCCCTTCTAGGCCAGCGGAAGCCGCCATCCGGCGCCCTCCACTCCATTCCTTCACGGGTCATCGGATCAAGACGACGTTGGCGGCCTTCCTCCGCTCCTCCGGCGCCGGGGAGAGCGATGCGTTTACCGTCCACGTGACGCCTTTCAGCGGGTCGCGCTGCACGCCCGAGTCTCGAACCTTCACCGCCAGACCCGAACGACCGTCCCTGCTGCCCTCCGACGAAGCAACCAGACCGCAGCACTGCTCCTCTGGAGCGAGGCGATTCAGCAGGCGGCTTGATTCTCAGGCCGCCTGCTGAGCTACTCCGCTTCGCTGAGGTTAAGTTGCCAGAACTAAGCTGTGCAACCTGCTGTTCGCCTACGAACTCGACCGACGGCTGAGGACAGCGGGACGCGGGGGTATCACTGTGAACGCCTTTGATCCTGGGGCGGTGCCGGGCACCGGTCTCACGCGCGAGTATCCACCGCTGCTGAGGCTCGTGCTCACCTGGCCGCCGCTGCTCCGGCGGCTGGGTGTGCGCGTCGAAAACGGCGTCACCTCGGGAGCGGACATGGCCCGCCTGATCCTCGCTCCCGAATTGGAGGGGGTCTCAGGCCAGTATTTCCAGGGAATACAGCAGGTCCGGTCGTCGAGGGCCTCGTACGAGGCTTCCAAGGCCCTCGACCTGTGGCAGACCAGCATGGAGCTGGTCGGACTTGACCCGCGGCCGTCGATGCTGGTGGCCTCCTCCTGACCGTCAAGGTCGCTGAGTTCGTCGTTTGCCGCTTTCAACGCTGTGCAGGACGCTCTTTTCCCTTACTGACGCTCTTTTCCCTTACCAAGGTGGATGGATCTTGTCGTCTCCCCCACGAGTCCGCAAGGCGGTGACGCGTGCGGCGAAGATCAGGCGTTTTGCCGCTCCCGCAGGGTCTCTGGCCATAACGCGAACTGCCAGCCGCGTCCTTCTGGGTCCCGGTCGTCCTCGTTGCCCCGCGCGAGCGTACGGGGGTAGCGCCTCCAGTCCCCGCCCATCACGGCGGCTTCATGACCGTCCCGGGCCAGGCGTGAGAGGACGTGTTCCTTCAGGTCCCGCCCAACCTGCGCGAACTCCGGCCTTCCGGCGAGGTTCTCCGTTTCGCTCAGGGTACTGCTGTGATTGAGCAGGATTTCGAGGTCGTCCGCGGCGCTGTAAATGTACTTGTGCCGCTCGTTCATGGACAGGTACAGGCCCAACGGCCCGTGCTGGAACTGGCCAGTCAGCACCTCGCGCACGCGGCCCACCTCGCCGTGCAGCAGGGGCAGCAGGTTCACGCCGTCGGGCGAGAGCGGGGCGGAGTCCACTCCGGCCGCGCTCAGGAGCGTGGGGGGAAGGTCGGCCAGGCCCACCAGGGCGTGCGTCTCGGTGCCCGCCGGAAGCTGGCCGGGCCAGCGCACGACCAGGGGAATGCGCGCCGCTGCGTCGTGGAAGCCGCGCTTGCCGTATGCGCCGTGGTCGCCGAGGTATTCCCCGTGGTCGGCCATGAACACCACCAGGGTGTCCTCGGCGAGGCCGAGTTCGTCGAGGGTGCGAAGAATCTCGCCCACCCAGGCGTCGATAAAGGAGACGCAGGCGGCGTAGTACGCCCGGATGGTCCGTACGTGTTGCAGGTCGAAGTCGGGCCGGGTCCACTTGAAGCGGTGCTGACGTTTGATGAAGATGGTGTCCCAGGCGCGCTCGCGCTCATGCTGCACGGGGTCGGGCATGTCGAGCGGCGAGTACAGCCGGGACCACGGGGCGGGCGGATCGAAGGGCGGGTGCGGCTTGATGAAGGAGGTGAAGCACACGAACGGCTCGTCGCTTCCGGCCCGCTCGCGCAGGAATTCCACCGTCTTGCGGCCCGTCCAGGCGGTCGTGTGCAGGTGCTCGGGGAGTTGCGAGGGCTGCGGCACGTAATACAGCTCATGCCGCAGGCCGTGGGGTTCCTCCACGTGCCCGAAGCCCGCCGCGAACAGGTCCTGGAGAAACTCGTCCTCCTCGACGCTCCCCGGAATCTCCTCCGACAGCCACAGGCGCCGGAAGCCGTGCCCCTCGCGCACGGGCTCGAAGTGCATCTTGCCGATGGCCTGGGTGAAGTACCCGGCGTCCGCGAGCAGGCGCGGGAAGGTCGGGACGCCCGGGCGCAGGGGCGTGTAGTTGTCGAAGACCCCATTGCGGTGCGGGAGCTGCCCGGTCAGGAACACCGCGCGGGCGGGCACGCACACGGGCGACTCGGTGTACGCCTTGCGGAGCGACACGCCCTCGCGCACCAGCCGGTCGAGGTGCGGCGTCTGGAGGACCGGGTGGCCGTGCGCCCCGATCATGTCGTGGCGCATCTGGTCCGCCATCAGGATCAGGATGTTGGGGCGTTTCAGGGGAGTTCCGCCGCTCACGACTTCACCGCCCCCGCCACACCCTCGACGAAGGCGCGCTGGAACAGCACGAACACCAGGATCACCGGGAGCAGGCAGAGGGTGGCCGCCGCCGCGAGCGCCGTCCAGTCCACCGGGTTCTCGCCGAAGAACGAGTAGATGCCCACGCCCAGGGTCCGCAGTTCCGGCCGGGTGAAGGTCAGCACGAGCGGCAGCAGGAAGGCGTTCCAACTGGAGATGAACTCCAGGATGGCGACGGTGGCGATGATGGGCCGCGCCAGGGGCAGCATGACGTACAGGAACATCTGGAAGATGTTGGTGCCGTCCACCAGTGCGGCCTCCTCCAGCTCGCGCGGCAGGCTGGCGAAGTACGCGGTGAACATGAACACGTACAGGACGAAGCCGGTGCCCGTGAGGGCGAGCGTCACCCCGCCCAGGGTGTTGTTCAGCCCCAGCCGGCCCACCAGGTCGTAGATCGGGATGACGGTGTACCCCTGCGGCAGGAAGAGCGTCGCGCCGAGCAGGGCCAGCAGCGGCAGGCGCCCGGGGAAGGTGCGGCGCCCCAGCGCGAAGCCCGCCAGCGCCGTCACCAGCGTGACGATCACGACCGTGGACAGCGAGACCACCAGCGAGTTCAGGAAGTAGCGCGAGAAGTTGCCGAGTTCCCAGGCGCGCTGGAGGTTCTCCAGGGTGGGCGTGGCCGAGAAGAGCGCGAGCGGGGCGCGCTGCGCTTCCACGGCGGGCCGGAAGGTGGAGGCCAGCATCCACACGAAGGGCGAGACCCACAGCAGCAGCACTGCGATGAAGGAGACGTGCAGCAGGAGTCGCCAGGGGTTGAAGGGGCGGGGCACACGGCCCACCCGGCGCGGAATGGTCGCGGTCGTGGTCATAACACCCTCTCCCGGCGGCGCGCGGCCCGGGTGGCGAGCGCCTGCACGGCGATGATCGCCAGGTTGGTCACGCCGAAGATCACCCCGGCGGCGGAGGCGTACCCGAAGCGCGGCACCCCGAGTTCGGCGCTGAAGGCGAGGCGGTAGATGTAAGTACTCACCACGTCGGTGGAGTACAGCGGCCCGCCCGCCGTCATCACCCGCACGAGGTCGAAGACGTTCAGGCTTTGCAACAGGGCCAGCACCAGGATCGTGAGCGCGACCGGGCGCAGCAGCGGCAGGGTCACGAAGCGCAGAATCTGCGTGCCCGTCGCCCCGTCGAGCCGCGCGGCCTCGTACAGCTCGGCGGGGACGCTCTGCAACCCGGCCAGCCAGTAGATCATCTTGATCCCGAAGGTCTTCCAGATGCCGATGGCGATCAGGGTGGGCAGCGCGAGCGACACCGTGCCCAGGAAGTTGACCGGCCGGTCCACCAGCCCGCTCCCCAGCAGGGCGGTATTCACCGCGCCGCCGATGGGGGAGAGCATCACCGCGAGGACCACCCCGACGACAGCGGTGGTCGTCACGACGGGCAGGAAGAAGAGGGTGCGGTAGACGGTGCGTCCGCGCAGGGTGGGGTCGTTCAGCGCGACGGCCACCAGCAGGGCCAGCGGCACCTGGAGGATCACGACGCCCAGGGTGTACTTCCAGGTGTTGCCGAAGGCCTTCCAGAAGAGGCCGTCCCCGGTCACCTCGCGGTAGTTCCCCATGCCCACGAACTGCTGGGGCCAGCCGAGGCCGTCCCAGTTGAAGAGAGAGAAGTACAGGCTCGCCAGGGTGGGCCACAGCACGAAGCCCAGGTACAGCAGCACCATCGGCGCCAGGAAGAGGTAGCACCACCCCACGCCGCGCGGGTCGAGGAAGGGCCGCTTCCGGCGCGCGGGGCCAGGACGCGCCGCGCGGTCGAGGGAGGCGTTCGTCATGGCCCGCGCCTCACTTGCAGGCGGGCAGGCCGCGGTAGTCGGCGAGGGTGAAGTTCTTGCGGGCGTTGTAGTTCGGGAAGATCAGCAGCTCGCGGCAGACCTTGGCCCCGTCCGCCCGGGCGGTGGCGATGGCCTTGTCCAGGGCCGCGTTGTACGCCGCGTCGTAGCGCGCCGCGAGGTCCGCGTAGTTGCCCTGCCCCTGGATCGCGGCCTTCTGGATGTCGATCAGGCTGGGCTGCGGCGCGACGAAGGCGGCCTGCACGGCGGACCAGTCTGGGCTCCGCAGCAGCGGGTCGGGGCGCAGCACCCCTTCAACGTCGAACACCGCGTTGAGGGGGGCCGCGACCGGGTTGGCGGCGTTGATCTGCCGCTGCGAGAGCCGCACGGCCGGGATGAAGCCCCCAAGCTGCCCCTGGTTGGCCCGTAGGACCTTCTGCGCCACGTCCGCGTTGTACAGGTAGTCGAGGAGTTTCCAAGCCTCGTTAGGGTATTTCGTCTTGGCGGTGATCCCCAGGAAGCCCAGGGCCGGTTCGTACGGCAGCCTGGTGGTCGCGGCGGCCGTCGAACTGGGCACCGGCGCCAGGCCGAAGTCGTTCAGGCCGAGCTTGAAGTCGTTCACGAGGGCGGCCACCTGGGCGGGCTTGGCGAGCATCATGGCGATCTGGCCGCGCCCAAAGCCTGCGGGCAGGTCGTAGTTCGCCTCCCAACCGGGCACGATAGACCTGTCCGTCAGGTTCATCTGGCGCAGCACGTCGACGGCGGCGGCCATCGCGGGGTGCTCGGCGTTGTAGCGGCCCGCCGTGTAGTCGAGCGCGCCCGTGTGGTCGCCGACGAAGCCGCCGCGGGCCGCCAGGAAGGTCACGCGGGGGTCGCCCGTCTCCAGGCCCAGGCCGTAGTACCGCCCCTTGCCGGTGTCGGTGAGCTTCTTCGCGTAGCTGCGCAGCTCGGCCCAGGAGCGCGGCGGGCGGGTGAGCCCGGCCTCCTGGAACATCTTCTTGTTGTACACGAGGACGGCCAGGCCGCTCGTGCCGGGACGCTGCATGGGGAGCGAGTAGCGCTTGCCGTTCACCGTCGTGAGGCTGTTCTCGACCGCTCCCTTGGGGTAGCGCGTGATCACCCCAGCGGTCACGTACCGGTCGATGGGCAGCAGCCAGCCCTGATCGACCCACTTGGCGAGCGGGAGCGCGAGGTTGAAGAAGTTCCCCTGCGCGCGCAGCACGTCAGGCTGGTTGCCGCTGCGGAAGGCGAGCTGCACTGCGTTGAGGTACTGGGGCGTGCCGATGGTCTGCACCCTCACGTCGATGTTCGGGTTCGCCTTCTCGAAGTCCCGCATCAGCGTCTCGAAAAAGGCTTGCTCGGCGCTCGTCCCGTTCGTCCAGAAGTTTAGGGTGACCTTTTGCGCCAGGGCGGGCGAACCCGCCAGGGCAGCGAGGGCGAGCGTCAGGATGGGTCGTCTCATAGGAACCTCCGGGGGGCGCCGCCCGGCGCGTTCCACATCTGTCCGGGCGAATGGAGTCGGGGAAGCGGCCGAACGCCGGGCCATTGAGCATCTGCAGGTGCCGGAAAGTTGGGGACCCACCAGGAAGGCGGGCGTGCCGGGTGACGGCCCGCTGGAACAGTCGGGGAACCCGAAGCTGTCCTCCTGGAACTCCCGGTGATCACGACTCTGCCTGCTCTGGGAAACGGGCTCCTGACCACGAGACTCCTTGGGTGAAGGGGTTGAGGGCGAACGGCACGGCGATGTCAGTCTGAATTGGATCGTTAAAACTTTTGACGAGCGGGAGGTGGCCAGCAGAAGGAGAATCAGGCGGACTGACGGACGACGAGCCGAGTGGGGAGGACCCGGTGGGTGACCGACTTCACCTCACCCGCGACGGCATTGAGCAGCAGTTGCACCGCGGCGCGGGCCATATCCTGCACCGGCAGGTCCACGGTCGTGAGGGCCGGGTGCAGGTAACGGGCGAAGTCGAGGTCACCGAAGCCGGTCACCGCGAGGTCATGGGGCAGCCGCAGTCCCAGCGCGCGTGCGGCGTGCAGGGCCCCCAGAGCCATGCGGTCGTTGGCGGCGACCACCGCGTCCGGGGGTTCGGGCAGCTCGAAAAGCTGCCGGAGCGCCGCTGCGCCGCTGGCGTACCCCCAGTCGCCTGCGACGACGTACCCCTCCTCCACGTCCAGGCCGCATTCCCGCATCCCGGCGTGATAGCCCGTCAGCCGGGACTGTGCCCCACGGTTGAGGGGCTGCGGCGGCCCGCCCACGAACGCGATGCGCTGGCGGCCCCGGCCGTGAACATGCCGGACGGCAGCGCGAACACCCTCGGCGTAGGTGGCCGCGACGTAGGGCAGCCCGCTCTCCGGCGCGTCGCGGTCGAGCAGCACCACCGGGTGCGGCCAGGCGGCGAGGAGACCCAGCACGTCGTCCGGCAGGTCGGATGCGAGCAACACCGCGCCGTCGATGCGCCGCTGGGTGAACATCGCTTCCAGCACGCGCAACTCGCCGGGCTCGCCTGACAGGAGCGTGTGAATCAGCAGGTCATGCTTGGCGGCGCGGGCGGCTGTGCTGATCGAGGCCTGGACGAGCGCGGCGTAAGGGTCCGGCTCGGGCTCCGGGGTGCGCTGGTACAGGATGCACGCGAGCGTGCGCGTGTGCGACCTGCGCAGGGAACGCGCCGCGAAGTTCGGTTCATAGCCGAGCTGCTCAATGACCTCCTCGACCCGGGCACGTGTGGAAGGCTTGACCAGCAGGCTTTTGTTCAAGACGTTGGAGACCGTCTGCGGCGAGACCCCCGCGCCCTCCGCAACTTGTTTCAAGGTAACCGCCATCATCCTCCCTCCCGCTGGTACCCCCAGACGCTTGTTGGATCGTTGAGATTGTAACGTTAAAATGACTGTAGGCTTCCCGGCCCATCCTGTCAAGGGAAGGCCAGCGGCAGCTGTGCTGCCCCTGCTGGGGGAGCCATGTCGGATACGGGTTCTGGCAACTTCACGCCGGTAGGTCGTTGAGCGGTGACTGACCGGAAGCCCTACCGCCACCGTTTTCCCCTGAGCGTCATCGGCGACGCTCTCCGGCTCTCTCACCGCTTCCCCCTCAGCCAGCGGGACGTACAGGAACTGCTTCACGAGCGCGGTGTTCAGATTAGCCATGAGACCTTGCGACAGTGGAACATCCCATTCGCGCCGCTCCTCACCGAGGAACTGCGCCACCGAGAACCCGAGCGGGGTTCTCGGTGGCCTCTGGACGAGGTGTGCGTCAAGGTCGGTGGGGTAGGGCATGGGTTGTGGCGGGCGGTCAACGAACACGGAGACGTGCTGGATATCCTCCTTCAGGAAGACCGCGACACCGAGGCAGCCAAGTCCTTTTTTGTGCGCCTGCTCCACCAGTACGACGTGCCGGAGGTCATTCATACCGACAAGTTGTGGAGCGACAGTGCGGCCATCTGGAAACTTCACGTGCTCCACCTCGTGGAGCACGTCCAGGTCGCCTCGGCTCTACGGTGTAACAACCTGATCGAACAGTCGCACCGCCCCACCCGACAGCACGAACGGCAACAACTGGGCTTGGGGCGACGACGACGGACTCAGGACTTCCTCGCCCTCCACGCCCGAGTCTCGAATCTTCACCAGCACACCCGAACCACCCTGCCCGCCCAAAAGCGACGAAGCTACCTGACGGGTGCGCTGCACGTCTGGAATCAGGTCGTGCAGTGGGCAGCCTGACGTTCAGGTAGTCCGTCGGTAACGTCGGCTTGCACCTCGTTCACTTGCCAGAACCCTCGGCAGCATCAATGGGAGCTGAGTAAACCTGGCTGCGAGGACCTGATAGCGACCCAGGTTCCCGACGAGGGGGCAGGCTCGCCTACCCCACCAGGGCGGACCAGGTGGCCGGGCCCACCACACCGTCGACGGTCACGCCGCGGGCCGTCTGGAAGCGCTTGACAGCAGCGTCGGTGCCCGGTCCGAAGGCGCCGTCGACGGTCAGGCCCTCACCGGCTCCCACGTTGAGCTGACGCTGCACGGCCCGCACCGCGTCCCCGCTCTTGCCCAGCCGGACAGTGACGATCAGGCGCTCCCAGGTCTGTGGCCCCACAATGCCGTCGCTGGTGATGCCCACGCCCGTCTGAAAGGCCCGGACCGCCATGTCGGTCGCGGGGCCGAAGTCACCGTCCGACACGACATTTTGGCCGCGTGCCCGCAACAGGTATTGCACGCTCCAGGTGGCCTCGTTCCGGTCGCCCTGTCGCACCAGCGGCCAGGGGCGTGCCGCCTCGCCGAGCGCGGCGGCCACGTCGCGTCGCAACCGGGGGAGCAGCGCGTAGAGCCCGTCGCCCGGGCAGGTCGTGTCCACGAAGTCGCGGTGTCCGTAGATCGAGGTGCTGGGAATGGCGTACTGCTGGCAGATGTAGGCGCAGAGTTTGACGAGCTGGTTGTACAGGGCCGTTGGCGGGGTGGTCGAGGTGTAGGTGCCCTCGTTCTCGATCCCGATGGACACGTCGTTGAAGCCCTCGCACTGGGCGCCGCGCACATGCTGGCGCCCGCCCTGCACCGCCTCGATGCTGCGGTGACGGCCCTCCGTGACGTACCCGCCCCGGCTGATCGTGAACTGCTGACCGCTGTCAATCCAGCCCCGGGCAAAATGCGACTGCTGGATGGAGCGCGCCAGGCGGTAGGCCTGGGTCTGGGAGAGGTCGGTCGTGTTGGGGCTGGCGGTGTGGTGGACGATCACCATCCGGGGACGGCTACTCAGCAGGGTGATCGCCTCGGTCGGCGCGCTGGCACCCCAGGCCGCGCAACTCGCCACCGGGGGAAAGGTCGCCAGCGTCTGCACGGTGTTGGGGGGCACCTCCCCGTCGGGCAGCCGGGGGCTGACACCGCAACTCGCCAGCAGCAGGCCCAGCCCGGCCCCCAAACCGTACTTCATCACGTTGCGCCGGGACACGGCCGGGGCACCGAACGGGGAAGTGACAGCCGGGCGGCTCTCGCACTCAGAACACATAGAACTCCTTGAGGGAAAAAGGGTGGGGACCGGAGGGCAGGGCCGCCCGGGGCGGGGCCGGCTCAGGGCAGGTCACTGTAACTGACGACCACGTACCCGTTTTGCAGGGAGCCCAGGCCGAGCCGGCGCGCGGCGGCCGGGCTGAGGTCGATGCCCGCCGGGTTGCCGACGACGCGGCCGAACTCGTCGCGCCCGCCGTTGTAGTTGTTCAGGTACGCCGCCTGCGCCTCGGGCACGCAACTCCCCGCCGAGGCGAACTTGCGCCGCGCGGAACTCCAGTAGTTGTCGTTCTCGTTCCAGGGACCGACCTCGTACACCTTCAACCCGCCCACGACCGTCGTGCCGCGCGTGATCTGCACGGTGTACGGCGGGCTCTTGTAGGGGCTGGTCCAGCCGCGGTTGGCGAACTTAAGGTACTTGTCGGGCAGGGCCACCTGCTCGCTCGGCGTGCCCGCCTCTTGTTGAAACTGGGTGGCGTACACCCGGCAGGACCCGCCGCCGCCGTTCGACGAGCCGACAAGTTCACGCCAGGTGTTGGGTCCGACGATGCCGTCGGCTGTCAGGCCGCGCGACTGCTGGAAACTCACCACCGCCGACTTCGTCTGCGGCCCGAACTGCCCGTCCGCCGTGACCCCCAACTCCTTTTGCACCGCCTTGACCGCCTCCCCGGTGCTGCCCTCGCGCACGGTGATGACCAGCGCGGTCCAGGTCTGCTCGCCGACGATGCCGTCGGCGCTCAGGCCCCTGGACTGCTGGAAGCTGCGCACGGCGGCCTCGGTCTGGGAACCGAACTGGCCGTCGACGCCGACCGAGTGGCCGTGGGCCAGCAGCAGGTGTTGCAGGCTGGTCACGCTCTGGCCGCTCGACCCTACCCGCAACACCGGCCAGCTCACCGCCTGGGGGCTGACCATTCCCGTGTCCGCCGACGAGGACCGGGCCTGCTGGCGGGCCCACGCCGCGCGGACCCAGGCCCGAAAGGTGTCGTAGCGGTCGCCGAGCAGGGCGCGCACCCCGGCGTCGGTGGTGTCCACCACCCGCTGGAGTTGCAGGTTCTGCTGCGAGACGGCCTGGGGGGCGATTTGGCCTTCCGCGGCTTGCCGGCGGTATTGGGCGCGCAGGGCGGCCTCGCCCTCCTGCTCACGCTGGGCGAGGTTCAGCAGTTGCTCCCGCTCGGCCTCCGAAAGACCCAGCACGGCGAAGAGGTCGCGCACCTCGGCCGCCAGGGTCTCGTCCTGGGTGAGCAGCAGGAAGCCGAGCACGGGTTTCTGGCCCCAGGGGTCGAAGCTGGGTGCGGCGGCGGCGGGAGCGGCGCCGGAGGAGGGGCCTTGCGCCGACGGGGTGCCCGAGTTGGAGCAGCCCGCCAGCAGCGAGGCGCCGAGAACGGAAAGGAGGAGTGAGCGTCGCAGCATGTCAGTCTCCTGAAGTGGGTTGGAGAAGAAGTGTCCAATGTCCGCCGCGGCCCGGTGGCAGACAGGACACCGGGCCGCGGGTCACGCTGGGGCCGGAAAGGCCCGGAAAGCCCGGACCTTCCCGGAAGGGCTCAGCGCGGCCAGCCGCAGTGGACGTGGGTGCTGTGACCGGCGCTGCCGGGGCCCAGTACCTCGTCGGCGCCCGCGTTCCGGCAGGCCTGCATGAAGTTGCGGAAATAGGGGTTGCTGGAACTCACCCGCACGCCGTTGATGGTATCCACGTCGAAGGCCAGGCCCGCGTAGTGCCGCGAGTTGCTACTGTGCGACCCCCCCGCGATGGCCGTCGAGCGGTAACTGTAGACCCCGGCGGTGGACAGCATGCCGCGCAGCATCCGGGTGTCGAGGTACACCGAGCCGCCCGGCGCGTTGTCGTAGCTGCTGCGCTTGGCGGGGCGGCCCGCCGCGGTATCCACGATGTTGCTGCGGGCGTCCGCCCCGTCGTTCACGCCCGAGACCTGAACCGTGTAGAGGCTGATCCGGCCGTTGTTCAGAATCTGCTGCGCCAGGGTCGCCCGGTCACTCGTGGTGACCGTCCCCGAGCCGACAAGTTCACGCCAGGTGTTGGGTCCGACGATGCCGTCGGCTGTCAGGCCGCGTGACTGCTGGAAACTCACCACCGCCGACTTCGTCTGCGGCCCGAACTGCCCGTCCGCCGTGACCCCCAACTCCTTTTGCACCGCCTTGACCGCCTCCCCGGTGCTGCCCTCGCGCACGGTGATGACCAGCGCGGTCCAGGTCTGCTCGCCGACGATGCCGTCGGCGCTCAGGCCCCTGGACTGCTGGAAGCTGCGCACGGCGGCCTCGGTCTGGGAACCGAACTGGCCGTCGACGCCGACCGAGTGGCCGTGGGCCAGCAGCAGGTGTTGCAGGCTGGTCACGCTCTGGCCGCTCGACCCTACCCGCAACACCGGCCAGCTCACCGCCTGGGCGGTCAGGCTGGCCCCGTCCTGGGGAGCGGCCACTTCGGCATCCGTGCTGGCCTGCGCCGTATTTGCCCCCGAGCTCACCTGCGTGGACCCGCAGCTCACCATCATCAGCGCCGAAAGTCCCACCAGCCACCATTTCTGTTGTCGCATCGTCTTCCCCCCGGAAGGCTCCCCGGCAAAATCTTCCGCGCGTCCGGGAACCGAGAACGCGGGCAAACGGACTTCTGAACGAACCGTCGGCCGGAACACGCACTTTTTCCCCAGCGTGCCCCGCGGCGGTCTAGGCACGGTGGCCCGGACTCACACGGGTCAGCCTAAGCGCAGGTATCCTCGGCAGCGTCCTTACACCTGTCCTGAGACCCGTCCCACTTTCGTCTGCTTCCCGTCGAAGAGGCTTCGGAGGTGGTGGACGCCTTCCGGGTCGCTGTGCCAGCACCGGCACCGACCTGGCCGGAACCACCACCTCCCGAGGAGGACCATGCGCTTACCCCCTTCTTCTCCCCGCGTGCGCCTGTTCGGCCCGCCCCGCGCCGAGTGCGGAGCCCAGGTCACGCACCTGACCTCCCTCAAGGAGGTCGCCCTGCTGGGCCTGCTGGCCGTGGGGCGCGCCGAACAGACCCGCGAATCGCTGCTCGCCCTGCTGTGGCCCGACAGCTCCCCCGCCGCCGCCCGCAAGAACCTGCGCAACGCGCTGTGGTCGCTGCGCCGCCTGCTGGGTGAGGACGCCCTGAAAACGCGCGGCGACCACCTGACCCTCGCCCAGGACCTGTGGGTGGACGCCCGTCACTTCGAGGCTGCCGGTCGCCTGCTGCGCCTGGACGACGGACACGGACACCCGGCGCCGGGCGAGGGCGGGGAGGCCGCCCTGGAGCAGGTGCTCGAGCTGCATACGGGGCCCTTTCTGGAGGGAATCCCGGTCCCCGAGGAGGGCGAGTTCGACGCCTGGCTGCGCACGCAGCGCGACCGCCTGGGCCACGTCTACCTGGAGGCGCTGACGCGAGCGGTGCAGCACGCGGCGGCGCGGGGCGCTTGGGCGCAGATTCCCTCCCTGGCCGGGCGGGCGCTCGCCCAAGACCCGCTGCTCGAACCGCTGCACGGAGCGCTGATGGAGGCCTACGTCCACCTAGGGCAGCGGGGGGAGGCGCTGCGGCAGTTCGGGCGGCTGCGCGAGACCCTGGCGCGCGAGTTCGGCCTGGAGCCCTCGCCCGCCATTCTGGCGCTGCATGCCCGCATCGTGGCGGGGGACCTGGGCGGCCTGGCGCCTGCGGTTGGGAGCGCCCCCCGGGCAGCGGGACCGGAGCCCCTGCGGCTGATCAACCTACTGCCGCTCGACAGCTCGCAGCGCTTTTTCGGGCGGGAGCGTGAGCGGGCCGAACTCGCGCGGCTTTTGAGGGAGCGCCCGCGGCTGCTGGGCGTGTACGGGCGGGGCGGCGTCGGCAAGACCGCGTTGGTGTGCCGGGCGCTCCTGGACCTTCAGGCGGCGCCGGAGTCCTTTCCCTACGCCGGTGTCGTCTCGCTGGGCCCCACCACGACGGGCGTGGACTGGGCGCGCGTCGTGGGTGACCTGGGCCGCCTGCTTCCCGAGCCCGCCCGCGCCGCCCTGCTGCGCGACACCCACCAGCCCGGCCAGGCGCCCGGGCAACTGGCCCACGCCCTGCTGGACCACCTGCGCGGCGGGCGCTTCCTGCTGCTGCTCGACGAGGCCGAGCGGCTGCTCGATCCCGTCTCGGGGGAGGTGGCCGACCGCGAGTTGCGGGCGCTGCTGACAACCGTGTTGCGCCAGGGAGGACCGCTGACGGTGCTGCACAGCAGCCGCGCGCCGTGGCCCATCCCCGTCGCCTGGGCGAGCTGGGAGCGCAGCCTGCACCTGACCGCAGGCCTGAGCGTGGCTGAGGGCGCTGCCCTGCTGCGCGCCTGCGACCCCGACGGTCATGCAGGGCTGCGCGAGGCCGGGGACGACCAGCTCGCGCCCATCGTGCGTGGGGCCGCCGGCTTTCCGCGGGCGCTGGAGGCGGTCGCGGGCTTGCTGCTCGAACGCCCGCTGCTGCGCCTAGAGGATCTGTGTGGGGCCCCCGAGCGCTTTCTGGGAGAGGCTACCGGGCTGGTCGTTGAGCAGGTGCTGGGGCAGTTGCCACCCGAACTGCTGCGGGTGCTGGAGGGGCTGGCGCTGCTGGGCCGCCCGGTGCCGCGCGCCGCGCTCGCCTCCGTGCTGCGTCCTTATGTGGCCGAGGAGACGCTCGATAACCTCTTGCAGCGCCTGGTCCGCTCCCACCTCGTGCAGTACGATCGCTCCGTAGAGATCTTTTCCCTGCACACCCTGGACCGGGACTACGCCTACCGCCGCATTCCCACCCAGGGGAACGAGACGGCCTCGGCCGGGCCCCCCTACACCCGCCGCGCCCTGCACCTGCGCGCGGCAGCCTACCACCGCTCAGTTGCGCCCACCCCCGAACTCGCCGCCCCCGACGACGCCGAGAACCGCCTGCGGGAATTCGAGCATCTGCTGGCGGCCGGGGAGGGCGACCGGGCCGCGGCGGTGCTGCTCACGCTCGGCCCATCCCTGACCCACTGGGGCCAGCTCTCGCGCCTGGCCGGGCTACACGCGGCGCTCCACGGCCACGTCGCCGACCCTGAATTGACGCAGGGACACCTCGTCGCCCAGGGCCGGGCCCTGCGCGCCCTGGGCCGGGCGGGCGAAGCGGCGGTCCACCTGCGCGACGCCGCGGGGCTGGCCCACGCCGCGGCCGACACCCAGGGCGAGATTGACGCCCTGCTCGAACTCGCCTCCACCCTCTATCAACTGGGCCGCCGGGAGCAGTGGCAGGCCGTCACCACCCAGGCCCTGACCGCCGCCCAGGCCCTGAGTGACCGGGCGCGGCGGGCGGCGGCGCTCAAGGGGCTGGGCAACCTCTGCCTGAGCGGCGGTGACCTGGGGCGGGCACGTGACATCTACCGGGAGGCGTTGGAGGAGACCCGGGCCGTAGGCGACCGAACGCTGGAGGGCGCGTTGCTGTACAACCTGGGCCTGGTGCACGCCGAACTCTGGGATCTGGACCCCGCCCTCTCACTGCTGCGGGCCGCCCTGCACCTGGGCGGCGCGGGCCCCAATCCGGCCGCCGAGGCCGCCACACTCGGCACGCTGGGGTCGGTGCTCGCCGGGCAGGGAGATTTGGCCGGTGCTTTCTACCACACCCAGCGCGCCCTGGAGATTCAGCGCGCGCGCGGCGACCGCTACGGCGAGTGCTGGAATCTGGGCAACCTGGGCATCTGGGAACTGCTGGGGGGCAATGCCCGGCAGGCCGTGGCGGAACTGCGCGCTGCCGTGGCCCTCGCACGGGAGATCGGCGCCGAGTCCCTGGTGGCCTTTAAGGGCGTCTTCCTGGCCGCCGCGCTGCTGCTCGACGGGGAGGACGAGGAGGCGCTACAGGTGGCACAGAAGGTTCGCACCATCGACGAGCCCACCAACAACGACAGCGCGGCCCTGCTCCATGGCCTCGCGCTTGCCCGCGCCGACAGGAGCGCAGAAGCCCGCGAGGCTTTTGAGGCTGCCTGTGACTTCGCGGGGGCACGCCTGGCCCTCACGCCGGGACTGTACAGCGCTGTCGCCATACGGGGCCTGGCCGAGGCGGGGCTGGTCGTCGTCGCTGGCGGAGCTCCCGAACAGGCCGCCTGTAGCCTACGGGCGGCCCACGCCGCCTGCGCCCCGGGGCTGCTGCTGTACGGACAGCAACTGCTTGGCCTGCTCACCCAGTTGCCCGACGGAACGCGCCTCGCCGTCCTGAGCCGCACCTTTTTGCCGCCCACCTTCGCCGCCTCCCCGGGCTGAGGGCCAGTTGCAAGGCTCGTGGACTCGAAAGCCGAACGGGGTGGGAGTACCTGGATTTTGAGGTTCTTCCGTGATCTCAATGCAGCTCGGTTGTGGCAAGTTGTCAGCTTCGAAGAAAAGAAGCCTACGAGCCCTGGCGAGGCAGGTGGCCTGAAGATCAGGCCACCTGCTGCACGGTTTCTTGCGACGTCTTAAAGGCGACTTTGCGGTGATGGCAACGGTGGCAATCGGGTACGGTGGAACGGGCAGGGTGATGAAGATTGGTCGTTCAGGCATGCAACTCTAGGAAGCCTTGCGCCCGTTTTCGTGACCTAAAGCCTAGCTGTTGTCGCTCTTGTCGCCGTGTCGGTCGATGGGATTGTTCGACCAGATTGTTACAGCGAGCTGTGGAGACCACCTGGACGTGCTCCACAACGTGGAGCACGTGAAGCGCGCGCAGGGCAGCACCATAACTCCAGAGCTGGTCGGTGTGAATGACTTCCGGCACGTCGTATTCCCCCAGTAGCCGGTAGAAGAACAACTTGGCGGCCTCGGTATCCCGGTGCTCCTGCAAGAAAACATCCAGCACAGCTCCGTGTTCATCGACGGCCCATCAGAGCCAATGTTTGACGCCGCCCACGTCCACACACATCTCGTCGAGGTGCCACCGGGAACCCCGCCGGGGTTTCCGGTGACGGAGGCCCTGCGCGAAGAGGTCACTGAACTTGATGCACCACGTCCGAATGGACTCGCGGAGGAGTGGCGTCCTCATGGGCGTCCGTTCACGACGAGGGGTCACCGCAATGCCCCGTTCCAGCAGCAACTCTTCGACATCCCGGTAGCTGAGCGTGAAGCGGTGATAGAGCAGGGGCGGCGTACCCAATGACTGCGAGGGGAAACCGGTAGCCAGCAAGCTTCTGACCGCTCAGCACCACGTCACCCTACCTCAACAACTTGCCACAACCTTCGGCGGTCAGAACGAGCGTTGCAAATGGACTTGATCTCCCTGATCCCTGTGTCAGGAGCGGCCGGAACCCAAGTTGTCAGCGCCGTGCCCATCACCGCATGGTCATGCCGCCGTTGACGTCGAGGTACACGCCGGTCACGAAGCTCGCCGCATCCGAGGCCAGCATCACGATGGCTCCGGCCACGTCCTCCGGCGTGGCAATGCGCCGCAGTGGCGTCATCTGACGCATCCGCGCCATCAGGCCAGGCCCTCCGTCTTGCCCCTGATCCCCGCTCCACATCGACGCGCTGGCTTCAGTCTGTACCAGTCCCGGAGCCACGGCGTTCACGCGAATGCCGTGCGGCCCCAGCTCGTTCGCCAGCGTCCGTGTCAGGGCGTCCACCGCCGCCTTGCCGCTGGAGTGGCCCGCCATGCCCTCCTGGGCCCTGCGCGACAACTGACTGCTGACGTTGATGATGGTGCCCGCGCCCCGCTTCATCATGCCGCCGACCACCGCCCCCACCGGGTAGAACACGGCCTTGGTCTCACCGGTCAACAGGTCCTCGAACTCGGCCCACGACAGGTCCACGAAGGGCTTGACGGTGAACTCGCGCACGGCGTCAGCATTGCACACCAGGATGTCGATGGGTCCCAACTCCTCCTCGACCTGCCGGACCATCGCCTCCACCTCGGCCTGCTCACCGACGCTGCCGCGCACGGCCACGGCGCGTCCGCCCGCTGCCTCGATGGCGCTCACCACCTCACGGGCGCGGGCCTCGTTAGAGACGTAGTTCACGCCGACACTTGCTCCCTGAGCCGCCAGTAGCTTGGCGGTGGCGGCGCCGATGCCGCGGCTGGCCCCGGTGACCAGAGCCACCTTGCCGTGAAGGGAGAACGTCCGGTCGCCCCCGGGGGATGAAGGGGAAGTCATGGCCGGCACGATAGACCCGGGCCGCCCCACCCGTTGTCGGGCGGGTGACAGTGATGCGAGCGTAACTGTGAGCAACGGGTTCCGGCAACTTGATGACAAGCAGGCCGAGCTTCCGAAGGGGCAGCGTGACGCTCAGGCTGCCCCTTGCACCACCTCACTCCAGACCCGTAGGGCGGCCCTAAAGTAATTTTGTCGCCTTGAAGCAGGCACGGTGGTTCGGGTGTGCTGGTGAAGGTTCGAGACTCGGGCGTGCAGGGCGAGGAATTCCTGGGTGCGGCGTCGTCGCTTGAAGCTCAGATGTTGTCGTTCCTGTTGTCGTGTCGGTCGGTGTGACTGCTCGATCAGATTGTCGCAGCGCGCCGTCGAAGCGACCTGAACGTGCTCCACAGCGTGGAGCACGGGGAGTTCTCGAATGGCTGCCCCGTAACTCCAAAACTTGTCAGTATGGATGAGCTCCGGAACCTCGAACTCACTGAGCAGACGAGTGAAGAAGGTTCGGGCAGCTTGCGTATCCCGGTGTGGCTGAAGCAGGAGGTCGAGTACCATGCCATGCTCGTCGACGGCCCGCCATAACCAGTGCTTGACCCCTCCAACCGGCACGCAGACCTCGTCGAGATGCCACCGGGAACCCCGTCGGGGCTCCTGGTGACGCAGTTCCTCAGTGAGCAGGGGAGCAAATTTGATGTTCCATTGGCGCAAGGTCTCGTGGCTGACCTCGATGCCGCGCTCGAAGAGCAACTCCTGGACATCCCGCTGGCTAAGGGGGAAGCGGTGGTACAGCCACAGGGCGTAGCCGATGATGCTCAGGGGGAAACGGTGGCGGTAGGGCTTCCGGTCGGTCACAGGTCAGCAGCCTACCGAGGTTAAGTTGCCAGAACCGTCGGGTCCTAACTCCGTGTCCACGCAGCCGGGGCAAGCTCACGTCATGGCTCCCCCTTTTCAGGCCCCAGCCTACCGGGCGCCCGAACAGCGGATGCGCGAGAGGCGTGAACGGCCGTTGGTTTTCCTGCCGGGGCAGGCCTGGGCGAGATGAAGGGGAATGGTCCCGGCACTCCTCGAGGAAGCACGCAGGCCGGGGACCGTGGAGACCTCTCAGCCCAGGTAGGGCGCGAGACGGGCGTTCAGGGTGCCACGGGGCAGGGCGCCGACCCACGTCTCGGCCGGTCGGCCCTCCCGGAAGAGCATCAGGGTAGGGATGCTGCGCACCTCGTAGCGCCCTGAGACCGCTGGGTTGTGGTCCACGTCGAGCTTGACCACCTTGAGCCTGCCCGCGTGCTCGCGTGCCAGCTCCTCCAGCACGGGGGCCACCACCCGGCACGGGCCGCACCACGCCGCCCAGAAGTCCACGAGCACGGGCACGGACGCCCGGACCTCGGTGTCGAAGGTCGCGTCGGTGGCGCTCAGCAACCAGGGGAGGGGCCCGGCGCAGCGCCCGCACACCGGCACCTGACCGGGGGGTGGCGTGCCGAGGCGGTTTTTCGCCCCGCAGTTCGGGCACACGGCGACGTCACTCACCGCGCGCCTCCGGGGAAGGAGAGGAACAATCCATAGATGAGGTCCTCCAGAAGAGGGGGCTTGGCTCCGACTTCCTGCGAGAAGGATTCGTCATTCCCACGCGCCGGGACTCTGGCAGCGGGAGCGGACCGGGCGAGGGCCTCGAACACGCCGGTCAGGAGTGCCCACCCCGAGATCAGGTACAGCGGTGTCAGGACAGTTCGGGCGTCCGCGCGAAGCCGCCGCCCACCACACCCGGGAGCAGGCCACCCTCACGGCGCAGTGTCCTCCCCCCAAAGGAACTGGACGAGCCGCCGAAGCAACCCGTCCAGCCCCCTTCGACCTCAGTTGCCCGAGGTGGTGGTCGTGGTGCCGGTGCCGCCCAGGCGCGACAGGAGGACGACCGTGAAGCCGTTGTCCTCGTAGACGCGGACGCGGATGCGCTGGCCGTCCCGCTCGAAAACCGAAGCCTGCCCCTGTCCCTGGAAGGTCGAGGTCGTCCCCGCCGTTCCGGTGGTCGCAGTCGAGGTGTCGGTCGTCGCGGTGCCCGCCGTATCCGTGCCGGTCGTGCCCATCGCCGTGTCCGTTCCAGTCGTGCTGGTATCGGTGGTCCCGGTCGTCGAGGTATCGGTCGTCCCCGTGGCGGTGCCCGTCGTCGAGGTGTCGGTCGTTCCCGTGGTGCCCGTGGTCGAAGTTCCGGTAGCCGTTCCGGTCGTCCCAGTCGTTCCGGTGCCTGTCGTCCCTGTGGCGGTTCCGGTGGTCGAGGTATCTGTCGTCCCAGTCGTCCCCGTCGTGCCGGTGGTCGAAGTGCCGCTGGCCGTTCCGGTTCCGGTCGTCGAGGTGTCGGTCGTGCCCGTGGTTCCGGTGCCGGTCGTGCCGGTGGTCCCCGTCGTCCCGGTTCCGGTCGTCCCCGTCGTCGAAGTCCCAGTGGTTCCGGTGCCCGTCGTCGAGGTGTCGGTCGTCCCGGTGGTTCCGGTCGTCGAAGTCCCGGTGGCCGTGCCGGTCGTCGCGGTCCCGGTGGTGCCCGTCGTCGAGGTATCGGTCGTGCCGGTCGTCGAGGTACCCGTGACCGCGCCCGTCGTCGAGGTGTCCGTCGTGCCGGTGGCGGTGCCCGTCGTCGAAGTATCGGTCGTCCCGGTCCCGGAGGCGTCGGTTCCGGTGGTCGTACCCGCCGTGTCCGTCGCAGTCCCGCTCGCGGCGTCCGTCGTGCCGGTGGTCCCCGTGGCCGCGCCCGCCGTGGTGCCCTCCGAGCCGGGGGAGACGGCGGTGAAGCCGCCCGAGGTGAGCGCCTGGGCGTACTGGTCGAGGGCGTTCGCCACGGAGCCCTGGTAGATCACCGCGACGCCCGTGAAGGTCTGGACGCTACGGATGGGGGTGGCACCCGGCAGGTAGGGAAGTTGCAGGTCGCCCGAGGAGAGCGTGAGGGTCGTCTGCGCGGGCAGGCCCTGGGTCCCCTGCGCCGCCGTGGACGTCGTGTCCGTCTGGGCGGGGGCGGCCGTGGTATCGGTCTGGGTCGTGTCCGTCTGGGCAGTGGCGATGCCCAGGAGCAGCGCGGCCGTGAGCAGCATGTGGCGAGTCGGGTACGTCATCCTCCAACCTCCTAGCGTGTGGGTGCGTGCAGGTCCGGCGTCTCGGGTCTGAAGTGCTCTTTGGTTTTCAACCCATGAAAAGCAGCCTAGAAGCCCCACGTGTGAGAGTTAATTCACTTTTCGGGGCTTTTCTTGGCGCCGGGTTCATCCTGAGTTCCAAAGAACAGTTGACACTCTCCCGCACCGGGCGGCTCACACCCGCACGCCGGCGTCGAAGCCCAGGGCGTCCAGCAGCCGGTTGAAGGCGGGCGGCGGGAGATGCCCTCCCGAGGCCTGGTCGTGCCCGTGCCCGTAGCTCCCGTCCGTGTCCCCGACGTCTATGCCTTGCAGGACCCTCGGGAGGTTCAGGTCGGCGCGGGCGGTCCGCACGGAAAAGGCCACCGTGCCCGGCAGGTAGCCCGTGTTCGCCGCGATGACGGCGTGGCCGGGGAGTCTCCCGCGCCACTGCTGGGCGATCAGCGGGTGGATCTGTGCCCCCGAGTGGAGGCGGAGGAGGGCGTAGGGCCCCGTGGCGCTGAACTTCGGGGCCGAGCGGCGGGCGATGGCGAGTTCGGCGTTCACCTCCGCCCGGTAGGCGCGCAGGCGGTCGGCCCCGTGCTCGTCGTCGGTGGCGAGGTCCTTGGGCCCCCCGGCGGTGAGGAGCAGCCCCAGTGGCGTGTCGATGTCGAAAGCACTCGCGCGCCGGGCGGCGTTCACGAGCGCCACGGCCTCCTTCAGCCACTTGGCGGTGTAGCGTTTCTTGATCGCGGGAAGCGCCTCCCACGGCGCCCCGTCCCCGAGGTCGCTGATCGTCCCGACCGCCCCGATCCAGCCGAGGTCGTCCAGGTCGGCCAGCGGCGAGAGGAGGTCGTGCGCGAGCCACGCGCTTGCGGGGATGGGGTCCCACCCGTAGCCGCTCACGACGGTGGCGTTCCCCGTGGGCGTCCCGCCAGGCTGGTGGTGGTCCACGTACAGGGTGGGCACGTCCGGCAAGACGCCCCGCCCGTTCACCCCCAGGTCCGTGACGACGAGGGCCGCCGGGTTCAGCGCGGCGAGCCGGACCCGGGCCCGGTCCGAGAAGGCGGACTCCCCACGCCCCGAGGGCACTACCCGCACGTCCCGGAAGCCCAGCCGGGGCAGGGCGCGGCCGAACAGGGCGCCCGCCGAGAGGCCGTCCGCGTCGAAGTGGCAGAACACGACCACGCGCCCGGCGGGGGAGAGCGCCCCCAGGAAGGTCCGGGTGGCCTCGCGCGCGGCGGGGAGCGCGGTCTGGAGGGGCAGGGCACACATGCCCCCGTTGTACCAGCCCCGGGACCCGTCACCCCGGAACGTGAGGCCTGCGTGACGGGCCGGGAGGGGTCAGGCGGTGACTGTGTCCTCCTCGCGCGGCGGCTGGCCCCAGGGGGTGTCCAGCACGTCGCTGAGGGGGGCGGGGCGCCCGAGCAGGTAGCCCTGCCCGACGTGACAGCCGAGGTGGTGGAGGGCTTGCAATTGGGCGTCGTCCTCCAGCCCCTCGGCGACGACCTCCAGGTCGAGGAGGTCGGCGACCTGGAGGAGTGCGCCGAGGAGCGTCCGGGCGAAGGGCTGCGCGTGGCCGCCGCGCAGGTCCGCCACAAAGGAGCGGTCGATCTTGACGGTGTCGAGCGGCAGGTCCCGCAGCGAGGAGAGCGAGGTGTGCCCGGTGCCGAAGTCGTCGAGGGCGACCCGCACGCCCAGGGCGCGCAGTTGCCCCAGCGCGTGCCGGGCGCGGTCCACGTCGCGCATGACCGCCGTCTCGGTGAGTTCGAGTTCCAGCCGCTCGGGCGGCAACCCCGACTCGTGCAAGACCGCCTGGACCAGCGCCGGGAAGTCGCCGTCCTCCAGTTGCACGGGTGAGACGTTCACCGCGACGACGAGTGCGTCCGGGAGGCGACGGGCGTCCGCGCAGGCCTGCCTCAGCACCCACTCGCCAAGCGGCCGGATCAGGCCCGTCGCCTCCGCGAGCGGGATGAACTCGGAGGGGCTGACCGGCCCCAGGCCGGGGTGCGTCCAGCGCAGCAGGGCCTCGACCTTGACCGCCCGGCGGGCGCGCAGCTCGAAGAGGGGCTGGTAATGCAGGGCGAGTTCGCCGCGCTCGGCGGCGTGCTGCACGTCGCGCTCCAGCAGGGCGCGCCGCGATTCCGCCTCCCCGAGCGCGCTCGCGTAACGCCGCACCGCGTTCTTGCCCGTGCGCTTGGCGCGGTACATGGCGAGGTCGGCGGCCCGCAGCAACGTCTCGGGGTCGGTGCCGTCGTGGGGGGCGACACTCACCCCCACCGAGGCGGTCACGAGTTCGGTGAAGGCGCCGATCTCGTACGGGGCCTGGAGGGCGTCGCGCACCCGCTCGGCGAGGGCCTCGGCCTGCCAGGCGCTCCCCACCGGCGAGAAGAGGGCGAACTCGTCGCCGCCCAGCCGCGCGGCGGCGCCCCCGCCCCGCAGGAGGTGCAGCCGTTCTCCCGCCTGCCGCAGCAGGGCGTCGCCGACGTCGTGGCCGCGCGTGTCGTTCACGCGCTTGAAGCCGTCGAGGTCGATGAACAGCACGGCGTAGGCCTGCGTCCCCTCACGGGCCCGCAGCTCCTCCTCGAAGGCCGCCGACCAGCCCCGGCGGTTGAGGCGCCCGGTGGGCACGTCGGTCCCCGCCAGCCGCTCGTGCTCGCGGGCGCGGCCCCGCAGGCGGTCGGCGAGCGAGCGGGTGAGGGCCAGCACCGCCAGATTGCTGCACGCGAGCTGCACGAGCGCGGAGATCACCGGGAAGGCCTCCCGCTCGCCCGCGTGCAGCGCGGTGTAGACCGCGCCGACGAGCAGCATCGAGATCAGGCAGAGGACGGCGAGGCGGCGGGCCAGACGGCTGTTCCCGTCCGGCACGAGGTACGTCACGACGTACATGACGGGCACCCACCCGTACGCCTCGGTGAGTTCGCGCAGGGTGTCGGCCCCCTGCGTGAAGTGCAGCAGGTACGTGAGGCGCAGGCCGAAGAACGCCCCCGCCGCGCCCACGGAGGCCCCCACGACCACGCGCAGGGCCGTCGGCCGGACCAGCAGCCACCCGGCGAGCAGCAGCAGCAGCGCGCCGAGCACTGGGTAGCCCGCCCGGTCGAAGGGAAGGGACTGCGGCGCCCGGTACTCCAGCCAGACCCCCAGACCGACCGCCAGACCGGCGATGGGCAGCGCGAGCAGCAGGTTCTGGCGCCAGGCCGCCTCTTCGGCGGTGAGCACGGGGGGCGCGGCGGGACGGACGGTCACGCCTCACCCTAGGGAGGAGGCGACCCCAAAACTCTTACAGCGCCCGGTCTTCATGAGCCCCTACCAGGCGTTCACGCGGGGCCTTCGCTCGCCCCGGCGGCCGGGGGCAGCGAGTTGGAAACGCTCAGGACGCCTCGTTCCGGCTCCCGGGCGGGTCCCCGGCGGGCCGTGCCGCCGCGCGTTCGAACAGGCCGCAGACGCCGCTGCGGCCCTGCCCGTTGTACTGCAGCAGGGCGACGGGCGTGGTGGTGCCGGGTTTCAGGCCCTGGGCCTTGAGCTGATCGGCGGTCGCCAGCCCCTCGGGAATCTCGTCGATGTATCTGGGCATCCTGGGGCGGGAGGAGTGTTTGGGCATGGGTCGTTGGTGAAGTTCACCCCGGCCTGGACCAGGGTGGGGGAGAGGGGAGGTGGGGGCACGAACCCGGAGACTGGCGTCGCGCCTGCGCCCCTTCCGGGCCGGAGGGGCATGGGCGCCGCAGATGGTAGCGCGAAAATTGCCCGGGCGCCCTCCCCGGAGACCCGCGCCTCATGTCCCCCGCGTTCCCGGGGCTTAGCCTGCCCGGGATGCGCGCCCGCCTCCTTCCCGTCTTGGCGGCACTGCTCGCCGCGCTCGCCGGGGCCGCCCCGTTCGCTCCGGGCGTCCTCGACCTTCCCGAGGTCGCGCCCGAGCGGCTCGGCGACGACGTCGCGCTCATCTTCTCCGACTCGCCGGAGGTCCCGGACCGGGGCGGCCTGCTGTACCGGGACACGGTCCTGGGGAAGGCACGGGTGCTCGCCTACCACGCCAACGGCCTGAGCCGCCCCGCCCGGCTGGTGATTCTCGCGCGGGACGGGGGCGGCGGGGGAAGCCTCGTGACCACCCGGCGCGGCGCCGCCACGACCCCGGGGCCCGACCCGCTCGTGGGGCAGCAGACCCTGCTGCGCTACTTCGCGTCCCGGCCCCTACCGCCGCGCCTTCTCCCGCCGGGCGGGGTGACGGTGCTGTACCGCTCGGAGCCCCTCGCGCCGGGCGCCGTGACGAGCGTGATGCTCGACCTCCACGCGGGCGCGGCCACCCGGCTGAGCGTCCTGATGGTCGCGCAGGAAGACCGCCTCACGCCCGCCGAGCTGGAGGCGCTTCCCGCCCTGCCGCGTGACCCGGGCCACGGGCGGGGCACCTTTCGGGGGGCGAACCGCACCCTGCGGGTCACCCTACCCCCCGGTCCCGCGCGCCTCACCCTCGGCGGGCGGGGCGACCTGCCTCTGGCGGGCACCGACGCGCTCACGGGCGAGCCCCAGGTTCTCCTCGGCAACTACGGGGTCCTGTACACCCTGGAGGTGCGGGGGGCGCGGGGGCGGCGCCTGGCCCTCTCCCCGCGCGGCGGCGTGTACCGGGGGGCGCTCACGGTGGGGGAGGGCGGGCCCGTCCTCCCCGTCCTGATCGGGCGGGGGGGCGCGCTCCGGGACCCCGCCGCTCCTGCCCCGCTGTGGCACGTCCGCCGGGACCCCCTCGTGGTGGGCTTCGTGCCGGGGAACGGGTCGAACCTCCCGGTCGCCCTCGTGTTCTCTGGGCCGGGGGCGGAATGCTCCCGTAACGCCGCCCGAGCCTGCCTCCAGGGAGGCGCGCAGGATGAACGTGACGGTCGGAGAGGTGAGGAGTCCCCGGGTGGTGAGCGTCGGCGCCCACGAGGGGCTGACCGCCGCCGTGGTGAAGCTGGAGCGGCTGGGGTTGCGCCGGTTGCCCGTGCTGCACGGGGGCCGGGTGGTCGGCATCGTGACCGCCGGGGACGTGCGGCACGGCCTGCTCCGGATAGGCGACCCCTCGGCCTTCACCTACGCGGTCGGCCGGCTGCGGGTCGAGGACGTGATGCGCTCGCCCGTCCTCACCGCCCGGGCCGACGAGGACCTGCGGCCCGCCGTCGCCCGGATGCTGGGCGCCGGGGTGGGCGGCCTGCCCGTGCTCGACAGGAACGGCACCCTGGGGGGGATGCTCACCCGGGGGGACGTGCTGCGGGCCGAGGTGCGCCGCCCCCGCCTGACCTGGGGCAGCGTGGCCCAACACATGAAGGGCGAGGTCCAGACGGTGACGGCGGACACCCCCGCCGGGGACGCCCTCCTCCGGCTGCGCGAGACGGGGCGGCACGTCCTGCCCGTGCTCGACGGCGAACACCTCGTCGGGGTGGTCCACGCCCGCGACCTGGAGGCTGGGGGCCGAGCGCGAGGAGCGGGCACACGGCGAGCCCGACCCCGGGCGGCCCCGGCCCTGCCGGGCAGGCTGGTGCGCGACTTGATGCGCCCGCCGGGCGGGGACGTGCTGGGCAGCGCCCCGATGCACCGCGCGATAGAGCGGATGCTGGAGGCGGACGTGTACGGGCTGCGGGTGGTCAGCGACCCCGGGCGGCTCCTCGGCGTGGTGACGGTGAGCGACGTGCTGGGCGCCGTCCTGGGGGGCTGGCGCAAGGAGACCTCCGCCTCCTGACGCTGGAGACGCGTGAGAGCGTGGTTGAGCAGCCTCCTGATGGGAAGCGGAGCGCGGCAGGAGGAGGCCAGACGCGCTCCGGCGGGCAACGTCGCCCGCCCCCGGCATAGAAGACCCCGGTCCACCAGCCCGGCGACCGGGGCTACCCTCCGACTTCACCTGATCGGTTGTGGTTGGGACCCTTCCACCTTACTCCAGCGGCGGGGGCCCCGTGCGGGGTGACTTCATTCACCAAGAAACCCTCTAGCATGAGCGGGTGCATTCCTCTGCAGACCTCATGGCCGCTGGTGACGGCGGGGCGACGGGCCTCGACGAACTCGCGCTGCTGCGCCAGATCGTGGACGCGAGCGCCGACTGCATCAAGGTGCTCGACCTCGGCGCGCACCTGCTCGACATGAACGAGGGCGGGCGGCGCGTCATGGAGATCGACGACTTCGGCGTCTGCGAGCGCGCCCTGTGGCCCTCCTTCTGGCCCGAGGAGACGCGGCCCGACCTCCTGGCCGCCGTCGCCGCCGCGCAGGGGGGAGACACCGGGCGTTTCGAGGGCTTCTGCCCGACCTTCCGGGGCACGCCGAGGTGGTGGGAGGTCACAGTCAGCCCGGTGCGCGGCGCGGACGGGGAGGTGGGGAGGCTTCTCGCCGTCTCGCGCGACATCACCCGCCACCGCCAGGCCGAGGAGACCGCGCGGCGCCAGGCCGAACTCCTGGAGCTGACGAACGACGCCGTGCTCGTGTGGACCCTGGGGGGTGGGGTGACCTACTGGAACCGCGCCGCCGAGGAGCTGTACGGCTTCACCCGCCAGGAGGCGCTCGGGCAGGTCACCCACCGGCTGCTGGGCACCCGACGGGGGGACGGGCTGGACGCGCCGACCTTCGAGGCCCGGCTGCGCGAGGAGGGGGCGTGGCGTGGCCGCCTCTCCCACCGCGCGAAGGACGGGCGGGAGGTCGTGGTGGACTCGCGCCACGTCCTGATGCCGGGGGAGCACCCGGGCGAGTTCGCCGTGCTGGAGTCGAGCCGCGACGTGACCGAGCAGGTCCGGGCCGAGACCCGGCTGCGCGAGAGCGAGGCGCACTTCCGCCGCCTCGCCGACGCCAACCCCATCGGGGTGGTGATCGGGGACGAGGCGGGAGGGCTCCCATACGTGAACGACGCCTTCTTGCGACTCATCCAGGCCTCGCGTGAGGACTTCGCGGCGGGCCGGGTGAACTGGCAGGCGATCACCCCGCCCGAGTGGCTCCCGGCGGACGAGCGCGCGATCCGGCAGGCGCGGGAGCGCGGCCACAGCGACCCCTACGAGAAGGAGTACCTGCTGCCAGGCGGCACCCGCCTCTCCATCCTGGTGGCGGTGACCCGCGCGGGCATCCCGCACGACGGCCTCGTCGCCTACGTCCTCGACCTCTCGGACCGCAAGGCCGCCGAGCGGGCCCTGAGCGACCGGAACGCCCGGCTGGAGGCGCTCAACCGCCAGATTCTCGACTCGGCCGGGGAGGGCATCTTCGGCCTCGACCTGCGCGGGCACACGACCTTCGCCAACCCCGCCGCGCTCGCCCTGACCGGCTTTGCGCTGGAGGAGATGCTGGGAAGGCCCCAGCACGCCCTCCTCCACCACACCCGGGCGGACGGCACCCCGTACCCGGAGGGGGAATGCCCGGTGCAGGCCGCGCGCCGGGACGGGGAGGTGCGCCGGGTGGACGGGGAGGTCTTCTGGCGCAGGGACGGCACGAGCTTCCCGGTGGAGTACGTCGCCACACCGCTGCGGGGGACCTCGGGCGAGACGGAGGGGGTCGTCGTGACCTTCCGGGACGTGACCGCGCGCCAGGAGGCCGAGGCGGCGCTGCGGCGCAGTAACGAGGACCTCGCCCGCAGCAACCGCGAGCTCGAACAGTTCGCCTTCGTCGCCGCCCACGACCTACAAGAGCCCCTGCGCACGGTCGTGAGTTACGCGGGGCTGCTGGAGCGCAAGCACGCCGACGAACTGTCGGACGGCGCCCGGCGTTACCTGGGGTTCATCACCGGCGGGGCCACCCGCATGAAGACCCTGGTGGACGACCTCCTCGCCTACGCCAGCCTCAACGTCGTGTCCCCCGCCCGGCGGCCCGTGGCCCTGGCGGGGCCGCTCTCGACCGCGCTGGAGGCTCTGGGCGCGGCGGTGCAGGGCACAGGTGCCCGGGTGGAGGCGGACGAGTTGCCCACCGTCCCCGGTGACGCGCGGCAGCTCGCCCAGGTCTTCCAGAACCTGATCGGGAACGCGCTGAAGTTCCGCCGCCCGGGCGTGCCTCCGGTGATTCGGGTGCAGGCCGTGCGCGAGGGGCGGGAGTGGCAGGTGCGGGTCGGCGACAACGGCATCGGGATGGAGGCCGCGTACCTGGAACGCGTCTTCGGGATGTTCCAGCGTCTGCACACCCGCGACCGCTACGAGGGCACCGGTCTGGGCCTCGCCATCTGCCAGAAGATCGTCGAGGGGCACGGGGGCCGCATCTGGGCGAGCAGCACGCCCGGCGAGGGCACCACCTTCCACCTCACCCTGCCCGCCGCCGGGGAGGCGTGACCGCCCCGGCCGGGGAGGCGCCTGCGGCCTGGCCGGGAGAGGCGCCGGACCTGATCTGGACGCCGCGAAGGGCGATCACGGCCCGGGCCACCCCGCCCGCGTTAGAGTCGGGGAACCGGTGACCGTGAGCCTGCCCCCCCCCCTCCCCGCGAACGAGCGCGAGCGTCTCCAGGCGCTGCGGCGCTACGAGGTGCTGGACACGCTCCCCGAGGAGGCCTTCGACCGGATCGTGCGCCTTGCCGCGCGGATGCTGCGCGTGCCGGTCGCTATCATCAACTTCGTGGACGAGGACCGCCAGTGGGGCAAGGCCACGCACGGGACCGGCAGCACCGAGGCCCCGCGCGAGCACTCCTTCTGCGCCTGGACGATCCTCTCTGACGAGGTCATGGTCGTCGAGAACGCCCACGAGGACCCGCGCTTCCGGGACAACCCGCAGGTCACGGGCGCCCCCCACATCCACCTGTACGCGGGGGCGCCGCTCGTCACGCCGGGCGGCTACCGGCTGGGCTCGCTGTGCGTGGTGAGCCCGGGGCCGCACGAGATTCGCGAGGAGGACCGGACCGTGCTGCGGGAACTCGCGGCGATGGTGGTGGACGAGCTGGAGTTCCGCCGCGCCCGCCGCGACCTGGAGCGCGAGGTCGCCGTGCGCGAGCGGGCCCTGCGCGATCTCACCGAGAACCGGGCGCACACCGAGACGCTCGCCGTCCTGCTCGCCTCGCTGGAGGTGGACCTGCTCCCGGTCGAGGCGGCGCGGCTCACGGCGGAGCACGTCGCGCGGCAGGTGGGGCTCGACTGGGTGGCGCTCGCCTCCGCCGGGGGGAACCGGGTGACCGCCCGCACGGTCTGGCACGCCCCCGGGGTGCCCGATGCCCTCCTGCACACCGCCCGCCAGGGGGTGCCGCTTCCGGGCAGCCTCACCGGGCGGACCCTGGAGCGGGGCGCGCCCCTCTTCGTGGACGAGTCGGCGCAAGGGCCCTTCGCGGACCTCGGCGTGCGGGCGGCGGCGGCCCTGCCCCTGGGCCGGATGGGCGACGTCGCGCACGTCTACCTGGCGGCCCGCCTGCGTCCCGTGGGGTGGAGCGCCGCCGACCGCCAGCTCCTGGAGGCGGCGGCGAGCAGCGTGCGGGTCGCGTTCGAGCGGGCGGAGCGGGCCGCGTCCTTCCCGGGGTAGCCCCGAGCACTTTCTGCCGGGACAAAAGGCCGATGCCCCGCCAGGTCCGGCGGGGCACCGCTTTCCCCAGGGTTGTCGGGTCCCTCAGCGGGCCTTCCTGTGGGGGAGGCGGGTGGCGGGGACCGGGCTCCACGCGCGCTCCACGCGCAGGTCACCCAGGGTGAGCGCCCCTTCGGCCCCGTCGAGGTAGCCCGCCCGCGCGGCGAGCACCACGGCCCCGAGGGCGGCGAGGGGGAGGAGCAGGGCCAGCACGCCCTCCCACACGCCGCCCGCCAGGGACGCGGTTTCCACCAGACGCCAGCCGTTCGCCACCATCCAGCCCGCCGCGCCCAGGAGCAGCAGGACGCTCAGGAGCAGCGGCCACGGCTCCCGGGCCCCCCCACCGCGCCGTCCCTCCAGCAGGTCGAGGGCCACCCGGCACACGGCCCCGGCCAGGGCAGCGGGCAACATGGCGAGCAGGATGGGCGCCGCCGCGTAGAGGCCCGGGCGGGCCGCCGGGGAGATCACGTACATCACCCCCGCTGTCAGGAGCGCGGCCACCATGACGCTGCCGCTCAAGGTCTGTTGCAGGCGGGGAAGGGGGTGGCGATGGGTCATACCTGAATCTTCCCTTAAAGCTTCATTAACTGCTAGGAGGTTTCTCACGTCTCACATCTCTCTGTGCCGTGGCCTGCAATCCTCCCTCTCCTTCCCACAGAATGAAAGCCGTGGCCCTCTTCGACCTGCCCGAGGACGAACTCCGCGCCTACCGCCCCGAGCGCGAGGAACCGCCGGAATTCGACGCGTTCTGGACCCGGACTCTGGCGGAGGCCCGCGACCTCGCGCCGGGGCCGCGCTTCGAGGCGGCGGACGTGCCCCTCGCCACCGTCGAGGTGTTCGACGTGACGTTCGGCGGTGGCGGGGGCTCGCCCGTGCGGGCGTGGCTGGTCCTGCCCCGGCAGTGCGAGGAGCCCCTGCCGTGCGTCGTCGAGTTCCTGGGGTACGGCGGCGGGCGGGGCCTGGCACACGAGTGGCTGCTGTACGCCTCGGCGGGGTACGCCCACCTCGTGATGGACACTCGCGGCCAGGGAGGCGGCTGGCGGCGGGGCGACACCCCCGACCCGGGCGCGGGCGGCGAGCCCCACTCGCCGGGCTTCATGACCCTCGGCATCGGCAACCCGCACACGTACTACTACCGCCGCCTGTACGCGGACGCCGCCCGCGCCGTCGAGACCGCCCGCGAGCACCCGGCGGTCGATCCCGCCCGCGTCGCCGTGACGGGCGGCAGCCAGGGGGGCGGCCTCGCCCTCGCCGCCGCCGGACTCGTGCCCGGGGTCATCGCCTGCCTGCCCGACGTGCCCTTCCTGTGCCACTTCGAGCGAGCGATCCGCCTCACCGACCAGTTACCCTACGCCGAGATCGCGGGCTACCTGCGCGTTCACCGGGAGGCCGCCCCCCGGGTTCGGCACACCCTCGCGTACTTCGACGCGCTGCACTTCGCGGCGCGGGCCCGGGCACAGGCCCTCTTCAGCGTGGCCCTGATGGACGAGGTGTGCCCGCCGAGCACCGTGTACGCTGCCTACAATCACTACGCGGGAGAAAAACGCATCGTGGAGTACCCCTTCAACCGCCACGAGGGCGGCCAGGGCCACCACGACCTCGAAAAGCTCGCGTTCCTGGGGAAAGTCTTCGGGGAGGAGCGCCCCCCCGCCTGACCCTCAGCGGATCGTCCAGCCCCCGTCGATCATCAGCGTCTCGCCGGTGATCAGGGCCGCCGCCGGGGACGCGAGGAACACCACCGCCCCCGCCACGTCCACGGGCTGCCCCACCCGCCCGAGGGGAATGCGCTCCACCACCGAGGCGCGGAACGCCGGGTCGTCCAGCCACCGGCGGGTGCCCGGCGTCTCGACGAAGGTCGGCGCGACCGCGTTCACCCGCACGCCCCGGGGCGCCCACTCCAGCGCCAGGCAGCGGGTGAGGTGCGACACGCCCGCCTTGGTCATGCAGTAGACGGATTCGGTGGGGAGCGCCACGAAGCCCGCCTGCGAACTGATGTTCACAATGACGCCCCGGCCCCTTTCGAGCATGTGCCGCCCGACCACCTGCGCGACGAAGAAGGTGCCCCTCAGGTTCACGGCGACCGTCGCGTCGAAGTCCTCCTCGGTCACGTCCTCGGCGGGGTTGGGGGCGCCGATGCCCGCGTTGTTCACGAGGAGGTCGATCTGCCCGAAGTGCGCCAGCGCCTCCTGAACGGCCCCCCGAACCTCGTCCAGCCGGGTCACGTCCATCTGCACGGGGAGGGCGCGGCGGCCCAGCGCCTCGATCTCGCGGGCGAGGTCTTCTCCGGTGGCCCGGTCGTGCAGCCCGAGAACGATGTCGGCCCCGGCGTGCGCGAGGGCGAGGGCACACGCGCGCCCGATGCCCTTCGAGGAGGCGGTGACGAGCGCGACCTGCCCGTCGAGGCGGAAGGAGGGGGGAGCGCCTTGCATGGGGCCAGTGTAGGAGAAGCCCCCCGGCCTGCCGCCCGACGGGGCCGACCAACGCGAAAACGAGAAGACGGGAGCGCGCGGCCCCCGCCTTCCCGTGTACACACACCCGCATCCGGGCCCACGGCGGCTGCCCCTTGCGCGTCTGGAGAAAGGCGCCCACCGCCCGCCTCCCTAGCGTCCGGGCCTGGCCGTCCTGAGCGACGACCCCGGCAGGGGGGTGAGTTCGCTCGGCGGCTGGGTCTGGGACGGCGGGGTGTGGGCGGCGGTCATGCCTTCCTCCTTGGGTCGGGTGGATGCCGTCAGCGTAGCGGGGGAGAGGTTGGAATCAGGTTGAAGGAGGCGCCCCTAATTGCGCCGCGTGCCCCGCCTGCCGGAGCGCGTGGCCCGGGTGCCCCCACGTCCGGTGTCCTGTTCGGTCTGGCCCGTCAGCCGGGCGGCCCATCCCTCCAGGGTCGCCCACAGCCCCTTTCGCTCGGGTGAGTTGGCGGTCTTCTGGGAGGTCTTACCCGCCTTGGTGCCGGTCTTCTCCGCTTTGCCGGGGGAGGTCGGCGGGGTCTTCTTCGGACGCTGGGCCGCCTCGCTCTTGGGTGGTGTTGTCCTTGGGGGAACCGGGCGGTGGGGTTCTGCCTCCACCTTCGCCCGAACCCGCTGGGCCGCCGGGGTGGGGGGCGCCGCCGGTGACCTCACCGCTGCCGCCTTCGCGCCCGAGAAGAGGGTCACGGTCACCTCCACGCGCGGGCGGGCGGCGTCGTAGCGCGGGTGGTCGTGGCCGCCGTAGACCCACTTGTCGCCGCCGGGGAAGAGCGCGTCCACCACGCCCTTGCGCACGTTCTCGGGGTCGGCGTGCGTGCGGTTGGCGAAGTGGCACACCACGTCCAGCCGCACCCGGCTCGTCTCGTCCACCGGGCGCAGCCGCCGCAGCTCGGGGGGTGCGTGGGCGCGGACGTGGTCCTTCCAGGTCTGGTACTCGCGCAGCCGGGTGTGGTTGGGGGTGGCGCCCCGGGTGTAGTACCCCACCAGCTTCGCGCGGCGCGGCGCGGTGGGATCGGGCCGCCCGCCGCTGCGCCCCCAGGTCGCCAGGGCGGGGATGACGAAGTTGACTTGTCGGGCGGGTGGAGAGGCGGGCACGCGGGAGGGAGGGTCCTTTCGGGCCCGGTGCCGGGAGCCGCCTGAACGAACCGCCTCCCCGGGGATGAGGTTGTCCTCCGGGGGCCGTGTGTCCAGGACGGGCCGGAGAGATTCACGCACCCCGAGCCTCAATCTGGACGAACCGTACCACGACGCCCTCTCATGAATACCCTCCCCGATGACGAACGATCACCCCGACCGTATGACGGTGTATCGGGTCATCCTTCGGGAACTTCTCCGAATAAACCGTCGCGTGGGTGGAAGCTGGAAGTCTAGAAGCACCAGAAAGCTTCAAACGTGACGGTTCACACCAGGGACGGTGTGGGGAGGCTTGTCCTCCGGGACGCGCCACGCTCCTCTTTCCCGCTGCCCCCGCAGAGGTCGGCACAAAGGCTTGGGAGGCAGTGGGAAGGGTGGGCGGCCCACGGCGAGGACCGGTGTGATCCCTGGCCCTCCAGCCAGGGCCTGCGCCTACTGCTCCCGCTTCTGCGGCAGCAGTCCCGCTTCCACGACGCCGAACTCCCGCACGTTTCCCTCGCCGTCGAGGCCAAGGATCAGGGTCCAGCCGTTGCCCGGGTCACGCTCGAAGGTCGCGGTGCGGGTGTAGTACGTCACGCCGCCGTCTCGCGTCACCCGTTCGTTCAAGACGCTCTTCTCGTCCCCGTACGCTTCGGTGCCTTCGGCCCGGTAGGCCTTGAAGGCGGACAGGCTGCCCCACTCCGACCGCACGGCGGGAAGAAAGGCCGCCCAGACCTGATCAAGCTGCCCACTGTAGAACAGCCGTGCCAACTGCCGCCCCCGGTCCAGGGGTGTGGCCCTCGCCAGTTTGGCTGTGGCTGCGGGCGGCTGTGGGGCGGGGGAGGGCAAAACTCGCGCCTGGTCGGCAGGTGCCCGGTCACTGGGCTTCGCGGGAAGCACGGGCAGTGCCGGCACCTCCGCTCCTGCTGGCGCGGTTCCCAGCCCGGGAGCGTCCCCTGAGGCGACTGTAGGCACCCCATCCACCACCGGGCGCGCGAGCCAGGCCAACAGCTCGGGTCCGGCCACGACTCCCATACTCAACACGCCGCACAGCGCGACAATCACGTACCTACCGACAAATCGACTCACCAGGACCTCCGCGCTCCAGGTGTGGGCTGCCCGGCATTGAGGTTGTGGCATATGGCCGGGGTGCCGACCGCGCGGGCGGCCCACGGAACGATCCGGGCGACGCCCCGCGCCACCACGAGCCACCGGCGACCTGGGAATGGGGGAACAGGGTTCACGGTCGCCCTCCCGGCCATCCGGCGCCGCGCAGCACCGTGGGGAGCAGGCACAGCGCCTCCAGACCGTACGCGATCAGCAGGCCGACCGACAGACCCACCACCCCCCACGCCCGCCCGCCGAGGGCCGCCGCCGCCAGTTCCACCCCCCCGCCGAGCGCGACCATCACCGCCGCGCCGGCGAGGTGCCCGCGCACGCGCCCCAGCGCGATGTAGTGCGCCTTGACGATCACGGGCAGGGCCGTCAGCGCGAGCACCTGCAGGCTGAGCGCGTGTTGCTCGTACGCCGGGCCGAACAGCGCGAGCAGCGGGCGGGCGGTGAGGATCAGCCCTGCGGCGCCCGGCGCGCAGACCAGCAGCGACCACCGCAGCGAGGCGCGCACCCGGGCCCGCAACACCGCCGTCTCCTGCGAGCTGGCGGCGGGCAGCACGGTCGCCAGCGCGTACGGAACCATGCCGAGGAAGCTGGCGATCATCCACGACACGTAGAAGGCGGCGTTCGCGCCTGGGATCAGTTGGCTCGCGGCCAGCACCGGCAGGGCGAGGGCGGGGGCCTGCATCGCCAGGTTCAGCGCGTGGTGCCGCAGCGCGGGGCCGCCAAGGCGCGCCAGGAACGACCAGTTCGGACGGCCCAGCAACGGCGCGCCGCCTTGCCGGGCGAGCGGCAAGACCGCCAGCACGGAGGCGACGTTGCCGATGAACCATGCCCCGTAGATGGCCTGCGCGCCCGCGTGCGTGGCAAACTGCCCCACGACCAGGACCGCGAGCAGTTTGACGACGGCGGAGACGGCGTTGCGCCACCACTGCAACTCGCCGCGCAGCAGGCCGATCACCGCCTGGTCGAACACCAGGGTCACCGCCGAGACGACCACCCCGAGGACGAACAGCGCCAGCGAGGCGGGGTCGCGGGCGATCCAGGCAAAGGAGGGCGCGGCGTGCGGCAGGGCGAGGCCGCAGGCGACGGCCAGCAGCGCCGCCGCGACGGCGGCAGAGAGCAGCGCGGCGCTCATCAGGCCCGCTGCATCCGCGCGCTCCCTGGCCCCGGGCAGTTCACTGATCAGGAGGGTGCCCAGGCCGAGCATGCTCAACGTGGCGACCAGCATCATCGCGGACACGGCGGCGGAACCGAGGCCCACGCCCTCGGCGGGCAGCACGCGCGCCGCCAGCCACCAGAAGCCGAAGCCCAGCCCCGAGGTGACTGCGCTGGTTGCGACCAGCGAGACGGCGTTGGCGATCAAACTGTCCCTCATCGCCCTTCCAGGTCGGCGCCCGACGTGCCGCTCGCCGCTCGCCTCCGGCCCGCCCTCGACCGCGCCGTCACGGGAGACGCCCCTGGGCGGCCAGGTCATCACCGTCGGGCGCGCAGGCCGGAGCCGGGCGCCCAGCCCTCCACCATGTTCCTCCATGTCAGGCATTCGGCCTCAAATCGCGGGGGGGAAGGCCCGCGCGCACGGGAAGCAGGGCGGCGATGAGGGTGACCACCGAGAGCGCCACGGTGAAGGGCAACGGGGGCAGGTACAGCAGCGCCGTCGCGACGAGCAGATCGAGGGCCAGACTCAGGGCGAGGGCGAGCGTCCACGTCTGGGCGGGGTCCAGCCCCCGGACATGCCGGACGACGGCCAGGCCGGGACAGACCGCCATGAACCAGAGCGTGACGGGCGCGCGCAGGACCAGGGGCGCGTGCAGCGCCCAGGCGAGCAGCCAGCAGACGGTGGACACGAGCAGGACGGCGGGCAGGAGCAGAGGGGACGACTTCATCGGGCTTCACCTCCGGAAGGGGTTCAGGGTGGAGGCGTAGATCGTGACATGGGTGCTGGCGTAGACCCGTCTGAACTCGGGCGAGCGCGCGACCGAGCGTTGGAACCCGTCGTAGGAGCCGGGGTGAAGTTTCTTGTACAGGTTGACGTAGGTGCGCTGACCCTCGGACAGAACGATGTAGAGGGCCGGGAGTTTTTGTCGGGTGCTGTAGGACAGGATGTGGTCGAAATCGAGCGTGGAGAGCTGCACGCCCTGGTCGTCGGTCAGCGAGAGGTGGGTGAACTCGTTGTAGTTGCCGCTGATCTTGACCGGGAAGTTGTTGGTCGAGACGGTCAGGATGGCGCTTCCCGGGGGGGCGTGGCCGTAGAGCCACCGCGCGGCCTGCACCTCGTCCCGGTGGATGTGGTTGGTGCTCTCGTTGCCGAAGTACGCCACGGTCATCGCCCCGAGCAGCAAGGCACTCACCAGCCAGGGCAGGGGCGTGAACCGGGGCAGCCGCGCGGGCGACCCCGGCCCCGCCGGGCACAGCAGGGCGTGGGCGACCAGGAACGCCATGAACGGCAGCGCGAAGAAGTAGATGCGCAGCAGCATCTCACCGCCGTACGCCTGCAGGGCGAGCAGCGGGAAGGGTGCCAGGGCGAGCAGGCCGGGTGCCAGGAACCTCGCGCCTGCCCGCCACATCCTCCAGGCGCCCAGGGCGGCCAGCCCCCACATGCCCAGCGTCATCACGCGGGTGACGCCGACGACAAAGGCGTGGGCGGTGCTTAAGTTCTGGGCGTCGGGGACGTTCTTCGAGAGGTTGGCGAGCAGCGCCCCCAGGCCCGCGTACCACTGGTTGTGGCCGCTCAGGTACGTTGACGCCATCGTCACGTTCCACAGCACCGTGAGGGCGAGCATCCACAGCGGCAGCGTCCGGACGCGGCAGACCCGGGCCAGCACGAGCGCCGAGACGGCGGCCACCGTCATGAAGGGGGTGAGCTGATGCGAGCATGCCACCGCCGCGAACAGCAGCAGCACCGCGAGGGTGCCCGGGAGGTCGGGCCGGACCCGCCGGTACACCGCGAGGGCACCCGCCCGAACGCTTCCACCCTCACCCCCGGGAGGCGGGGGGCGCGTCCTCACCCCGGACAGCCAGGTCAGGCACACCGCCAGGATGATCAGGTGGAAAAAGTAGGCCAGCGCCTGCGGGGCGAAGTAGTCCTGCGAGACCCAGCTCGTGGCGTAGAACAGCCACGTGGCGTGCCAGACCGTGCGTGCGTCGGGGGTCAGGCTGCGGAACAGCAGCAGCAGGGCGGGCAGGTACAGGAGGTTGAAGGCCAGTTGGGCGTACCCGGCGAAGGGCAGGGGACTGGGCAGCCCCAGCGCCGCCGTGAATGCCGCCGCCAGCGCGAAAAAGCCCGGCCAGTTGTGGTAGGCGTCGATTCCGGGATCGACGGTGCCGTGCTCCAGGATGTAACCCACCACGCCGACGTGCTTGTAGGTCCAGGCGAAGCGCGGCTCGTCGTACAGAAACGCGGTCAGCCCGTGTAGCATCACGATCAGCGACAGGACGTGGATGGCCAGAAGCCAAGTGCTGACCCGCGCCCGCGTGAGCTGCCAGTAAAACGAGCCCGCCAGCACGATCAGCGCGGCGAAGTACGCCCGGGGAAGGGCCGTCGTCAGGCCGTAGTCGGAGAGCCGGTCCAGGTCGATGTGGCTCAACGCCAGCCAGCGCAGGCCAAAGACGAGCGCGAGCAGGCCCCAGGTGACCGCCACCGGCCACCACCTCCCGGGGGGCGCCCCCGGAACGTCGGCGGGAACGTGACTTGCCTGTTCCCGGTGGTCGGTCTGTTCACGGGCAGGAGAAGAAGTCATCTCGTCCCTACGCGAGTGAGAGGGAGGGACAACCTGCTCCGCGCCTGGCGGCGACTTCTCAGGTAGGCGACGGGGCCGTACAGCATTCCCCTGAGTTCCAGCCGGGTGAGTTCCGCCGGGTACCCGGCATTCTTCCCCTTGTTCTTCCCCGACCGGGGGTTCAAGGCGTAACCCAGGCCATTGGGCACGCGCGCCAGGAGGTCGAGCAACCGGGCGGGGCGGGTGAGCAGGGTCCTGGTCAGGTAGGCGGTCAGGCCCGCGCCGTAACCGAACATCTGCCTCTTCAGGGCGTCGTAGGTCGTGCGGTGCGCGTGGTACACCAGGGCCCCCGGCTCGTACGCCAGTTCGTAGCCGCGCGACAGCACTTCTAGGAAGATCGAAAGGTCCTCGCCGCCCATGCTCGGCGTGCCCGCGCCCAGCGACGGGTCGAAGCCGCCCACGGCCAGCAGCGCCGACTTCCTGAACGAGCAGTTGACCCCCGAGCCGAAGGTGCCCGCCGCGTAGGGGTAGAGCCCGCTGGGGCCGCGCTGTCTGGCGAGGTCGTAGACGCGGCGCGCGAAGCCCTTGTTGAAGCCGCCGTACTGCTCGAACCACAGCTCTGGCGCGGTATCGAGGCTCATCGCCAGGGTGGCGCCGGTGACACACCCGACGTTCCTGCCCGCCTGAAAGCCCCGCGCGACCTCGGAAAGCCAGCGGGGGTCGGGCCGCGCGTCGTCGTCCGTCACGGCAAGAATTTCGCCCAGGGCGTGGCGAGCGCCGCAGTTGCGCGCGTTGGACAGGCCGGGGCGGTCCTCGCGCATGTAGCGCACGCGCGGGTCATGTCCGTAGCGCGTACGCAGCAGCTCGCGGGTGGCGCCGCCACTCGGCGCGTTGTCCACCACGATGACCTCGTAGTGCGGGTACTCCTGGGCCAGCAGGGCGTCCAGCACCGTCGGCAGGGACGGTGCGCGGTCGCGGGTAGCGACGATCACGCTGGCAAAAGGCGCCCGCTCCAGAAAGCGCACCCGCTCCTGGGCGCAGCGCGGTTCGGAGACTCCCGTCACCCCCTGGGCCGACAGCGTCACGAGCGGCGGCACACCGTCGCGGCGCAGGTGATCGTTCACCTCCTCGGCGAGGTCGCGCCAGATCAGGCCGGCGAGGTCCTCGCCCGTCAGTCCCCCGGGGGGCAGCGCCAGATCGAGCAACCCGAGCGGCTCGCCGTGCAGCCTGACCAGGGCGCGCGCGCGCGAATAGGCGGGCCCGCTCGGGGACTCGGTGCGGTCGAGCCGGGGCAGCGGTGCGCTCAGCTCGATCTCCAGCACCCGGATCGGCTCGAAGGCGGACCCGGCACGCCCCAACGCCTCCAAGGTCACGAGGCCGCTCCGCTCGACCGCCGACTCGGGGCGGCAAGGGGCTCGTCCCCGGACAGACGGGGGGTCGGCGAGGCGAGACCGGCGGCGTACCCGGCCGCGACCGCAGCGAGGCCGACGACGACGGCGGTCGCCCGCCCCAGGCCAGTGATGTCGCCCCCTAGTGCCTGCTGCACGCCGCGCAGCACGCCCCGGGGCAGCACGCGCGCCGCGTAGGCACGCTCGGACGCCAGGGCTGCGCCCCGGCCGACGAAGCGTGACACCCTGGCCTTGCTGAGCCCCTCCGCGAAGCAGCGCCGCAGGAAGTAGCGCCCGGTCGCGCGCCTGCCGGGCACGGTGTGCCGCACGGTCGCCCCGGGTTGGTACAGCCAGGCCCCCCTGGCGAAGTGCTGCCCGGCGCGGATGCAGAACTCGGTCTCCTCGCCGCCCAGCGGAATACTGCCCACACGTCCCAACCCCGCGCGGAACCCGCCGACCTCCAGGGCCACGTCCCGCCGACACGACATGTTCGCCCCGATCAGGTTGCGCACCACCCCGGGGCGTGCGGGCAGGCCGAGGTAGGAGCAGCCCACCACCCACAGGAACTCGTCCGGAAACCACGCGGGCGCCCCCCCGCGCCACTCGGGCTCGATGTGCCCGCCCACGCCCAGGACGCCGGGGTCCGCGTAGGGGGCCAGCAGGGCGCCCAGCCAGCCGGGCTGCGCGGCGGCGTCGTCGTCGAGGAACACCACCACGTCGCCGCTCGCCGCGCGCAGGCCGCTGTTGCGGGCCCCGGACAACCCGGACCGCTCCGCGTTGGGAATGACCGCGACGGGCGGCGTGGCGCCGGAGAACGTCGAGCGGGCGCGCTCCAGGAGCGCCGGGTTGTGGTCGACCACGACGATCAATTCGTGGGGAGGCGGCGTCTGGGCCTGGACTGAGCCCACCGCCGCCCGCAACTCCGCCCAGCGTTCCTCGGTGTGAGCGCAGATGACGACCGAGGCACGCGGGGGGGCGCCGACCGGGAAAGCGGACGCCTGTTCGCGCCTACTGGGCATGGGCGGATCGCGCGGGGGCGCGGCGCGGCGCACGTCTGAAAAACCGTTCGCGCAAGATCACCTTGAAGATGCGCCAGCCGTCCCGCGCGGCGTGGAGGTTGCTCGTCCCGTACAGGCGCGGGTGCTCGAAGCTGTGCACCTCGACGACGCGCAGCCCCGCCCTCAGGGCGCGGATGCCCATCAGCGTCTCGATCTCGAAGCCGTCGCTGTCGAGGTCCAGCTCGGGCAGGACCGAGCGCCAGAAGGCGTTGTAGCCGTAGCACAGGTCCGAGTAGCGCCCGCCGAACAACGTGCGCACGGCCCAAGTGATGCAGGCGTTGCCGAGGCCGCGAATGCGCGAGATGTCGTCTGTGCCCGCCCCTTGCAGAAAGCGCGAGCCTTTGACGAAGTCGGCGCCCGCGCGAAGGTGCCGGACGAACGTGCCGATCTCGCCGGGGTCGGTGCTCCCGTCGGCGTCGATCATGACCACAATGTCCCCGGTCGCTGCGGCGAAACCGGCGCGCAGCGCGTTGCCCTTGCCCCGTCCCGGCTGCGGAATGACGCGGATGCCCGGCAGCAGCCCGTAGGCCACCGCGACGGTCCCGTCCGTGGAGTGGCCGTCCACCAGAATCACCTCGTCCACCCAGGCGGGAATGGCGGGCAGCACGTGAGGGAGGTTGTCCGCCTCGTTCATCGCGGGCACTACCACGCTGACGGTCGGTCTGGCGCCGGCGCTCTTGCTGGCGTGGATTCCGAGGGGGGCAGCCGGACGTCTGGACACAGTCATTACACTCCTGTCACCGCCTCGCCAGGGACAGCCCAACACGCTGCCAGGACGGCGCGGCGCGGAGGCCGGGTCTTAGCACCGGGGACGTTGCGGTTGGCGGTCAAGCGCGGCGGTCCTGGCAGTGCACGCCACACAGCAAGAAGGACACAGCACGGTTGGCAATTGCGCCATTGAAGGCGTTCTTGCAACCAGGCTGTCAGGTGAACGATAAGCGGGACTTTCTGGAAGCTCGACGTGAAGTTTTGCACGGTCGCACTCGTGCGAAAAATGATTAAGGCACATTTAACTCGTTCTTAAGCATCTCTAACTTGAGACAAAAAAGGGCACATAGCGGTATGCAACTTGGACGGGTTTGGATCGCCGGGTTTTCACAGGTGGGTTCTGCCAAGCCGGACAGGAGGCCGGGAGGTTCAAGCCGCTTCTTCACAGAGGTGGGAATGCCGCCTGGCTCGGGGCGGGACGAGGCGATCCAGCCGGAGGGGGCAAGGGGCCGTCCCGTCAACCCATCACAGCGGCGCGAAGGGTGAGCTCTGCGGGGCGCCGAAGAGGCGCTGGTGGTACTGGGAGGCCTGCGCGTCCGTCATGTCGGCGATGAAGTCGCACACGATCCGGGCCCGGGCCCGCTCGGAGGGGCTTTGCCTCAGGCTCTCGCGCACCTCGCGGGGGAGCACCGCCGCGCGCACGTCGTCGAGGTCGCCCATCGCCGTCTCCAGCAGCAGGCCGAAGAGATCGGTGATCGTGCCGGTGGCCTGCCGGGCGTACACCCCGGTGCGCTGGTCGCGCAAGATGAGTTCCTGGGTGATCGCCTTGAGAACCGCGCACTCCAGCCGCACCTCGGACGGCAGGGCGAGCGTGAAGTCGAAAGCACTCCTCGGCGTGCCGTGCGTCTCGATGTTCGTGGCCGTCACGAAGCGGTTGACGTAGGCGGCCTCCACCTCGCGCACTCGGGCGGTGGCGGGCGCGATGCTCGTGCCGTCGTCGAGCCGGGCGTGCAGCACGCGCAGCACCGACCCCACGAAGTCCTCGTCGAGTTCGGGGTGGGCCCGCCGCGCCCGCTCGGTCACCCGGGAGACCGCCTCGCCCGTCACGAGCGCGTGGTGCGACAGCAGGCCGCTGCGGATGCCGTCTTCGAGGTCGTGCAGGCTGTAGGCGATGTCGTCCGCCCAGTCCATGATCTGGCAGATCACGCTGCGCGGGAGGGGGTCCTCGCCGCCCAGCTCGCCCCCGTACAGCCAGCCCCCGTCGAGGCGGGCGTCATCCTCGTACATCGCGGGCACGCCGCCGCGCCCGCCGGGGTACTTCAGCACGCCGAGCAGGGTCGCCCGGGTGACGTTCACGCCGGGGTGCCGGGTGGTGAGGGGCTCTAACCGGGTCAGGATGCGGTACGTCTGCGCGTTGCCCTCGAAGCCGCCGTAGGGCCGCATGCAGGCGTGCAGGGCGTCCTCCCCGTTGTGCCCGAAGGGCGGGTGCCCGAGGTCGTGCGCGAGTGCGGCCGCCTCGGCGAGCCCACCGGGCAGCCCGTGGTTGGTGGCGATGGCGCGGGCGATCTGCGCGACCTCCATCGCGTGCGTGACCCGCGTGCGCAGGAAGCCCGACCACCCCGCCGCGAAGATCTGGCTCTTGCCCTGGAGGCGGCGAAAGGCGCTGGAGTGGATGACGCGCGCCCGGTCGCGCTCGTAGGGGTCACGGCGGTCACCCTCCGCCCCCGTCGCCTCGCTGAGGTAGCGGCGCTCGGTGTCGTGGGCGTTGAACCAGTCGTAGATGGCGGCCAGCACACCCCAGGATAGCGCCGGGCGGTCCCCTTCCCCTTCACGGTCGTGGGACGCAGGCCACCGGCATCGGAGCCGTGCCCGCCGCCGGGCACCAGCCCACCCCGGCGCGGGACTGGACGCCGGGAGCGTTGGCCGATAGCCCGTGGGAGAGGGCAGCGACCCCCACCAGGGCGAGGACGCCCAGGAGCAGCCATCCCGGCCGGGTCACGCGCGGCGTCATCCTCATCCCCACACGATACGGCAGGCCGGGCGGTCACGTTCCCGGAGAGGCCCGGGGCCGGTGTATGCTGCGCGGGCAACCGCAATTTCCCCGGGAGGCCCGCCGTCCGCTCCCGGTTTCCTCCCCCCTCGTTCCCCGTTGGAGGTTCACCGATGTCTGTCCTGTCCTGGCGTTCCTGTCTGCTGGCCCTGTCCTCGCTGCTCGCCCTGGGCGGCGGGGCACCGGCCCAGACCGCTTCCCCCACCTCGACCAGCCCGGCCTACCCCGGCGCCCCACGCCCGGACGCCCCCGAGCTGAGTGCGCGCGGCCCACACGCGGTGGGAGTGCGAACCCTCTCGCTCGTGCGGCGGGACGTGCCGGACATCGCGCGGGCGGCGGCCATGTCACCCGCGCCCAACCCGCTCCCGCGCTACGACCGCCCGCTCACCGTGGAGGTGTGGTACCCGGCCACCCTGGCCGCCGGGCAGGCGCAGGCCACCGAGTACCGGGACGCGCTGGGCAGCGGGCCCGGGGACCCGAAGCGGCCCGTCGTGCCCTTCACCTTTCCGGGGCGGGCTGCCCGCGACGCCGCGCCCGCCGCTCAGGGTGGTCCCTACCCGCTCGTCATCTTCTCGCACGGGTACCCCGGCAGCCGCTACCTGATGAGCCGCCTCGCCGAGAACCTGGCGAGCAAGGGCTACGTGGTGGCCTCCATCGACCACACCGACAGCACCCACGCCGACAAGGCGGCCTTCGCCAGCACCCTCCTCAACCGCGCCCCGGACGACCAGGCGGTGCTCGACGGGGTGGCGGCCCTGGCCTCGGCCGGAAGCGGTTTCCTGCGCGGCCTCGTGGACGCGAACAACACGGCGCTGGTGGGCTACAGCATGGGGGGCTACGGGGCGCTCAACTTCGCGGGCGCGGGCTTCGCCCCCCAGGTGCTCGGCTTCGTGCCGGGCGGGGCGCTCGCCTCGCGCGGGGTGGGGGCCTACCGGGTGGACCCGCGCCTCAAGGCGGTCGTGGCCTTCGCCCCCTGGGGCGGGGACGCCGCCGTGCGGTCGGCGGGCATCAACAACGCGGCCCGCTTCGGCTTCTGGGACGCCGCCGGGCTGGGCGGCCTGCGGGTCCCGACCCTCTTCATCGTGGGCGACCACGACGACGTGTCCGGTTACGAGGGTGGGGTGAAGGCCCTCTTCGAGAACGCGGTGAACGCCGACCGCCACCTGCTCGTGTACCAGAACGCCCGCCACAACGTCGCGCCCAACCCGCCCCCGGCGGCGAGCCTGGGGAAGCCCGAGGAGTACGCCCACTACGCCGAGCCCGTCTGGGACATGGAGCGCCTGAACGACCTCAACGCGCACTTCGTCACGGCCTTCCTGAACCTGCGCCTCAAGGGCGACGCCGGGGCCGCCGCCTACCTCGACGGCACCTCCTGGAAGGGGTTCCCGGCCCGCAGCGCGCTCGGCATCGAGCTGCGCCACCTCCCGCCCCGGTAGGTCACCCATGACGGAAGACCCCGATCTGCCCACCCCCGCCGCCCGGGCGCGGGTCGCCTCGCTCGTCCTGATCACCGCTCTCACCGCCGGGCCGGGTGCTGCCTCGGTGCCGCCACCTTCCAGCGTGTCCCCCACCCTCCAGGCCCAGGTCGAGGCGCAGCCCTACCGCATCGGGGACTGGGCGGGCTTCCGGCCCCTCGCCGTCACCAGCCTCGACATCCTGATGCTGGGCGAGGCCGGGGAGGCGGATACCGGGGACCTCGACCTCGCGCGGCCGCTGCTCACCGTCGCCGTGTCGGCAAGCCCCTCGCCCGCCGTCGTCGCCCGGGAGGCGTTCGCCCGCCGCGCGCTGGAGTTCGTTCCCTTCGTCTCGGGCATCGTGGCCCAGAGCGCCGGGACCGTCCGCCGGGGCGGGGCCGAGTGGCACGAGACGGTGGGGCGGGCCCGCAGCCCCTCGGACCGGGAGGTGGTCGTGTTCCAGTCGATCCGCTTCGGGGCCCCCGGCACGCCGTATCTGCGGGTGGTGGGCCTCGCCCCGCTGGAGACGCGGGACGACGTGCTGCCGCGCTTCCGCCTGCTGGCCCGCAGCATCACCCCCAGGTAGCGGGAGGACCGGGTGCCCGACCTGTATGCCCGGCGAACGGCGGACGTGATCGGTGCGGGGCAAGCTCGCCCGCGACCCCTGCGCCTGCTGCTCGTGGGCGGCGGGCACGCGAACGTGGCGCTCCTCAAGGCCGCGCGCCGCTGGACCCGCCGGGGCGTCCGGGTCACGCTGGTGAGCGACGCCCGGCACCTCTACGCCTCGGGCATGACCCCGGAGTCCCTCGGCGGCGTCTACTCTGCGGAGGACGTGCGGATCGACCTGCTGCGCTGGTGCCTGGTCAACCACGTCGCGTTCGTCCAGGCGCGGGTGACGGGCCTCGACGTGGTCGCCCGGACCGCCCGCACCAGCCAGGGCGACATCCTTCCCTGCGATCTCGCCGTCTTCGACATCGGTGCCACGAACCCCCTGCGGGACCGGGCGGGGAGCGCGGTGCTCACCAAGCCCCTGCACCACATCGGGCGCCTGAGGGCCTGGCTGGAAGGGGGCTCCTCCTCCGGGCCGCCGCGCTCGCTCGTCGTCGTGGGCGGCGGCCCCGCCGGAACGGAGGTGCTGCTCAACGTCAGCGCCCGCTGGGGGCGCCGGACCGGCCCGGGCGCGCTGGGCCTTACGCTGGTGCATCCCGGAGGCCGCCTGATGCCGCAGTTCGCGCCCGGCCTGGGCCGCCGGGCCGAGCACCTGCTGCGCGGGCGCGGGGTGCGCGTCCTGCTGAACACCCGGGTCGAGCGGGTCGAGGAGGGCGCCGTGGTGCTGGAAGGCGGGGAACGGCTTCCCGGGGACGTGGTGCTGTGGGCCACCGGCACGCGCGGGCAGGCCCTCTTCGGGGAGGCGGGTCTCCCGGTGGACGGGCAGGGGTACGTGCAGGTCGACCGTCGCCTGCGGGTGCTCGGCCAGCCCTGGCTGTTCGCGGCGGGCGACTGCGCGGTCATGGAGGGCCGCCGCCTCGACCGCAGCGGCGTGAACGCCGTGGCGCAGGGGCTGGTCCTGCGCGGCCACTTGGACCGGCTGGTGAACGCCTGGCAGGCGGGGAGGGACCCGGCGGGAGTGTCCCTGTCGCCCTTCCGCCCGTACCCGGTCGCCCCCTACCTCATCTCGACCGGCACCCCCGAGGGGATGCTCGCGCTCGGCCCGCGCGTGGGGCTGCGCGGGCGCCCGCTGCTGTGGTGCAAGCACCTTGCCGACCGCGTCTGGGTCGGGCGTTACCGCTTCCCGGCCTGAAGGCTCTCGGCAACGCAGTCCTGGCGGTGGGGAACTCAGGTGGCGGCTCCAACGCCCCTGGGCGGGCAACGTCCTCGCGCTCGACCACACGCCGGGGCGGGAAGACGCTCGCCCTGACCGTGCCCCTGGGCTCCTGGGCTATCCCGGGGGTGGAGGGGGCCGTTCGGCTCAGCCCTGACCGGCCTTCCCCGCCTCCCGGAAGGACAGAACCTCGTAGGGAAGCTGCGGGGGCAGGTCCGGCGAGGCCTCGCGCCGCCGCGCGTGTTCGGCCTGAGCGAGGACGTGGACGTCCTGACTCACCTTTCCAATCCACAAAGGACCCTCGTAGACGAACCGGGAGCGGTGGCCGTCCGCCCACCGAATCAGGACGTGCCACCGCAGCACCCCCGGGGGAGTCATGGCGCCCGGGGGACCGGGGGTCGGCCCACCTGAACAGGGTCGTTCATCCTCATGTCGCTGAGGCGAGTGTACCCCGACCTCCCGACCTGTCCCACGGAACGGGTCAGGCCCCCTCCTACCGGTTCTGCGGGAAGCCCAGGTCCACCCGGCTGCTCGCGGGGTCGGGCCAGCGCGAGGTGACGACCTTGGAGCGGGTGTAGAACTTGATCCCCTCCGGCCCGTACATGTGGCTGTCCCCGAAAAGGCTCGCCTTCCAGCCGCCGAAGGAGTAGTAAGCCACCGGCACGGGGATGGGCACATTGATGCCCACCATGCCGACCTCGACCTCGAACTGGAATTTCCGGGCCGCCCCGCCGTCCCGGGTGAAGATGGCCGTGCCGTTGCCGTACTGATTCTCGTTGATGAGTTTCAGGCCCTCTTCGTAGCTGCTCGAGCGCACCACACAGAGAACGGGGCCGAAAATCTCGTCCTGGTAGGCGTCCATCTCGGGCGTCACGTGGTCGAGGAGCGACACGCCCAGGAAGAAGCCGTCCCCCTCGAAGGGCTGCTCGCGCCCGTCCACCACCACCGTCGCGCCCTGGCCCCGCGCGCTCTCGATATACCCCGCCACCCGGTCGCGGTGCTCGCGGGTGATCAGGGGGCCCATCTCGTTGCCGGGCTGGTCCCCGGGGCCGACCTTGAGGGCGGGCAGGCGTTCCTGAATGGCCGACACGAGGGCATCACCCACGTCACCAACGGCCACGAGGACGGAGATCGCCATGCACCGCTCGCCCGCCGAGCCGTACGCGGCAGAGACGGCGGCGTCGGCGGCCATGCCCACGTCGGCATCGGGGAGGACGAGCATGTGGTTCTTCGCCCCGCCGAGGGCCTGTACCCGCTTGCCGTGCGCGGTGCCCTTCTGGTAGATGCTCCGCGCGATGGGCGTGCTGCCCACGAAGCTCACGGCGGCGATGCCGGGATGCTCCAGCAGGGCGTCCACCGCCTCCTTGTCGCCGTGGACGACGCTGAACACGCCGTCGGGCAATCCCGCTTCCTTCAACAGTTCCGCCAGGAAGAGGCTCGCGCTGGGGTCCCGCTCGCTGGGCTTGAGGATGAAGGCGTTTCCGCACGCGAGCGCGTTCGCCATCATCCACAGCGGCACCATCGCCGGGAAGTTGAAGGGCGTGATGCCCGCCACGACGCCGAGCGGCTGCTGGATGGAGTACACGTCCACGCCCGTGCTCGCCTGCTCGGAGTAGCCGCCCTTGAGCAGGTTCGGCACTCCGCAGGCGTACTCCACGTTCTCGATGCCTCGCGCGATCTCGCCCAGCGCGTCGGCATGAACTTTGCCGTGCTCACGGGTCAGGATACGGGCAAGTTCGTCGCGGTTGCGGTCCAGCAGGTCGCGGAAGCGGAAGAGGACTTCGGCACGCTTGCCTAGGGGCGCGGCACGCCATGTCTTGGCCGCAGCCGCGGCGATCTCGACAGCCTGATCCACTTCTTCGCGGCTGGCGAGGGGCACTTGGGCCTGTACCTGCCCCGTCGCCGGGTTGTAGACGGGGGCGGTGCGTCCGGAGGTGCCCTCAGCCGGTTTGCCCGAGAGCCAGTGGGTGAGGGTGAGGACGGCGGGCTTTTGGGCGGTGCTGGTCATGGTAGGAACCTCTGGGGCTGGTGCAAACACGGAGGGCTTTGCTGCTGTCCTCTCCCCCTTGAGGGGGGAGGCCGGGTGGGGGGGAGCGGGCCGGGCGTCAGGAGGCCAATGGAAAGGGAGAAGCCCTCTTCTTGGCGGTGAAGCTGGTCACACGCCCCCTCACCCCGGCCCTCTCCCACGAGGGGAGAGGGGGAAAGGCACGTCCTCTTCAGTCTGCCGCCACCGGAGCCCCGATCATCTCGTCCACGAGGGCCAGCGCCTCCTCGTACACGTCGAGCCCGGCGTCCAGCTCCTCCTTCGTGATCACGAGGGGCGGGCAGACCCAGACCATGTTGAAGCGGCTGAAGGCGTAGACGTGCTTGGACTTGAGGTAAGCGGCAAGCTTCGCCATCTCCGGCGAGGTGCCGTTGAAGGGGGCCAGCGGCTCCTTCGTCTTCTTGTCCTTCACGAGTTCCAGCACGCTGAAGAGGCCGATGTACCGCACGTCGCCCACGCAGGCGTACTTGCGTTTCATAGCCTCCAGGCGCTCGCCCAGGTAGGCTCCCAATTCCAGCGTGTGCTCGAAGAGATTTTCCTCCTCGTACACCTTGAGGTTGGCGATGGCGGCGGCCAGGGACACCGGATGGCCGCTGTACGTCAGGCCGCCCGCCAGAAAGTTCTTCTCGAAGTGGTCGGCGATCTTCTGGTTGACGATGACGGCGCCCAGCGGCATGTACCCGCTCGTGAGGCCCTTGGCGCAGGTCACGATGTCGGGCACGATGCCGTAGTGCTGGGTGGCGAGCCACTTGCCGGTGCGCCCGAAGCCGCTCATCACCTCGTCGTCGATCAGGAGGATGCCGTACTTGTCGAGCAGCGCCCGCAACCGGGGGTAGTAGCTGTCGGGCGGGATCAGCAGGCCGTTGCTGCCCGTGATGCCCTCCACCAGCATGGCCGCGATGGTGTGGGGGCCCTCCATTTGAATGACTTCCTCAATGTGGGTGATGCAGCCGTCCTCCCACTCCTCGGCGCTGCCGCCCATCGGCGGGCGGTACATGTAGGGGTCGAACACCCGCACGATCCCGGGAATGCCCGGCTCCACCGGCCAGCGCCGGGGATCGCCCGAGGCGCTCATGGAGCCCATCGTCGCCCCGTGGTAGGAGCGGTAACGGGTGATGATCTTGTCGCGCCCGGTGTAGAGCTTCGCCATCTTGATGGCGTTCTCATTGGCCTCGGAGCCGCCCAGGGTGAAGAAGCTCTTGGCGAGGCCAGTCACTTCCGCGAGCTTCTTGCCCAGCTCCGCGCGCACATCGGTAGCGAAGGACGGCCCGGCGAAGCACATCTGGTCCACCTGATCCTTGATGGCCTGCAAAACCTTCGGATGCTGGTGCCCCACGTTGATGTTGATGAGCTGCGAGGAGAAGTCGAGCCAGGTGTTGCCGTCGCCGTCGTAGAAGTGGCTGCCCTTCCCGCCCGTCATATGGATGGGGTTGGCCTGCCCCTGCACGCTCCACGAGAAGAGGGTGTATTCGCGGTTCTCGGCGATGACCTGTTGGGTGTCGGGTCTGGGTTCCGGCATGGGGTGCCTCCTGGCGGAGAAGGGAAAGAGGGACAACTTGATCGTAGGTTCCGCGCGTGAGGCTGCCAAGAGACAGAGTGTCTAACGCTCCGTGGGCATCGGCACCGCCTCGGCCACCTCGCTGCGGCTGAGTTCCAGGGCGAGGTGGAGGCCGAGTTGTCGCCGGGGTGAGTCGAGGTCGCCGAGCATCGCCCGCAACTGCTCCAGGCGGTAGTACACGGTCTGACGGCGCACGCCAAGTCGCCTCGCCGACTCCGCCATATTGAAGTTCGTCTCCAGCAGGGCGGCCAGGGTGCCGATCAGGGTGACTCGCGCCCGGGTCGGAAGGACGAGGAGTGGCCCGAGTTGCGCCTCCAAAAAGGCCCGGCTGCGCCCCGTCTCGGCCAGGGCGTCGAGAAGGGGCGCGAGGCTGGGCTCCCCGTGTTCGGCAGGTTGCCGGAGGATGCGCGCGTGGGCCGCCCGGGTGAGCTGGGCGAAGTTGACCTCCTGCCGGAAGACGAGGAGCGGGAAGTCGTAGAGCCGGGCGGCCCCCAGCACGGCGGGCGGCGGCTCCCGCACCTCCCGCACGAGTTCGAGGGCCAGCCCGCTCGCCCCTCGCTCGGCCAGCGAGCGGATGTAGGCGTGGCTCGCCTCCTCCGCTGCATTGACCAGGGGAGCGCCGACCGACAGCAGCAGCTCACCGCCGCTGAGGAACCGGGCGGCGTCTGGGATTTCCGAGACATGCACCCAGGTCACCGGTTCCCCCAGCCGGGCGTGACCACTCAGCACCTCCGCGCCCGTGAAGGCCGGGAGGGTCAGGAGTTCGCGCAGGGTGGGGAGCATGGAAACTTACCCCTCGTTCTCGGCGTGCCAGTCGTAGGTATAGGGCAACAGCTCGCGGATGCCGACGCGCCGCACCTGCCCGCCGTCGGGGACGAGGACATCGATGTTCGGGTGGTAGTCGAACAGAATTTGCCTGCACCGTCCACAGGGAGCCAGGACACCGCGGTCACGGTTGCCCACCGCGACGATCAACTCCAACGGGGCAGCCTGTCGCGCGACGGCAACAGCCAGAGCCACCGGCTCGGCACAGGGACCGCCCGTGAAGTGGTACAGGTTGATCCCCTCGAACAACCGACCTTCAGCGTCGCGGACTATCGCGGCGACCGTATGGTTCTCGTCGGCGGGGAGGGAGGCAATGAGGGCCTTTCCCCTTTCCACCAGGGCTTGATCAGCGGCAGAGATCATCTTCGTTCCAGTATCTCAGCCCTTGCCCAATTCTGCGGCTTGTCCCCGGCACAACCCAACTCACCCTGGAGCATGGGTCAGGAGGCCGTGGCGGCGAGCGGATGACCCAGCGCGAAGCGGATGAAGTCGCGGGTGAGGGCGAGGTCATTCGGGTCCGCGGGTCGCTGATACCGCGTGAACTGATCGGCGTGCTTGGCCCAGGCGCGCCCCAGGAGCGGCGCCCACTCGGGGGCGTGGCGCTCTGCCCAGGCGACCGCCGCCTTCTTGGAATGCACCTGACCCGTGTTCAGGGTCTGCAGCATCCGGGTCATGAGGAGGACCACGAGGGGCTGCAACCAATCGTTGTTCAGGCCGTCGGGGGTCCAGGCCCAGCCCCTCGAACTTTCCTCCGATTCGCCGAGCAGCGCGCGGCCCCACCTGTGTAAGAGGGTCCGCACCTCGGCGCGCAGATCGTTCGGGTCCACCGGGTCAATGAGTTCCCGTGGCGGTGGTCCGGCGAGGGCAAGACCGTGCTCACGCGTGACCCAGCGCACGACCAGGGTGTTGTCGTGGTCGGAGAATTCCAGATCGCGGCCGCCGTGGTTGAAGTAGGGAATGGGCGTGCGGGCCGGGTCGGGGCGGCGCAGCAGGTCCGCCGGGAAGTACGAGCCTTCCAGGTGCTTCCCCCAATGCGCAAATTCGTCGTAGAGCGTGCGCTGCAACGCCTGCACCGCCGCCTGCTGCGGCTCCGTCAGGAATGCCCGCGTGACGACCAGGAAATCCACGTCGCTGCCCGCGTCGGCGTCACCGAGGGCGAAGGAGCCGGAAAGGTAGACTCCCATCAAATCCGGCCTCAACGCTTCCCGAGTCCCCTCGACCAGCCGCGTCAGCACGTCGTTGAGGGCAACAAAGGGCGTGAGGTCCGTCACCACTACTGCTCCGCCACCCACTCCATCGCCCGACTCGCCAGCCGGTCGAAGGCCTTCACGCTCTGCATGATGTGCTCCTCCCGCGTGTCCTCGATCTTGTTGTGGCTGATGCCACGCAGGCTTTGCACGAACATCATGACCGTGGGCGCCCCGGCGCGGGCCACTTCTGCCGCGTCATGGAGCGGGCCGCTGGGCAGGCGGTGACTGGTCGGCACCGTCTCCAGGATGGCCGCCTCCGCCGCGTCAATGAGGTTGGGGTGGAAGGGGATGGGCTCGATGTTCCACAGGTTGCCGAATTCGACGGTGCAGCCGCCCTCCCGCGCGAACTGCTGTGCCGCCTCCCGCGCGTCCTGCCACATCGCCGCCAATTTGTCGGCGTCGAGGTGCCGCTGGTCGAGCGTGATCTCGCACCGCTCCACAACGCTCGTGACGATGCCGGGCCACGTCTTGACGCTGCCTATCGTGCAGACGCCGCCGTGCCGCTCCGCGATGGCGTAGATTTCCTGTCCCAGCCGCGCCGCCGCCAGGAAAGCGTCGCGCCGGACGTTCATCGGCGTGCTGCCCGCGTGCGCCGCCTGCCCGTGAAAGGTCAGGGTATGGCGCTCGACCCCCACCGTGCCCAGCACCGCGCCCAGCGGCAGGCCCAGCCCCTCCAGCACCGGCCCCTGCTCGATGTGCAGTTCGAGGTAGGCGGCGGCGTTCCTCAGTTCCTGCCGGGCCTGCGGGGCGTCCTCCAGACGAACACCCACCCGTTCCAGCGCTGCCCCCAAACTCACCCCATCCCGGTCGGTCAACTTCGCCATTTCGGACACGTCGAAATGGCCGCTCGCCGCGCTCGACCCGTACAGGGAACGTCCAAAACGCGCTCCCTCCTCGTCGGCCCAGTCCACGAGGCGCACGGTGACGGGCGGACGGCCCCCGTACTCGGCGTTCACGCGCCGCAGCACCTCCAGCCCGGCGAGCACGTTGAGGCAGCCGTCGAGCCACCCCCCGTTCGGCACGCTGTCGAGGTGGCCGCCGATCAGCAACTCGCGCTCGGACTCGCCCCTCAGCGTGGCCCACAGGTTCCCGGCGGGGTCCTGGTGAACCTCCACGGGAAGCTCGGCGAGGCGCTCTTTCAGAAACTCCCGGGCGCGCAGCCAGGTGTCGGTGAAGGCGACCCGCTGGGCCCCGTTCTCATCGCCCGTGAGGCGCCGCAACTCCTTGAGTTCCGCAACGGTGCGGGCCGGGTTGGGCCCGGTAGGGGTCGTCTCGGTGGCCTCTCCCGCGCTCACCGCGCCGCCTTCTTCCCGGTCGCGGCCTCCCACACGCTGTAGGTCACGGCGCCCGCGTCGGGGTCGGCCTTGAGGATGCCCAGGTTCTTGAGGAGGGCCACGTTGTTGCGGTACACGGCGGGGTCGAGGTATCCGGCCATGCCCCGCGTCGTCGGGCCGGTGTTGTAGAGCTTGGCGACCTCCGCCATCTGCCACGTCTGGTGAGATTTGGCATCGGCGCGGGTGCCGCTGCCCTTACAGGTGTTGCCGCAGAGTGGCAAGACGATATTCACGGCCTCGGCCTGGTTCTTGACCGCGTAGTCCCAGCCCTTCAGCGTTGCGCGCACGAGTTTGGCAGCGATCTGCTGGCCGCTCTGCCCGCTGCCCTTGAAGTTGGTCGTCTTGAGCGTGCGGTCGGTGGTGAACATCAGGTCTTCGAGGAGGTTGATCCCGTAGTCGGCGGTGCGGAAAATCCGCAGCTTGTCGAGGCTGTACCCCAGCCCCACGATCTGGTCGATCTCGTTGTAGGTCATCGCCGACACGAGGTCCACCTTGTCGGGGAACACGATGCTGGGGTCGAAGGGGTAGGTGACCGCCTGCACGCTGGGGTTGCTCACGGTACTGTCGAGGCTGGTGGTCAGGCCGTACTTCTTCATCAGCGCCACCGCCGGGTACTCGTTGCCGCTGGGCCACACACCTACCCGCTTACCTCGGAAGTCCTGCGGTTTGGTGATGTTGCTGTTTTTCAGGGCGACGAGCGTGTACCCGCTCTTCTGGAAGAGCTGCGCGATGTGCGTCACCGGGATGCCCTGCGCCCGCGCGGTGAGCAGGTCCGTGATCCAGGTCGTGCCGAAGTCGGCGGTGCCCGTCGCCACCGTCTGAATCGGCGACTGGTCCCCGGTGGGCAGGAACTGCACGTCCAGCCCCTCGGCCCGGTAGAAGCCTTTCGCCTGCGCCACGAAAAAGCCCGCGAACTGCGCCTGCGGGAACCACTTGAGCTGCACCTTGACCGGCACGAGCTTCTGGGCTCCGGCGCCGGGGGCGAGCAGGGCGGCGGCAAGCGCGGCGGTGGCAGCGACGGTCAGCTTGGAATGCTTCATGTGTTCCTCCGGGGGAGAAGAAAGGCGGGATAAAAACTTGTGTTCAAAGAATGCCGAGCGTCTCGGCTTTTCCTGGTGACTGGACACTGGCGACTGGCAACCCTCCCTAGCTGCCCTGCGGTACCGGCGCGAACCGCCGCTCCAGCACGCTGATCAGCCCGAAAAACGCCAGCCCCACCACGCTCGCCAGCACGATAGCCGCCCACACGACGGCGAGGTTGAACCGCCCCACCTCGATCTGGATGCGGAAGCCCAGCCCGTGCCCGGTCGTGCCGAAGAACTCTGCAACGATGGCCGAGATCAGGGCGAGGGTGCTCCCCACCTTGAGGGCGTTGAAGACGAAGGGCAGCGCCGTGGGCACCCGGACGGTGCGAAAGGTCTGGGCGGGGCTCGCCGCGTAGGTGTGCAGCAGGTCGAGGTGCAGGGGCTGGGCCGCCTGCAACCCGCGCACCGCGTTCACGACGACCGGAAACAGCACCGTGACCGCCACGACGACCATCTTGCTCGGCCACTCCAGCCCCAGCGCCTTCACGACCACCGGGGCGAGCGCCACGATGGGCACCGAGCTGAAGAGGGCCGCGTAGGGCAAGAGCCCGCGTTCGAGAAAGCGGAATCGCACCACCAGTAGCGCGAGCACGAGTCCGATCACCGTGCCCACCCCGAAGCCCAGCAGCGCCTCCAGCACGAAGGTGTAAAAGGTGTCCTGAAGAAGGACCGTCCGCGCCTCCCACAGCGCGGCGAGCACCCGGCTGGGGGTGGGGATCAGGCCCGCCGGGACTCCGTAGGCCCGCAGCAGGACCTCCACGGCGAGCACCGTCAGCAGCCCCGTGAGGGCGGCGGGGAGGACCCGGGCGGCCCTTCCTTCTCCCCGTGCCGCCAAACGAATGCCGAGCACGCCCAAGAGCAGCAGCGCCAGCACTCCCAGCAGCCAGGGTAGCGGGCGGCCGGGGGCCGTTCCCACTCGGGCCAGCGCGACGGCGAGCCCCAGCAGGCCGAAGCCGCTCAGCGCCAGCGGGAGCATGGCCCCTAACCCCGGACGGCGGGCGGCCCCGCGCCACGTCACCGCCCCACTCGCCACGGCGTCACCACCCTTTCAAGAAGTCCGACGAGGGCGACCAGCCCCACGCCCAGCGCCGCACCGTAGGTCATGATCACCCAGAGCGCAATCGTGTCCGATGCTCGCGAGTTCTCGGCCAGCATCTTGCCCAGGCCCGAAAAGGAGATGGTGCTGATCTCCGCCACGATGCTGCCGACCAGCGCCGCCGTCACCGCCACCTTGAGCGCCGTGAAGAGGTACGGCAGGCTGGCGGGCAGCCGAAGCTGGAAGAACACCCGCCCCGGCGAGGCGCTGTACGTCCGCATCAGGTCGAGTTGCAGCGCGTCCGGGCTCCGCAGCCCCCGGCTCATCCCCACGGCGACTGGGAAAAAGGCGATATACGCGGCGATGAGCGCCTTGGGCAGAAAGCCCTGCACCCCGTACTGCCCCAGCAGCACCGCCAGCATGGGCGCGATGGCGACGATGGGCACGGTTTGAGAGGTGACGAGCCAGGGCAGCGTGGCCCGCTCGAACGACCGACTCAGCACCAGCAGCGCGGCCAGAACCAGCCCGAGCCCGGTTGCCAGAACGAGCCCCAGCAGGGTTTCCCCACCCGTCACGACGGCGTTGTAGGGCGCGGAGGTCGGGGCGGTGGGAGGCACGCTGAGCGAGCGGAACCCCTGCGCGAGTTGTCCGGGCGCGGGCAGCACCGGGTTTCTAAGCTGCGTGGCACAGGCAATTGCAGTAGGACATCCCAAGTCCGCCCCATTGGCAAGCGCCCGCGACGCCGGGCCGACGTTCGCCCACAGCATCAGCGGGAGGTACAGCAGGACGGCGATCACCAGCACCACCAGCATCGGGAGGAGGGGGGACCCGGCGAGTCGCCCCCTCCTGGGCGCGGCGGTCATGCGTGCCCCTTCCTGAGCAGTTCCCGCACCTGGGTCATCAGCTCGAAGAAGCGCGGCAGTTCCCGGGTGTCGTCTCCCCGGGGCTGCGGCAGGTCCACGTCCACCACGCCCTCGATCTTGCCGGGCCGGGCGGTCATGACCACGACCCTCGTGCTCAGGAACACCGCCTCGCTGATGCTGTGCGTCACGAAGATGACCGTCTTGCCCGTCTCGCGCCACAGCCGCAAGAGTTCGAGGTTGAGGTGCTCGCGCGTGATCTCGTCGAGCGCCCCGAAGGGCTCGTCCATGAACAGGAGTGGCGGGTCGAAGGCGAGCGCCCGGGCGATGCTCACCCGCTGCTGCATTCCGCCCGAAAGCTGCCAGGGGTAACGCCGCTCGAAGCCCGCCAGCCCCACGAGGTTGAGCATCTCGCGGGCGCGGGCCACCCGGTCGCCGGGCACGTTCATCACCTCCAGCGGCAGCAGGACGTTGCTCAGCACCGTGCGCCACTCCAGCAATGCGGGGGCCTGGAAGACATACCCGTATTGCCGCTCCCGCCGCGCCTGCCCCGGCGGCTGACCCCCGATCAGGATCGTCCCCGCAGTCGGCTGCACGAGGTCCGCCAGCAGCCGCAGCAGCGTCGTCTTGCCGCACCCCGACGGCCCGATCAGGCTGATAAATTCCCCCCGCCCGATGTTGAGGTTCGCGTCCTGAAGGGCAACCGTCTGCCCGCCCGGATGCGGAAAGACCATCTGGAGGTCACGGATGGAAACGATGGGCTCAGAGGAGGGGGGGTGAACGGCCTGGGTGGTGAGCACTTGTGTCACGGGGCGCTCCTCTGGGGTGGGACCTTGAAAGCCTGTGTTTTTGTTTTTCTCCCTCCCCCTTCGTGGGGGAGGGCCGGGGAGGGGGGGAAGGCGAGCCAGCTCCACCATAAAGAAGATGCCTTCCCCTTCCTGCTGACGTGGGAAGCGGCGACGGTCCACCCCCTCCCAACCTCCCCCCTCAAGGGGGAGGAGCTAAAAGACCTTCACCGCCGCAGCAACTGCCCCCGCCCCGGGTCCCCGACGAATTGCCCGCCCTCGACTGCCACCTCGCCGCGAACCGTCACCACGTCGGGCCGACCGTCGATCTCCCAGCCCTCGAAGCCGCTGTAGTCGTTGTTCATGTGACTCGTCGCCGCCGAGATGTGGCCCCGGTAGCCCGGGTCGTAGATCACGAGGTCGGCATCCGACCCCACCGAGATGGTGCCCTTTCGGGGGAAGAGGCCGAAGAGCTTGGCGGCCTTCGTGCTCGCCGACTCCACGAAGCGGCTGAGACTCAGACTGCCCCGGCTCACCCCGTAGGTGTAAAGCAGGTTCACCCGGTCCTCGATGGCGGGGATGCCGTTGGGAATCCTCGTGAAGTCGCCCTCGCCCATCGCCTTTTGCGACACATCAAAGGGGCAGTGGTCGGTGCCCACGGTGTCGATCAGGCCCTGCTCCAGCGCGGTCCAGAGTGCATGTTGATTGTGCTTCTCGCGCAGGGGCGGGCTCATGACGTACTTGGCGCCCTCCACGCCGGGGCGCTCGGCGTAGGTCTTGTCCAGCAGGAAGTGCGGGATGACGGACTCGATGTGAAGGTTGACGCCCCGCCGCTTGGCCTCCAGTGCCGCCTCCAGCGCCCGCTCGTTGGAGAGGTGAACGACGTACCCCTCGGCCCCCGTCATCTCCACGAAGGCGGCGAAGTGGGCGGTGCCCTCGGCCTCCACCCCCTCCGGGCGGCTGGGCTCGTGCCACTCGGGGCCGGTCTTGCCCTCGGCCAGGAGTTTGCGTTGCAGTTGCGCCACCAGTTCCGCGTTCTCGCAGTGGGCGGTGACGACCACGCCGAGTTCGCGCGCCAGGGTGAGCACCCGGTAGAGCACGTCGTCGTCAATGCCGAAGGCACCCTTATACGCCAGGAACACCTTGAAGGACTTCATGCCCTGCCCCACCAGCTCGCGCAGGGTGGTTTCCGTCTTGTCGTCCCAGCGCGTTACCCCCAGGTGGAAGGTGTAGTCGCAGGCGCTCTTCCCCTCCGACAGCCCGGTCCACTTCTCCCAGCCCTCCCGCAGCGGCTCGCTCTGGGCGGGCGCCAGCATCTCGATGTAGGTGGTCGTCCCGCCGATCAGGGCCGCCTGGCTGGCCGTCGTGTGCGTGTCCTTGGCAAAGGTGCCCATGAACGGGAGGTAGACGTGGACGTGCGGGTCGATAAAGCCGGGAAAGACGTACTTGCCGCTCGCGTCGATCACGCGGGCACCCTCGGGCGCGGTCAGCCCCTCCCCGATCTGGCTGATGGTCTCGCCCTCCACGAGGAGGTCGGCGGTGTAGTCGGCGTCGGCGGTGATGATGCGGCCATTCTTGATCAGGAGAGCCACGAAACCTCCGTTACAGGTCGGCGGGGGTCAATACGGTTAGGCCAAAACGTTTGAAGTCGGGGGCATTGAGGGTGAGGAGGGCGCCCAAGTCGTGTGCCAAAGCAGCAGCAGCCAGGCGGGCATCGTGAGCCTGCTTGCCGGAGACTTGATGCGTCATGACCAGATTGAGCCAAGTGTTGAACAGGTCCAGTGGGTCCGGAAGCAGGGCGAAGGCACCGCTCAGCAGCCGAAGGGCGGTGTTCACCTCCTCGGTGGTGTAACTCAGGCCATTGCTGGTTCCGTAAGGCCGGGTCGCCACCACCCAGTACTCGTACATGACCTGTGGGACGAGTACGAGTTCGTCCCCCCGCTCCATCAATCGGTCAACGGCGGCCTCCACCTCGGTGTGCTGCTCGGCGTCCTTTTGCACGTAACGCAGCATGATGTTGGTGTCGGCCAGCACACGCATCAGTCGTAGACCAGTTCGTTGATCTCGGCCCGGGTCGTGGGAACCGGGCCACCACCGGCGCGCATCACCTGCTGCTTGAACGCGGCGTAAGCGGCGGCCCGCTCCCCGGCGTCCGCGATCTCGCTCAGCCGACGCATGGGCGGACTCAGGGTGATGTTTTGGCCCTCCACGCTCAGCCGGAAGGTCTGGTTCCTCAGGCGGGCCAGCAGTTCGGGGGCTCCGTGCAGGCGACCCTCGGCGTCTATCTCGATCAAGGCGTCCAGTTGTGGCGCTTCCATATTGCCCCCTTTCCTTAAGTTTAAGCTCAGTGAATCTCGATCCCCGCCTCCTCGCGGTACGCCTCCATCGCGCCCCACTCCTGAGTCACGGCAGGGCGGGTGGCGGTGAGCTGGTCCCAGGTGACGGACGGGCGGCCGCTGGGCACGCTGACCATCTCGATACAGCCGTCCACCGGGCAGACGTTGGCGCACAGGGCGCACCCCACGCAGTCGGGCTCGCGGACGACCGGGGTGGCCCGACCCTGGGCGACCTGCTTTCCGCCGTCCCGCACGTTAAAGCCGGGGTTCACCTTTACCCCCTCCGGCGAGTACAGGTCGATGCACTGGTGGGCGGTGTCGTTGCAGGCCACGTAACAGAGGTCACACTGAATGCACTTGTCGGGGTCGATGCGCGCGACTGCCTGGTAACCGAGGTCCAGCCCGCCGAAGCTGCTCATCTGCGGCAGGCTGCGGCCCGTCACGTCCGCGAGGGTGGCGAAACCCTTGTCGTCCATCCAGTTGCTCAAGCCGTCCACGAAGTCCTCGACGATGCGGTAGCCGTAGTGCATCGCCGCCGTGCAGACCTGGAGGGCTGAGGCACCCAGCAGCAGGAACTCGGCGGCGTCGCGCCAGGTCTGGATGCCGCCCATGCCGCAGATCGGCACGCCGCTTTTCCTCACAGTGGGATCACACATCAGCTCGCTGAGCATGTGCAGCGCGATGGGCTTGACCGCCGGGCCCGCGTACCCGCCGTGGGTCGCCTGCCCGCCGATGCTGGGGGTCACCAGCAGCGTGTCGAGGTCCACCTTCATCACGCTGTTGATGGTGTTGATGAGGCTCAGAGCGTGCGCCCCGCCCGCCAGCGCCGCGTGCGCCGGGTCGATGATATGGGTGACGTTGGGAGTGAGCTTCACGATGACGGGGAGGCGGGTGACGGACGTGACCCAGTGCGTGTTGAGCTGGCACATCTCGGGCACCTGGCCCACCGCCGCGCCCATGCCGCGCTCGCTCATGCCCTGGGGGCAGCCGTAGTTCAGCTCGATGCCGTCGGCCCCGGTGTCCTCAATCTGCATGACGATCTCGCGCCAGGCTTTGGGGTCGGCGTCCACCATCGCGGAGACGATCACCGCGCGGTCCGGCCACATCCGCTTGACCTCGGCGATCTCGCGCAGGTTCACCTCCAGCGGGCGGTCGGAGATCAGCTCGACGTTGTTGATGGCGACGAGGCGCTGCCCGCCCAGGGTCAGGCCCCCGTAGCGGTTGGAGATGTTGAGCACGGGGGCGCCGATGGTCTTCCACACAGCCCCGCCCCAGCCGTGCTCGAAGGCGCGGTGAATCTGCGCCCCGCTGTTCGTCGGCGGCGCGGAGGCCAGCCAGAAAGGATTGGGCGCCCGGATGCCCGCGAAATTCACGGAGAGGTCAGCCATAAGGGGTCTCCAGAAAAGGGGTGTGCGCTATGGAACAAGAAAGGCGAGGCTGTCTTTTTCCCCTCCCCCTTGAGGGGGGAGGTTGGGAGGGGGTAAACCGAAGCAACGTCCCCAGAACGCAGACGCCCAACCCCATCAGTCCGCCGCCACAGGAGAAGCACTCAGCGCCGCGTGAATGCTCGCCGCCGCCAGCTTGCCGTCCTGCACGGCCATGACGGTGCTCGCGCTGCCGCGCACGCGGATGCAGTCGCCGCCCGCGTACACCCGAGGCTCGCTCGTCTGCAGGCCGTCGTCCACCCGGATATAGCCGTTTTCGAGGGCGAGGCCGAGCTGGGCGGCAAGGGCGGGTTTCTCCTGCCCGATGGCCGCGATCACCGTGTCGCATGGAATCACGAACTCGCTGCCGGGCACGGGCTCGGGGCGGGGGCGGCCCGAGGCGTCGGCCACGCCCAGGCTCATCCGCACGCAGCGCAGGCCCGTGACCTTGCCCCCCTCCACCTCCACCCCGACGGGCTGGGTCAGGAAGGTGAAGCGCACCCCCTCGTGCAGGGCGAACTCGTACTCGTGGCGGTAGGCGGTCATCTCGTTCTCGGTGCGGCGGTAGACCATCTCCGCCTCCGCACCGTGACGCCGCCCCACCGTCGCCGCGTCGATGGCGGTGTTGCCCGCGCCAATGACGACGATGCGCTCTCCGAGGGCCAGCGGGCCCACCTTCAGCCGCCAGGGCTCGACCTTGCTCGCCTCGATGATTTCCAGGCCGTCCAGCACCGCCTCCTCACCGGGGACACCGAGGGCAGGAACGGCGCCGAGCCCGAGCCCGAGGAATACCGCGTCGTACTGGGAGAGCAGCACATTCAGCCCCTCGCGGTCGGTCAGCTCGACCCCGGTGCGCACCTCCACACCGAGGTTTTGCACCGCCTCCACCTCGCGCAGGGATACCTCCACGGGCTCGCGCAGGCCGATGATGCCGTAGGTGCTCAGGCCGCCGCCGAGGTCGCGCCGCTCGAAGAGGGTGACCCGGTGCCCCAGCTTGGCGAGTTCGGCGCTGGCGCTGATGCCCGCCGGGCCGCTGCCCACGACCGCCACGCTCCGCCCGGTGGGGGGCGAAGGGGTGAAGACCTGCACGCCCCGCTCGAAGATGTGGTCGGTCGCGTACCGCTGGAGGCGCCCGATCTGGATGGGCTGGTGGTCCTTGCCCAGCACGCACGCGCCCTCGCACAGCTCCTGCACCGGGCAGACGCGGGCGCAGGTGGCTCCCAGGAAGTTCGCCTCCAGGATGACGCGGCCCGACCCGCGCAGGTTCCCGGTCGAAATCTTGCGGATGAAACTGGGGATGTCGATGTGGGTGGGGCAGGCCTGCAGGCACGGGGCGTCGTAGCAGTACAGGCAGCGGTTGGCCTCGACGGTCGCCTCGTGGGCGGTCAGCGGAGGCAGAGCCTCCTGAAAGCGGTACACCTCTGGTTCGGGGACGGCCGGACTCGAACGTTCCATGACTGACCTCGCTTCTCACCGGGGCGGGTCGGTTCGAGCCCTCACGGGAGCTGACTTAACCGAAACGTAATGAATTGTAATTCGAGGCATGTATAGCGTCAAGCTGGAGGTCAGAGGCGTCCGGCAGGGAGGAAAGGGCAAAAACAACGTTTCCGCCTCTCACTTTGCCGCTGCCGCCGCATCTTTGGAAGAGATGCACGTCGCCTTGAACGCATGAATTAGCGCGTATACGCCTTCTTATGCAAAGCAACTGTCGGCGGACGACTTTTCCTTGGCGATGAAACGATGCGTGCTACGGCGTCTTGGGAGTCATTGCCGAGAGCGAGGAAGGCAAACCGTTCTGCTGTTGGCTGTGAATATGCAGGGTCAGGCCCTCAAGTGCCCCGCGCCGGAATAAAAATGCGCCGGGCGTCCGCCTTTTGAAAAAGGCCCCGCGAAAGCTCGGCCCTCCCTCCTCCGGGTCCGAGGTCTCGCAGACGGGAAGACTTCCGGCCCAATGTGGCAAATCATGGCGCTGGCCCTCACGCCGCACGCATGAGAAAGAGTGTTGCCGCCGCTGCATAAATTCGTGTGGCATCCACGACCGCTTTCAGCGACACATGTTCGTTCACCTGATGGGGAATGGTGCGGTCGCCCGGGCCGAGGGTGACGATGGGAAGACCCGCCCAGGCGTGGAGGAAGGTCCCATCCGTCGCCCCCGGCACGCCCCCGTAGCGCACCGGCTGTCCGGTGAGTTCCAGCGCCCGGACGACGGACTGCACGACGGGCGCGTCCAGCGCCGTCTCGGTAGCGGGGCGGTCCTCGTAGATGTCGAGCGCGGCGGAGATGCCCGCAAAGTCCCGCAGGACCGCCCGGAGAAGGTCCTCCACCTGACCACTCAGCAGCGCATGGTCCACGCCGGGCACCGTGCGGATGTCGAGCCCCACCCGGCACGCCCCGGGAATCACGTTGTTCTGCCCGGGTCCGGCACTCGCCTCGAAGACCGTGGGCGTGAGGTAGACCTCGCCCAACAGGTCGTGCCGCGCGTCCCGCCAGTCTTCTTCGAGGGCCGCCAGTCCGGACACGAAAGCGGCGGCGGCGGGAATGGGGTTGACCCCGGCGTAGGGCATCGCGCCGTGGGCCATCCGCCCCTGGAAGTTCACCCAGACCCGCATGGCCCCCTTCTGGCACAGGCAGACCTCGTTCTCCTCGGGCTCGCAGATGATCGCCCCGGCAAACCCCCGCGTGTACCCGGCCCGCACGAAGGCCTTGACGCCCAGCATCAACCCCTCCTCGTCACATAGGATGGCGAGACGCAGGGGGCGTGGGGGGTCGGGCATCACCTGCCGCACGGCGACGGCGGCGCAGATGGCGGCGGCCAGACCCGCCTTCATGTCGGCGCTGCCGCGTCCGTGGAGCAGGCCGTTCTCGATGCGGCCCTCGAAGGGGGGAATGGTCCAGCCTCCCGGGTCGCCGACCGAGACGACGTCGGTGTGACCCTCCAGGATCAGGCCGCCGGTTCCGGTGCCGAGGTCGGCGATGAGGTTGGGGCGGCCCGGCGCGACCTCCTGCCGGGTGACCGCGAAGCCGCGTTCCCGCAGGTACGGTTCCAGGAAGCTGGCGGCGACGGCCTCGCCGGGCAGCGGGGCCTGGGTGTCCAGGCGAACGAGGGCCCGGGCCAGGTCGGTCAACGCCTCCTCGTCCACGGCGGCGGCGGCGCAGCGGGCCAGGGTGTCCAGGTGGTCGGGGGAGATCAGGGGGGAGACGTTGATGGGGGAGACCTCCTTCGGGGTCGGGGCGACCGGGTGCCGTGCTCAGGAGCATAGGGCGAGGAGGGAGGTGGACGGCGAAAGGACAGTCCGGCGCCCCCTGATCCTCCGCCCGGAGCCACACGAGGACACCGCCGCGCCGGCGGCAGGCGGGGGGAACCTCGCCTAGAGTGGAGGGTGGGAGGCAGGATGAACGAGATCGTGGTGGTGCTGGAGGGCGGCGTGCAGGTCACGGGCACGCCCGCGCAGGTGGACCCCGAGCAGGTCTCGCTGCTGGCCCAGGCCTCGGAGGTGGACGGGGTGATGCTGAGTGGGGTCCGGTTTCAGGGCGGCGGGGCGGAGGTCACCCTGCCCTGGCTCTACGTGCCCTTCGTCCGCGTGGTGGCCTGCGGCGTGGCCCAGCCCGTGGACGAGGACGAGGCCCGGACCCGGCTCGCCTTCCTGGTCCAGGGCATCCGCAAGAGCCACTTCAGCTCGCGGGGCGCGAACGAGGGGCTGCGTTCCGTCGAGAACGAGTAGCCCTCTGGAGCTGCCGTCCGTCGGGAACGTCCCCGCAGGGGCGGTGGGGGGAGACGCCCGCCCCTTCCCCTCCTCACACCCGGCTGGCGTCGAAGCCACGGGGCACCCGCACCCGCAGGGCCCCGGCCTGCACCCGCAGCTGGAGGGCGGTGCCGAGCGTCACCTCGCCGTCCACGCTCATCCATTCCTGGCCGCGCCGCGTCCGGACGCTCAGTTCATCGGTGGAAAAGCGCAGGGCCGGGTCCCCGAGCGTCCAGCCGATCCCCGCCCGCAGCAGGCTGACGAGCCGCCCCTTGCCGAACACCAGCACGTCGAGTTGCCGGTCGGCCACCGAGGCGCCCGGAGCCGCGCGCAGGGGACCGGCCACGTACCGCCCGTTCGCCACGAGGAGCTGGTGGGTGTGCAGCCGCAGGGTGCCCCCGGCGGAGGTCAGGGTGAGGTCGAGCGCCCGGTGCCGCCACAGCACCCGCGCCCCCACGGCGGGCCAGGCCAGCAGGCCCAGGCGCCGCTTGAGATCCCCGTCGAGGCTGCGTGCGATCTGCGCCGAGAGCCCGAGGGCCACGCTGTTGAGAAAGACCCGCCCGTTGACCCGCCCGACATCGACCGCCGTCGTCTGCCCCTGGGCGACCACCCGCGCGGCCCTGGCCAGGTCGAGCGGCACGCCCACGCTGCGCGCGAAGGTGTTGCCCGTGCCGAGCGGCAACACGCCCAGGGCCGTGTTCGTCCCCGCCAGCAGGTTCGCCGCGTGCGAGAGCGTGCCGTCTCCGCCCCCCACGACCACCCAGGGGGCGCCGCGCTCCACCTCGGCGCGCAGCAGGTCTTCCGCCGCCCGGGAGTCGGTCACCACGAGCGCCGTGACCCGCAGCCCGGCCGCCGCCAGAGCCCCCACCGCCGGGCCGACCGAGACCCGGCCACGGCGCGAGTTCGCGTTCACGAGCAGCTTGAGGTCGCCCGGGGTCATCGCCCGTCCCTCCTGACCGGTCCCCGGGGCGTCACGGGCGGGTGCCGAGCTTCCCCTTGAGATCGTCCACGAAGTCTTGCAGCCGCAGGGTGGCGGCGGCCCGGGCAGCGTCGTGGGCGAGACGGGCCGCCAGAAGGTCACCCGAGCGGCAGCGGGCTTCGAGCGCCGCCTTCTCCTCGGCACCGAGGGCCTTTTTCAACAGCAACAGCAGGGTGGCGCCGGTCTCCTTCCACTGCCGCTCGGGCGGAAGCGCCAACTGGGCTGTCAGCCGCGCCTCGTGCTCCTCCTGGGCCCGCACTTCGCTGTGGAGGGCGCCCGCTGGCTGGGCGTCCTGGTCGTGGTCCCCGGGCGGGGTGGCGAGATGACCGGGCAACTCGTACTTCTCGGGATGGGTGATGATGTCGGCGATTAACCCGGGCGGGTTGCGCACGACCTTCCCCTGCCGTCTGAGGGACTCGTAGTACGCGACGGCCTCCTCGACCCGCCCGGGAAACTCGGTGGAAAGCTGAACCGCCCGGGGGGCGCCGACCCGGTACTCCCGCAGGAGGCGCACGAGCGCCGGGTCCGGGTCGTTCTCCTGGCGGAAGACGTACTCCAGGTGCTGGTGCTGACCGCGCCCGCTGACGTGCAGGTCGGCCAGGTATCCGGCGGCGGCGAGTTCCTCGTGGGCCGCGTCGAGGGCACGCATGACCTTGCTGGCGCGCTCCTCGCGGATGCCGCAGGCTTCGCGCCAGTCCATCAGGGGAACGTGCAGGGTGCGCACAATCGTGCCGTCGTCGGCGTAGCGGTGGGCCTCGGTCAGGCGGTAGAGCGCGCGGGAGTGGGGTTGCTCCAGGTGGGTGAGCACCTCGCGCCTCAGCGCATGGGTGTATCCCGCGCGGATGCTCGACGCGAGCTGGTGGGAGAGCCGGACGCTCAGCCGCGCGTCGGGGAGGAGTTCCGGCAGGTCGTTCGTCTCCTTGTCCCAGTAGCGAAGCTCCTCGAAGAGGCGGAAGGCGGCATTGAAGCGGATGGGGCGGCCCGTGGGGTCCACCCAGCCCTCGCGGACGATGAAACCGGTCGCCCAGACCCGCAGCAGCCCCTCGCGTATCCGGTGGAAGGCCCGGCCGTTCTTAACCATCATGGCCGCCTCCCGCAGGGCGTTCGGGGTCGTGTGCAGCCAGTTGTCCTCGGGGCTGCCCTGAGCGATAAAGAGCTGCTCGATCCCCAGCATGATGTCGGTGTCGGCGCCGTGCGGCCTGCCCCGGGTGCCCTCCCCGTGCACGTGAACGGTGCGGCCCCCCACTTGAAACTGGCTCTCCCACACGGGCTCCAGCGGGAGGCGCGTCTGGATGCTGAAAAAGCCCAGGCGGTCCAGGTTGCGCTCGGTGAGGAGGGGAGGGGGTTGAAAGGGTTTCTTCCGGTACATGCTGGTTGTTTTCCTTCTTTGTTCAAAGATAAAAGAAAACAACAACAGGGCGAGTCGTGTCTGACGTGCTGGACGAGCAGTTTCGTCACAAACGGCCCAAAGGTGTCCCACTTTCGAGCCCCAACGGCCCAAAGGTATCCCCCTTTTCGGGGGAGTTCGGCCCAAACCTGTCCCAAATGTGGGTCCGGCTGGTCCAGAAAAAGGTTTTCCCGCGCCAAGACGACGAAAAGAGGCAGTTCGGCCCAAAGGTGTCCCACCCGGTCGGCCCAAAGGTATCCCACGAACGGCCCAAACCTGTCCCACTGTCACGGGTTGTCTCAGACGGTCTTTTTCAGGAACGGCCCAAAGGTATCCCACCACGGGACGGCCCAGATCGGGACTTCAGGGCGAGCCCGAGGCTCAAAACGGCCCAAAGGTGTCCCATGTGCACACCGGGTTTCCGGGCCGCCGCGCCTCGCGGTGCCATTGGGGAACAACCGGCAGGGCGTGCGCGAGGAGGGCGCCGCCTTCACGAGAGCCGGTCATCGGGAGTGCCGCCGACGGACCTTTCATCCGGCTCCTCAGGTCGTGGTCTCCTGATCGGCCAGGCGCCGCAACTGCTCCCCTGCGTCCCGGGTCACCAGCCCTCCGTGGTAGCAGAGGATGGTCTGTACGTCGAGTTCGGCGAGTTTACGCACCGAGGCGCGGGCCGCCCGCATGTCCGGCGTCGCTCGCTCTATCGGCCCCGCGAGCTGCCCGTCGCGGGCGACGAGGGCGTCCCCGCTGATCAGGGTCCGGCTCTTCTCCAGGTACAGGCTGAGGTGCCCCGGCGTGTGCCCGGGGGTAAAGACCACCCGCACGCCCCCGGCCAGGTCGAGCCGCTCGCCGTCGTGCAGCCGCCGCGTGACGGGGACGGGCTCGGCCCCCCGCTCGAAGAGTTCGCGCATCCGGGGCGGCATGGAGGCCAGCATCGCCTCACGCACCTCGGGTGGGGGCATCTTGGCGGGGGGAAGCCGACCCTCGATGTAGGGCGCCTCGACCTCGTGCGCCAGAACCTCGGCCCCGCTCGCCCGCACCACGTCCGCCAGCGAGCCGATGTGGTCGAGGTCCTGGTGGGTGAGGATGACCCGGCGCAGGTCCCGCACCCCCACCCCGACCTCCGCGAGCGCCGCCAGGGTGGCCCCGAGCTGGCCGGGCACACCGCTGTCCACGAGGGTGTGGCCCTGCTCAGGGTCGAGGATCAGGGCGAGGTGGAGTGTGGTGGGCCCGCCCATCAGGGTGGTCTCCAGGGGCAGCACGGCGAGGTCGTCGTTGACGCGCATGGGGGCCAGGATGCGCCGGGGGCGGGGGGCTCGGCGACGCGCCCGCTCACACTTCATCCCGGGGCCAAAGGGAAGGGGCCGATCCGTGCAGGACCAGCCCCTCCGGTTGCCCGGGTAGCTCAGTCGGAGGGGTGGAGGGCGGGAACTTCCCCCATCCTCGGTTCGCCGCGCCCGCCTTGGCGCAGGGGAAGCGCCGGGATGAACAGCGTGACGCTGAAGCCGACCAGGGTGATGAGGATGAAGGTGCCGAACATCCTCGTCACCGCTGCCGTGAAGCCCTGCTTCATGCTGCCACATCACGCTGATGCGGGAAGCCACGAGCGACCCGGCGAGCGAGGAGCAGACCATCCACGCCCTGGAGGCGGCGGGGGCCGAGCAGGTCGATACCGGGTACCTGCGGCGGTTCGGCCCGGTGAAGGCCGAGGTGGCCCCGGAGCGGCTCGACCACGTCCGCGCCCTGGAGGTCGTTCAGGCGGTGAAGGAGCTCGGCGGCATGCGCGCCATCTCGCCGGGAGAGCTTCGGCCGCCGGTTCCCGATCTGTCCGGGTCGGCGGCGAGGCCCGTGCAGGCAGAACCGGCGCGCTACGTCCGTCCCGGCGAACACGCTGACAGCGGTGGGGGAACTGTCGTCCGGGATGGTTGGTGGCGGTTTAACAGGACTTTGTCACTCTGGGGCGGCGCTCAGCCGCCCCTCGCCGTAGTGACCGATCTTGGCGGGTGTGCCCGTCCCTCATAACTGGCAGCGGTTCTTTTCGGACTTCCTGTCTCCCTGTCTGAAAACCCTCGACCACCCCAATCAGCGCACCTGCCTGCCCAGATACGTCCGGGGCCTCCTCGCCCCACTGGAGCGGAAGAGCACCGAGCCCATCGCCGAACACCTCGGTGTGGATGACCAGCGCCTCCATCACTTCCTGAATGTCAGCCCCTGGGAGACGGACCCGCTTGAACGCCTCCTGGCCGAACGCGCTCAGTCCCTCTGCGGTGGGAAGAGCGGCGTGCTGATCATTGACGACACTGCCCTGCCCAAGAGTGGGGAGCACAGCGTCGTCGTCACTCACCAGTACTGTGGTGCGCTGGGGAAACTCGCCAACTGTCAGGCCCTCGTGACTCTCACACTGGCTGACCAGCGCGTCTTCGCGCCGCTCGGCATGCGGCTGTTCTTCCCTAAAGGTTGGACCGACGATCCAGAGCGTTGCCGCATCGCGGGTGTGCCCGAGGGACTCCAAACGTACAAGTCGAAAGGTGACCTCGCCCTGGAAGAACTCGACCGCGTGCGGGCGCAGGGTGTCACCTTTCGGGTCGTGCTGGCTGACGCGGGGTATGGCGTCAGCAAAGAATTCCGCCAAGCACTTACTACCCGGGGTCTCACCTGGGCGGTGGGCATTGTCGGTCACCAGAAGGTGTTTGGTGAGCACGTGACCGTCCACGACCCACCACCGAAGGCCCAGGTCAAGGGGCGACCTGGCAAGCATCCGATCCCCAGTGAACAGGCACGTCCCGTCAGGGACGTGCTTCACGCCTTGCCGCCCTATCGCTGGCACACCGTCAAGGGTGGGAAGAAGTCGCGCTGGGTGGTCGTGCGAGCACGCATCGCCAATGGGGTTGAGGATGCGCGTGGACGCCATTTACCCGGCGAGCTGGTGTGGATCGTCGGGGAGAAACGGCGGGGGGGCGAGATCAAGTACTACGTGACGAACCACTCACCAACAACGTCGAAAGCGCAGCTTGTGCGAGACCTTAAGGCACGCTGGGCATGCGAAACGCTGCACCAACAGGCGAAGGAGGAACTGGGACTCGATCACTTCGAGGGTCGGTCCTGGCGGGGCCTGACCCATCACGTCGCCTTGGTGCTGCTGACGATGCTGTTCTTGCAGACCGTGCGGGCCACAACCTGCGGCACTGGACTGGCCCAGTTTTGTGGGCAAAGCTGACTGGAGACTCGACTCAGGGGGAGTGTACGACGGCGGGCAAGGCGGTGGGTGGTGCCCACCGTCCTGCGAACTCGTCCGGGGTGAGGTAGGCCAGGGAAGAGTGCGGCCTGGCGCTGTTATAGAAGGTCCGCCAACCGTCCAGCAGCACCCGGGCGTGCCGGGCGGAGTGAAAGACCTCCAGGTTCAGCAACTCGTCCCGTCAGCGGGCATGGAAGCTCTCGGCCATGCCGTTTTGCCAGGGCTTGCCAGGATCGATGTCCCGAGTGCCCACCTCCTGTACGGTTAGCCAGACCTTCAGGTCATGGGCGATGAACTCGGGGCCGTTGTCGCTGCGGATGAAGGCGGGCACGCCCCGTTCCCGCATCACCTCGACCAGGACGGCCTTCACGTCCACCGACGTGAAGGCCGTCCCACAACGCAGGGCCAGCGATTGCCGGGTGAACTCGTCCGTCAGGGTCAGGATTTTCAGGGGTTGCCCGGTCAGGGTCTGGTCGAAGACGAAATCATAGGTCCACACCTGATTCGGCTGCTCGGCGCGCAGGGGAACGTGCTGTCCGGTGCGGATTTTCTTTGCCTTGCGGCGGGTGGGAACAGCGAGGCCTTCGCTCTTCCAGAGACGATGCACAGTCTTGCAGTTCACCTGCACCCCCTCCCGGCGCAGCGTGGCGTGGACACGACGGCATCCCCAGCGGGGATGCTTGCAGGCCAACGTCCTGATCTGCTCTCGGAGCCTTTCGTCATGCCGGGGATGGGGGCGGTAGGACAGCGACGAGCGGGGTAGACCGACCAGCTCGCACGCCCGCTGCTGTCGGACATTTTTGCGGACCAGGAATTGTGCGGCCTCCCCGCGCTCGGGGGCCGTCAACGCTTTTTTGCCAGAATCTCTTTCATCCCCTCCAGCTCCAGGCGCTGCTGGCCCACCAGCTTCAAGAGCCGCTCGTTTTCGCGTTCGAGCTGACGGAGCCGCCGGGTTTCAATCACGGTGGCATCGCCGTATTTGGCCTTCCAGGTGGAGAAGGAGGCCGTGCTGCACTCAGCTTCTCGGCACAGCTCCTCCACCGACTTCTCGCCCTTTTTGGCGTCTTGGAGCAGCTTGATGATCCGTTCCTCACTGAACCGCTTCTGCTTCATGGGTCATCCTCGCTTTCCAGCCGAGGCAAGGGGAAGCCCCCTTCCCCGGCCGTGGGGCGAGCCGATGATCTCCAGTCAGTTTCGCCCAGTTTTTGGGGGGCAGACCAGCACCGCGCGGGTCGTGACCTTGCCACAGGCACGCCGAGCGGCGAGCCGGACCCTGGAGGAGGTCCGGCTCAGTCGGTGTCCGCATTGTGGGGAACAGGTGCGGAGAGTACCCCCATGAGCCCGAATAGAAGTGACAAAGTCCTGTTAATAGGTCCTGGGGAATTGGGTTGCAAGTCCCGGTTCCCCAGGCAGGCCCCTCGTGGTTAGGGCACCTGAGCCTGAAAGCACACCTCGACCGTGGTCCCGGCAGTGAAGGGAAGGATGTTGATGCCGAGGACCCGGCTGCTGGAGGTGTAGGTCGCGGTGTCGCTGTCGCTGGCAAGGGTGGCGTAGGTGTACGACGTGCCCGCGTTGCGGGTGATCCGAACGTCCTGGCCCGTGCCGTAGCTGTTCGTCAGGGGGACGAGCGGGGAGGGGATGACGTCACGCAAGGTGGCGGTCGTGGCGTCCGCGTAGCCAGTTCCCGCGTGGGCGGCGGTGAGGCAGTATTCGACTGTCTCGCCCGGCTTGGCGCTCACGGCGGCGGTGCCGAGCGTGCCGCTTTGGGTGACGTTGCGTTGGCGCTTGTTGATGGTGCCGGTGATGGCGTTATTCACCGTGAGGGTGGCGGTGCCCACTACCGCGTTAGTGCCCGCCGTGCTCACCACTCCCCCTACCGCGATGGTATTTACCTTGCTGCCAGTAGAGTTCGCGGTGACGTCGAAGCTCAACGTACACCCGCCGCCGGGGATGCTCGTGCCCGACGCCAGGGTCACGCTGCCGCTGCCCGCTGTCGCCGTGACAGTAGCCGCCCCTCCTGTGCTCGACGTGCAGGTGGTCGAGGGATTAGGCGTGCTGGCAACGACGACCCCAGTGGGCAGAGTGTCCGTCACCGCGCTGCGCATATAGAAGGGCGTGGGGTTGGTGTTGCCGAAAGTCAGGGTGACGCGGCTGTTCTGGTTGACCAACACGGTAGCGGAGTTGAAGCTCTTGGCAATGGTAGGTGGGTCCGGCGTGTTGCCGCAGTCGGTCATGTCGGTGAGGTTTGCTGCGCTGCCGAGCACCGTGGTGGCGCCGCTGCTGGTGTTCAGCAAGACGGTGCCGGAACTGCCGGTGCTCCCGCTGCTGAGGACTGTGCGGGCAGTCACGGGATCGTAGGAGATGCCGTTGTAGATCCCACGGGCCACGTTGGTGCCGCCCGACGTGATGCGCACGACCGAGGAACTGCTCAGCGCGGTGACGCCACTCGCGGCCACCGTGCCGAAGTTGGCGTAGAACATGCCGCCGCTGCCCGCTGCGGTGGTCTCGCCGTCTAGTAGAGCGTAGAGGGTGCTCCCGACGAAAACAATGTCGCCGTTGGTGGTGGTGGCGTTTGAAATGGCGGTCGTCGAGTTCTGCGCACCGTTGGCGAGGTTAAGGTCGATGGTACGCACCGTTGCGCCTGTGGAGGGGTTGACCTCCTGGAGCACGTAGTTTCCATAGAGCAGGTACAATTTCGGCGTTCCGGTCGAGTTGTCGAAGCTCGCTCCCACGTTCACGCTGGTCGTCGTTCCCCCGTTGCGAGTGGGAATAGTGACCGCTCCGATCTGGACGGGTGCAACGGTCGGCGTTTGTGGGTTGTAACGGTAGAGCGTGTTGGTCGTGGCAGCGCTGCGGTCAATGAAGTACAGTTGCCCGGTCACCGGGTTGAGTGCCGCCCCGTTGATGGCGGTGAAACTCGTGGTGTAGGTGCCCGTCACCGCCCCAGACTGGGCGTCCACCCAGTTGATGCCTGTGGAGGTCAGGGCATAGACGCTCGTGCACCCGCTCGCCGCCAGCGCCCCTCCCGACACGCACGCGGCCAGCCCCAGCAGCCGCAGGAACAAACGCTTCATCGCCTCTCTCCGGTCAGTTCGTCGATCATAAATTCGAGTCGCAGGTAGGCTCCGGCCCTGGTGGGTTCGGCAGTGATCGGTGTGAAGCCGCCGAAGTTGTACCCGACGGTCAGGGCCGCCTCCGGCATCACGCGGTATGTCCCTTCCACCCCGAAGGCGTGCTCCGCGCGGCCCAGCGACGGCTGGAACAGCCCCCGGTAGGCGGCCCCCACCCCGAAGCGGTCATTCAGCCAGTAGCGGGTGGCGAGCACCGCCTGGGCCGCGAAACCGTCCGCGTCTCCCGGCACGGCCCGCAGGGCGAGCTGCACCCGGTCCTGGGCCCGGACCCGGTCGCGGGTGGCGCTGACCTCGGCGCTCAGCTCGGTGCCCTCCCCGGTGCTCGTCAGGGTTCCGGCGCGCAGGCGGGCGTAGGCGGCGGCCTGGACTTCCTCGCCCCGGTAGGTGAACCCGGCGCCGTAACGGTGGCCGCTTCCATCCGCGCCGAACACGCTCAGGCCGTCGGCGGTGACCCCAACCGGTCGGTCCCCGGCCTGGAGCGTGTGGCTGACCGAGAAGCGCAGCGCGCCCGTCAGGCGGCCCTCGCCGTTCTGCACGCTGCGGCCGAGGTCCACCCCCGCCGTGGCGACGGTGCGGTCCGTGTTCACCCGAGCGTCCACGCTGGCCTGCTGCCCGGTGGGCCCGGCCCCGAGTTGCGCGCCGAGGTTCACGCCGGGGCGCAGGCTCCAGGTTGCCTGCACGCTGCCGCGCGCCTCGCCCTCGGCGGCCGGGGTGGTGGGCAGGGCGTACTCCAGGCTGGCGGTGTAGGGGCCGCTGCGTCCGGTGAGCACGGCGGCGGTGCTCACGGAGAAGTCGCCGTCCTGCCGCCGGGCCGAGAGGCGCATCCCGGCGGCAAGTTCGGTGCCCGCGTTCGGCGCGCTCGCCGGGAGGGGCAGGCGGCGCAGCAGCGTGGCGCCGTACTGGCCGTTGCCGGTGTCGAAGGCCTGCTGGGCGGCGAGCTGCGCCGTCCAGGGACCCCGGGTCAGCCGGGCGCCCGCACTGAGCCCCGTGCCCGCCAGGGTGCCCGTGCCCGTGAAGACGCCGAGCGTGTAGGCCTGCGCGTCCGAGGGGGTGTAGGTGGCGTCGAGCCCAGCGCGCAGCCCCGTGCCGCTCGCGTCCCGCAGGTAACGCAGGCTCGCTCCGACGCCGAAGGTCTTCGTGAGCGGCCGGGCGGCGGCTAGGGCGGCGCTATGGCCGGGGGTGCCGGTGGCGTCCACCCCGGCGTACCCCTCGTCCTCGTGGGTGGCGAGGGCGCTCCAGCGGGTGCCGAAGGTCACGCCGCCCGCCTCCAGCCGAGCGCGGGTGCCGCCCGCCGCGCCCGAGACCAGCAGGTCGGCCGTGGCGGTGTTCGGCCCGGTGAGGTCCTCGACCTGGAGCCGGGCCCCGACCGTGAGGTCCTCGCTACTCGCGTGGACGCCCGCGCTCGCGGTGAGCCGCGCCTCGCCCGCCCGGAACTCGCGCGTCACGGCGACCTGGGCGCCGGGGTCGATCTCCCCGCCCACCCCGGGACCGCGCGCGATCAGGCTGACGGTCGTATTCACGTCCGGCTGCGCCACCACGGCGCGCGGGAAGGTCACCACGCCCGCCTCGTCGGTCACGAAGTCCACCCCGCGCACGAGTTCCTTCTCGGTCGTCACGCCGTCCACGGTGACCTGCAGGAAGAGGCGGGCACGCTGGGGATCGATCTTCGCCGGAAGGCGCGACACCCGCGTGCCGTTCAGCGGCAGCGCCGCCTCGTGGGTATTGCCCGCGTAGGGGGCGAGGTAGGCGGTGACGCGCGTGTCCCCGTTTGTGCGGACGTTGAGGGTGTCCCCGCCGTCCGGGCGGCCAAACACTGGGTCCCGCGCGGCGCCCCGCGCGTAGGTCGCGGTGAAGCCGGGGTGGTCGTAGCGCGCCGCGAGGAGGCCGTCCGCCTCCAGGGGGCGCCTCTCCTCGCTCTGGTCGCCCAGGGAAGGGTAGCGGGTGTACTCCGGGGTGCCTTGGTGCGCCCCAGCGCTGTCGAGGTTGACGGTGAGCTGGCCCGGCCCGACCGGGGCCTCCAGCGTGCCGCGCGCCTCCAGCGTTCCCTCCCCCGCGCTGTTCAGGGTCGCCGCGCCCGCCGCGATCAGGGTGCGGTGCTGGTCGGCCGCCACCGTCATCGGCAGCTCGACCCGGTGCCCGTTCACGTCGAGGACCAGCCGGGTGTCCACCGGGCCGCTCAGCGGTGAGAAGCGCACCTCGGCCTGCCCGTCCACCACTCGGAGCTGCATCCCCGACTGGCCGGGGTCGGCGTCCGGCGTGGCGAGGGTCAGGCGTCCGGGATCCTCGACGGTGACGAAGGGGAGCACCGTCCGCTCCCCGGCGGCGTCGCGGACCTCGACCGTGGCCGTGATCGGCGTGAAGCCGTCCGCCCGGGCCACCACGTCCCGCAGCACGGCGCCCCGCGCCACGTCAGCGGCGCGCACCCGCACCTCGTCCCGCACGTCCCCGGCCACGGCGGTGAGTGTGTTCTCGCCGGGCCGCAGCGGCACGCCGATGAACTCACGGGTCGTCTCCCCGCGCGCGGGGTCGTCGGTACGTCGGCCCACGCGCGCCTGCGGCACCTCCTCGCCGTTCACCCGCAGGGTCACGTCGGCGTTCAGCGGGGTGCGCACGGTGACGTTGGTGCTGCTGCGCCCGCGCACGCCCGTGCCCTCCGCCGGGCTGAGGATCAGGCCGTCGCGCGCCGTGGCCGGGGCCCCCCGGGGCGGCAGGGTGCGGTACGCGGCGCTGCCCTCCAGGGTCTCCGTCAAGCCGGTGTCGTACTGTACGGCGACGCCGGGCGTCAGGGACGCGGGGAGGTCACCCGGCACCTCGAAGCTGAGGGCTACCGTTCCACCCGGCACGTTCCACTGGGTCAGTCCCTCCGAGCTGACAGCCGGGTCGGCGGCTGGCTGGCCGTTCACCCACGTGCTGCTGGGAAGGACCCGGTCCCCCAGCGGCAGGCTGATCAGGGCGGCGGTCACGCGCGGAGGCAGCGTGAAGGTGAAGGTCACGCGCCCCGCCGACGTGGGGGCGGGGGCCGCCGCGCTGCCGGATTCGGCGCTCGGTGGAGGCGGGGCCGCGCCCTGTGCCCCGGCCCACCCGAGGGCCAGGAGCAACGTGAGGCTGAGCGGGGAGAAGGTCAGGGGCACGGGACTTCCTCCATGGGGGGCAGGTTAAGCGGGCGGCGGGTGGCGGCGGGGTGTGGGCTGGGCAGCGGGGTGGTGACGGTGACGCCCGCCGGGAGGCGGACCACCCGCCCGGCGGGCGCTTCACCGAGGCGCACGCAGGCCCCGGCCTCCGAGCGGCTGGAGACGTCCCACCCGGCGTCCGAGGCGCGCGGGGTGAAGGTGTGGGTGCTCCCGGCGAGGCGCAACTCGGCCCCGGCGCCTACGCCCAGCCGGTTCGGTTGCAGCGGGAAGTCGAGCACCGTCAGGGCCGCGACCTGCACGGTGGCGCTGCCGGGGGCCGAGAACTGCGGCGCGGAGAACGCGGGGGCAGGGGTGTACGGCACGCTGCGCGGGTCGAGCCGCACGGCGTTGAGTCCGGCGACCACGTTCTTGAAGGAGTACAGCCCGGCCGCGTCGGTCAGCGCCTCGCGCCCCCCGGCGAGGAGCACCCGGGCACGGGGCACCGGGCGGTCGGTCCCGGACGTGTAGCGGGCGTTGCCGTCCACGTCCACGAAGACCCGCCCGACGAGATCGTTGCCCGAGCCGCTGAGGCTCTTGCGCAGGGTCACCTTTGCACTGGCAACGTTGCTCTTCACGGCGGCCATCACCACGCCCTGGCGGCCCCGGGCCCGCGCCTGCGCGGCGTTGTCTAAGGGCGTGCCGTCACCGGTCAGCGGCAGCCGGACGTCGTAGGTGATTGCCGCGCTCGAGTGCGGGGCGAGGGTGCCGACCGGGACCGCCAACACGCCGCCCGCGAGGGTGGCCGCCACCGGGGTGCCGTTCACCCGCACCGTCCCCGGCAGCACCTCCAGCCGGGGGTCGGGCGTGTCCTGGATCACCGTCTCCTGGAGGGTGGTGTCGGCGGGGTTGGTGACGGTGACCGTGTAGGTGACGGTGCCGCCCGGGTCGACCACCGCCGTGCTCACCGCCTTGGTCACCAGGATGCGCGAGGTGAAGACCCGCACGATGGCGGGCGGCGTGGAGGTGTTGCTGCCGCCCTCGCCGGTCGCGGTGGCGACGTTCGTGACCTCGGTATCGTCGGCGGTCTCCCCACGCACCCGCGCTACCAGCGTGTAGACGCGGCGCTCGCCCGGTGCCAGGGACTGCCGCCAGGCCACCCGCGTCTGCCCGCCTGAGAGCGGGGTGGCGCTGGCCGCCGCGCCCTCGACCGCGACGAACTCCAGCGCCGGGCTGAGGGTGTCCTCGATGAGAACGTCCGGCATCTCGACCCCCTCGGGGTTGGTGACGGTGACCGTGTAGCGCACGAGGTCGCCCACCTCGGTGGTAGTGTCCCCGTCCACCGTCTTGCTGATCCCGGGGGCGCCGATGTTCGCCGTGACGGTCAGGGTGGCTGTGAGGTCGCTGTGACACCCTGTGATGAGGGTGGTGTTGTTGACCCCCGGGCGCGCCGGGGTGGTGCTCACGAGCAAGGTGATCGCCCCGTCAGGTGCGAGGGTGACCGAGGCCACGGGCACGTCGTCGGGCAGCCCGTTGCCGTTGAGGTCGGCCACGACCGTGAAGGCGGAGGTCTGGTCCTTGGGAGTGGTGAGGCCTAGCGGGAAGGTGGCGGGGGTATTGCCAGTGTTCGTGAGGAGATAGGCGGCGGTGACGGCTTCGCCCACATGCGTGCTGCGGTCCGTGCGGCCCGGCGTCAGGCTCGCCGAGCAGACCGGGGCGACGGTGACCGTGACCCGGCTCTCGACCCGGCCCGAGTCATCCTCGTAGACGCCGACATTCTCGATGACGCTTCCGGCGGGGGTTCCGGCCGAGAGCAGCAGGGGCGCAAGCAGCAGCAGGTGGGGGCGTTTCATGGGTCTCCGGTCGTGGGACGGGGCAGGGGGCGGAGAAAAGCGCCGCGACCCTGCCCGCGTGGGAAAGAGGAGCTTAGTTGTTGCGCACCTGTACCGTGATCACGAGGCGCAGGGTCTGGCCGGGGGCGAGGCTGTCGCCCGCGTCCACAGTGGAGTCGCCGCTGCTGTCCAGGCCGACGTACACGAAGGGGCCCGAGGCGCTCGTCGTGCTGGTCGCCAGCGTGTTCGGGGCGCCCAGGTACCAGTTGGTGCGGTTGTTGCTGAACAGGACGTTGCCCGCCTGGGTGGAGCTGCCGGTGACCGACTTAAAGGTCGTGTTCGCGGGCACGTAGTCGCGCAGGGTGGGGAAGCGCAGCGCCGAGCCGCCCGTGTTGGTGACCGTGACGGTGTAGCGCAGGTACTCGCCGGGCTTGGCGGTCGTGGAGTTCAGCACCGGGGCCGTCTGGCAGGAGGCGTCAGTGCCGCAGTTGTCCACGGTCTTGGAGACGCTCGCCACCCCACGGTTGACGTTCACCGTGTCGGTGTCGCTGACGGACTGGCCCTGTTCGACGCGGTTGTCGAAGCCGGTGCTGTCGGCCGCGTTGCTGTACACCGTGAGCTGGTTGGTGAACGACTGACCGTTGGTCGCGCCCGCCGCGCCCGTGTAGGTCACCACGATGGTGTAGGTCTCGCCTGCGGGCAGGTTCCCCGCGTTTTGCAGCGCCGTCTGGAGGCTGGCGTTGCTGACCGAGGCGCCGGTGGCGCTGTTGGTGACGGTGTAGCTCACGCCGCCGCTCGCCGCGTTCGGGTCGGTCAGCGTGGTCGTGGCGACCAGGGTACTCGCGTCGAGGGTAGCGTTGCCGGTGTTCGTCAGGGTGTGCGTCGCGGTAACGGTGCCGGTCGGGGTGACACTGACCGTGTTGTCCCCATCGAGCGTGAAGGAGAGGATACTGGTCGCCGTGATCAGACCGACGTTGTTGCTGTCGGTCTTGGCCGGGTTCCCCGCCGAGGTCGCCGTGAGGTTGACGTAGGTCTGCTGGTTGCCCGCAGCGTTGCTGGGGACGGTGTACACCACGAAGACCCGGCGGGTCTCGTCGGCGGTCATGTTCTGGAGGCTGGTCACGACCGTGTCGCCGGGATCGTAGCTGCCGACGGTGCCCGTAAGGGGGTTGTCGAGGTAGATCGTCGCGCCTAGCGGGGCCCCCGTCTGCGCGTCCGTGACGCTGAGGTTCAGGGTGTCGGTGCCGTTGCCGCTGTTGGTGACGTTGTAGGTCAGGGTGGCGGTCTGGCCGGGCAGCGCGGTCTGCGTCTGGCCGGGGGCAGCGACCGAGCCGTCCGGGGAGACGTTCGGGTCGTACTGCTGGGTCACCGTGATGTTCACCGGCGTGGTGGGCGTGGAGGTGGTGGTGCCGCCCACGTCGGTGAATTCGAAGACACCGATGTTCTGAATGGTGCTGCCGGCGGGGGCGCCGACGGCGAGGGCGCCGGAGGCGGCGGCGAGCAGGGCGGTGACGAGCAGCTTCTTCATGGTTCTCCTGTCAGGGGGCGGAAAGATCGGCGTTAAACGCGGCTTAAGGTAGTGGGCCGGGCCTTACAGCCGGCTTACAGGCCGCTGTCGTCGCGGGTGATCGTGGTCGTCGTCGTGCTGTCGCTGCGGACGTACCCGGCGATCTTCAGGCGCAGGGTGCCCGCCGCCGGAAAGGTGTCGCTCGTGTCGATGGTGCTCGCGGTGCCGCCGTTCTCCACGGCCACGTACAGGGTGGAGGTGCCGCCGGTCAGGGTGAGGCCGACGGGCGTCCCGACCCAGGTCGTGCCGTCGGTGCTGAACTTGAGGGTGCCCGTGGCGGAGGTGGTCGCCCCGACGCTCGTGGCCACGAAGTTCGCGGGCAGGACGTCGCGCAGGCGGACGTTCGTGAGAGTGCCCGTGCCGGTGTTGGTCGCCTCCAGGTAGTACACGACGTACTCGCCGGGCTTGGCGCTCACCGGGCCGGCGGTCGCGGCCGTTCTGACCGGGCAACTGCTCGCGGCGCTCCCGCAGTAGGCGACGGTTTTCGTCACGCTGCCGACGCCCCGCGCCACCACGGTGGTGTTGACGATTTGGCCCTGCGGGTCGGTGCTGGGGGCATTGTTGGTCACGCCCGCGCCGGTGGTGGGGCTGTAGGCGGTGATCGAGAGGGCCTGCTGATCCTTGTCCGCCGGCGTGCTCGGCGCCGCGACGTTCACGGTGATCGTCAGGCTGCCCCCCGCCGTGAGCCCCGTCCCGACCGCGCTCTTGATCAGGGTGTCGAGGTTGTTGCCTGTCGTGCCACCCACCGTGTACGTCGTGGTGAAGCCGTTGGTGATGCTCGCGCCCGCCGCGTTCGTGGCGGCGGCCGTCACGGTCGCGGTGATGTCGGCGGCGGTCAGCGTGGTGTTGCCGGTGTTCGTCAGCGTGTCGGTGAAGGTGACGGTCCCGTTCGGCGCGACGGTCTTCGTCTGGGTCGAGGCCAGCGTCAGGTCGATGACGCGGCCCACCGTGAACTGCCCAACGTTGTTGGTGTCGGTCTTGGTGGTGTCGCCCGCCGAGGTGCCGCTGAGGTTGAGCTGGTGCGCGGCGCCCGAGGCGCTACCGCCCGTCGTGCCGCTCGGCAGGCTGTAGCGCACGAACAGGGTGCGGGTGGCGTCGGCGGCGAGGCTGGCGACCGAGGTCACGAGGGTGTCGCCCGCGTCGTAGCTCCCGACTGTGCCCGTCGTGGGGTTGTCGAGGTAGACGCCGAGGATGTTGGCGCCCTGCGCTGTCGCGTTCGCCGTGGCAGCGGCGACGTTGAAGGAGTCGGTGCCGTTACCGGTGTTCGTCAGCGTGTAGGTCAGGATGCCCGTCTGCCCGGGGAAGAGGGTGACGTTCTGCCCGGGGGCGGCGGTGGTGCCGTCGGGCGTGACCGTCACGCCGTACACCTGCGTGACGTTGACGACAACGGGCGTGGACTGAAGTGTGGTGGTGTTGACCCCGTCGTTCAGATCGAGGTAGCCGGTGTTGGAGATCGCCGTGTTGGCGGCGGTGCCCACGGCGAGCCCCTGGGAGAACACGGAGAACGTGGCGAGGGCCAGGGTGGTGGCGAGAAGCTTTTTCATCGAACGGGATGTGGGGCGGGAGACTCCTGCCGGGAAGCGCGCCCTGGGCGCCGGGCAGGAGAGGGAAGGCCCCACCAGCGCGGTCAGGCGCTGCCTTTCTGCCTTGGTTCAAGGCGTTCCTGGGGTTAAGTGCCGACTTCTTTTCGTCTGAACGTCCGGAGGCTGGACGCCCCCCGGCGGGAGGGCCTCAGTTGACCCGGATGCGGTGCCCGACCGTCACGGTGCCCGACAGGCCGGTGAGGTCGTAGCGCACGGCGCGGTACTCGTTCTGGGGGGCGGGCACTTCCTTCGTGACCGCCTTGCCGTTCTCCTGCACCGTAATCGCTTTCATCGGGGTCGTGGAGAAGGGTCCGGTGGGGTTCAGGGCGTAAGTCACGCGCACGCCCTGGCTGGCCCGGGCGCTCCCGGGCACGAAGGTCGTGTTCGCGGGCACGGGCACGGTGAAGCGCGCGCCTTTCTCCTTGCCGCTCAGCATGAGGACGCTGCTGGCCTGAAGCAGGTCACCCGGGCGGGTGGTCGCGGCGGCCTCCAGCCGTTCCGTCTGTTTTCCCCCAACCGTGGCCGTCACCACGCGCTGAATCGTCAGCGTCGGCTTGGGAGGTGTGCCCGGTGCGGCGGCGGCGAGGCTGGCGCCGACCAGCGTGAGGACGAGAGGGGCAGCGAGGGAGACGTTCATGGTGTTCCTCCAGCAGAGCGGCGAAGTCGGAGAGCCGAGGGTGCAGGGAAGGTGCGCCGCAGGGGCAATCCGTCTCCAGGGGACTTCATGGAAACTTCATGCTAGGAAGAACGTTAGGAAATGACCTCTGACAGAAGTGTCACGGCGTCGGCGAGGTCGGTACGTCAGTTCACAACCTCCGGACGCTCCCACCACCGGCGGCCCACCGCTGGAGGCATGGATGGCCGCCATACCCTTGCCGATCTGGCAATGACAAAAACCGTAACTCCCCAAGCACCCTCGACGGGAACGGGTCCGATTTCAGGCCGGGGCGAAGATCGCAGTGCCGCTCATGGACGTGGGCAACGGCATCACCTCGCGGTGGACACTGCCGCGAGCGGCACCTCCTTCATAGGGTGCCGATTGGAACCCGCATGATTCGGGTCGTCACCGCCGGCCCCGGCCTCTGCTGAGGACATCGGTGTGACGCTGGCGGCCGGGGCCACCTGGACGGGATTTTGGCCTCGACGCCGCCGGTCTGCTGCGCGTTACGCAGGTTCGCCCTGTGGTGCTGTGGCGGCGTCGCCCCAGGCACGGCGAGCGTCGGCAAGCCCGGCGGTGCGAATGCGGCCAGCGTGGTGCTCGCGACCTCGTGCCGAGTACCAGTGCGGCGGACCTGAACGCCCATGGGAGAAGGGCCTTCAGACCGGCTCCGGAACCACCCTCCCCACCTCAGAGGCTGACACGGACAGCGGGAACCTCACCGCCTCCCCGCGCTCCCGCTCACCCCCAAACTTCTCCGGCCCGCCGTCAAGGACCCCCTGAGCCCCAACGAGCCTCACCAACTGCCGCGCCGGGAGGGAGGAGCTTTCCCCTGTTCAGGATCACGCGCGGCGCCATTCAGCGGTCGCCCCGACAAGCGCCCCATCCACTCGGCGGCCTTCACCCCTCGTACGTCCGGGCGGCCATGCGCCGCACCGCCTCGGCCATGACCTCCGGCGCCTCGGTCCGCACCGCTTCGAGGATCAGCCCCGCCACGTACTCGGGGGAGTCCCCCTGCGTGTAGGCCTCGCCCTCGCCGGGCCGGATGCCCACCGAGTTGAAGCCGAAGTCGGTCGCGGTCCGGGTCGGGTACACCGTGCTGACCCGGATGCCCAGGGGCGCGAGTTCCAGGCGGGCGATGTCCGAGAGGTGGTTGACCACGTGTTTGGTCGCGGAATACAGCCCCATGCCCGGAATCAGCATTTTGGTCGTGCCGGAGCTGATGTTCACGAGCATCCCGCCGCCCTGCGCCCGCATGATGGGCACGACCCGCTGCGTGGCGTGGAGCAGGCTGATCACGTTCAGTTCCAGCAGGTCCCGGAACTCCTGCAACCCCACCTCCGCCACGCCCGCGCGCATGCCACGCCCGGCGTTGTTCACCAGAACGTCGATGCGCCCGTAGTGCTCGTGGGTGCGCTCCACCATCCGCCGCACGTCCTTCTCCCGGGTCATGTCGGTGGCGATGGCGAGGGAGCCGGGCAGCCGCGCGGCGAGGGTTTCGAGTGCCTCAGCCGACCGGGCGGCCAGCGCGACCTGGGCTCCCTGGGCGGCGAACAGCTCGGCGGCGGCCTTCCCGATGCCGGAAGACGCGCCCGTGACCAGGACCACCTTGTTCTTGACGTCCATGCCCGCACTCTAAACCCAGAAGTTCGGGCGGGAGGAGCGGCAACTTCTCCGAGAAGGAACGCCGGCTACGCGGCAGGCACAGGCGGGCGACCTCGGCCCGGCGCGGGAATACTCAGGACTTGCACCTGGATAGGGAGAGTGCATAGCCGTGCTGGCGCAGGAATTCCTCCTCTTGCCAGAGCTGTACAGCAAGTCGCTGAACGACCAACAGGGGCAGGGCCATTCGAGCCGCGACTTCGGCCGCCTGTTCCAACGAGAGGCTGTCGGCGCGGCAGAGCATCGCCAGAGTGAACGCGGCAAAGACGAGCAGGACCCAGCGGTCCAGTCCTTGGGCGGTTTGCAACGCGAACCGATTCAGCCCGAAGCCATGCTTCGCCTCTTTAAACAACGACAACGACTCGATCGCCCAGCGCCGTGCTCCTTCCCGGGCGACTTGGTCGCCCGGGAGCAGTTGGGAGGCGACGAAGAAAAAGGTGCGCTGCCCTCGGTCAACCCGGGCCAGGGTGAGCGTGTCCCACGGCCAGTTGGCCAGGTGAATCCAGCTCCCGTGTTCACAGTCCTGCACCGTGACGTGACCAGGATGGTCGGTGCGTCGAGTGGAACGGACCCCCACCACGAACTCGAAGCCCAGGTCCCGCACTCCCTGAAGGAACGCGGCGAACTCGAAGCCGCTGTCCGCCAGCACCCACACGTCAAACCGCTCGCAGACCTCTGCTGGAACGGTTGACAGCAACTCCAGGGCGAGACGCACGGGGGCAGGGGACCCCTGCCCCCGGTACACCCGGTAGCCCACAGGCAACTTCAGGTCTCCGTACACCGCATACAGGACCACCAGATGAAGGCCGTAGACCTCGCCCTGCACGCGGACGAAGGGCAGCTCGCGTCCCGTCTTCGGGACGCTGGTCAGGTCCACACACAGCCGTAAGCGAGGGTGGTGTTTGCGGCGGGCGGCGAGCAGCAGGGCGTCCCATTGAGCCTGCACCAAGGTCGTCCAACAGGCCGCCGTGTTCCACTCGTACACGTTGAGCAAGCGACTAAGCGCACTGGCACTCACCGTGTGGGCCCGGTGCAGCGCCTTTTTCGTCTTCAGGTCGAGAAAGAGCCCCAGCGCAGCCTCCAGGCTGCGCTTCTGGTACGGACTGGTCGGGATGGCGAGCAGCGCGTCTGCCGTTTGGGGAGGCGCGCTCCCCGCGAAGCTTGAGGTCATACACACCCTCTTTCTCGCGTCTGGGAGCGCTTTCTGGCTACCTACTCAGGTGCAAGAGATGAGGAATATCCTCGATCTCGTTCACGCCGTCGCTTCCATTGTTCTCGAAGCACCCATAACCTTCTCGTCGTTCGGAACGGGGACCCCAACACGTGCAGCGGCCCGCCGGTCTGTCGTGTCCGTCCATGGGAGAGGACGAGGTTGTCCGCGCCAACGGCACCGCCCCGTCACTCCAGCTTCCCCCCTCGGCACCGCTCGTTGGACGAATGAACCATCCTCTGTCCCCACCCCCACACCGAGCGTCGGGCGCTGCCGATCCTTGGACCGGGTCGAACCAACACTCCCGGCCTCTTGCAAAGTAAGTAGACGTCTCAGTATTCTCTTCTTGCAGTCACAACCCTGACCACTGTTCTGCATGGATAACCAGCGGTCCGCCTCGTGCGTCAACCATGCGCCTGACCCCTTCCGGTCGGCGCGTGCCAGACACGGGGCGGACGCTTTTTTGGATTCTCCCTGACGTGGGAAAGGAGCAAGGATGGACAGCATCACCCTGACCGTGAACGGCGTTCCCCGCGAGGCGCATGGGGTGCAGCCCCACACCACCCTCCTGAACTGGCTGCGCGACCTTGGCCTGACCGGCAGCAAGGAAGGCTGCGCGGAGGGTGAGTGCGGCGCCTGCGCCGTCCTGGTCGCCCGCCCCGCCGGGGACGGCGGCACCCGCCTGGAGTCCGTGAACAGTTGCCTCGTCCTGCTCGCGGCCCTGAACGGGGCGGAGGTCGTCACCGCCGAGGGCCTGGGGGCGCCGGGGAGGCTCCACCCCGTCCAGCGTGAACTCGCCGTGCGGGGCGGGTCGCAGTGCGGGTACTGCACGCCCGGCTTCGTGGTCAGCATGGCCGCCGAGTACTACCGGGAGGACCGGCCCGAGGCGGAGTTCGACATTCACTCCCTGAGCGGGAACCTCTGCCGCTGTACCGGCTACCGTCCCATAGGTGATGCGGCCCTCGCCCTGGGGGGCCCGTCGGAGGACGACCCCCTCGCCCGGCGCCGCGAGGGGCCCGCTCCGACCCCGCAGGCCACCCACCTGACCACCCCGGAGGGCGAGTTCCACCGCCCCACGACGCTCGCGGGGGCGCTCGGCCTGCTTGCCGCCCAGCCCGGGGCCGTGCTCCTCGCGGGCGGCACCGACTGGGGGGTAGACGTGAACCTCCGCCACTCACGCGCCGCTGTCACCATCGCACTCGACGGGCTGCCCGAACTCCGGACCCTGGGTTGGAACGCGGACCATGTGGAGATCGGCGCCGCGCTCAGCCTCTCCGAGGTCGAGCGGCGGCTGGCGGGCCGGGTGCCGCTGCTGGACGAACTGTTCCCCCTCTTCGCCTCGCGCCTGATTCGCAACAGTGCCACGCTGGGCGGCAACCTGGGCACGGCCTCGCCCATCGGGGACAGCCTGCCCGTGCTGCTCGCCCTGGACGCGCGGGTGGTGCTGGCCTCGCGGGAGGGCGAGCGCGAGGTGCAGCTCTCGGCCTACTTCACCGGCTACCGGCGCACGCGGCGTGAGCCCGGTGAACTCATCCGCGCCGTGCGGGTTCCGCTGCCCCTGGCGCCCCGGAGCGGCTTCTACAAGATCGCCAAGCGCCGCTTCGACGACATCTCCAGCGTGGCGGTCGCCGTGGCGCTCGACCTTGACGGCGACGTGGTACGCTCCGCCCGCATTGGATTGGGCGGGGTTGCGGCCACACCGATTCGCGCCCTCGCCACCGAGGAGGTGCTGAACGGGCGCCCCTGGAACGAGCGGACGGTGCGCGAGGCCGCCCGCGTCCTGCGGGGCGAGGGCACCCCCCTCGACGACCACCGCGCGAGTGCCGCTTACCGCGCGGCGATGCTGGAGGGGGCCCTCTTGAAGTTCTACTTCGAGAAGACCGCCCGGGAGGTGACCCTATGACCAGCCTGCACGAGCGTCCCCCCGTCGGCGCGGTGGGTGAGGCCATCCCCCACGAGAGCGCCGAGCTGCACGTCACCGGACACGCCCTCTACACCGACGACCTGGGGGTGCGCCTCAGAGAGCTCCTCCACGCCTGGCCGCTCCAGGCCCCCCACGCCCACGCCCAGGTCACGCGCCTGAACGTAGGCCCGGCCCTCACCGTGCCCGGCGTGGTCCGGGTCCTCACCGCCGACGACGTGCCGGGGCTGAACGACGCGGGGGTCAAGCACGACGAGCCGCTCTTCCCCAGCGAGGTGATGTACTACGGCCACGCGGTCTGCTGGGTCCTCGCCGACAGCATCGAGGCCGCCCGGCTGGGGTCCTTGCGAGTCGAGGTGGAGTACGAACCGCTGCCCGCTCTGGTGACGGTGCAGGAGGCCATCGCCGCCGAATCCTTCCAGGGGGGCCAGCCCACCCTGCGACGGGGAGACGCCGAGGATGGCCTGGCGCGGGCCGCCCACGTCTTTGAGGGCGAGTTCGAGATAGGCGGGCAGGAGCACTTCTACCTGGAGACGAACGCCTCCCTCGCCACCGTGGACGAATACGGGCAGGTCTTCGTGCAGTCGAGCACCCAGCACCCCACCGAGACGCAGGAGATCGTGGCGCACGTCCTGGGGCTCGCCAGCCATCAGGTCACGGTCCAGTGCCTGCGGATGGGGGGAGGCTTCGGCGGCAAGGAGATGCAGCCCCACGGGTACGCCGCGATTGCCGCGCTGGGGGCGGTGCTCACGGGCCGCCCGGTGCGCCTGCGCCTGAACCGCCAGCAGGACCTCACCCTGACCGGCAAGCGCCACCCCTTCCACGCGAGCTGGCGGGTGGGCTTCAACGCGGACGGGCAGCTCCTCGCCCTCCAGGCCACCCTCACCTCGGACGGCGGGTGGAGCCTCGACCTCTCCGAGCCGGTGCTCGCCCGAGCCCTGTGCCACATCGACAACGCTTACTTCATCCCGCACGTCGAGGTTCACGGACGCATCGCCAGGACGAACAAGACCTCGCAGACGGCCTTCCGGGGCTTCGGCGGGCCGCAGGGGATGCTGGTGATCGAGGACATCCTGGGCCGCTGCGCACCGCTCCTGGGGCTCGAACCCCACGAACTGCGCCGCCGCAACTTCTACCGCCCCGGCGAGAGCACCCCCTACGGCCAGCCCGTGCGCCATGCCGAGCGGCTGGAGGACCTCTGGGCAACCCTGCTCGCCCGCTCGGACTTCGCGGCGCGGGCGGAGGAGGTGCGGGCCTTCAACGCGGCGAATCCCCACACCAAACGCGGCCTCGCTGTGACGCCCGTCAAGTTCGGCATCTCCTTCAACTTCACCGCCTACAACCAGGCGGGCGCCCTCGTCCACGTCTACAAGGACGGCTCGGTCCTCATCAACCACGGCGGCACCGAGATGGGCCAGGGGCTGCACACGAAGATGCTTCAGGTCGCGGCGACCGCCCTCGGCGTCCCGCTCTCCTGCGTGCGGCTCGCGCCCACCCGCACGGACAAGGTGCCCAACACCTCGGCGACGGCGGCGAGCAGCGGCGCGGACCTCAACGGCGGGGCGATCAAGGACGCCTGCGAGCAGATCAAGGGGCGGCTGGCGGCGGTGGCGGCGGGGCGCTTCGGCGACTACGTCCACCCGAACGACGTGCGGTTCGAGAACGGGCTGGTCTTCCCGCTGGGGCATCCCGAGCGCGGCCTGACCTTCGCGCGGCTCGTCCACGACGCCTATCACGCCCGCACGCAGCTCTGGGCCGCCGGGTACTACCGCACCCCCGGCCTGCACTGGGACCGCGAGCGGATGCAGGGCGAGCCCTTCAAGTACTTCTCCTACGGCGCCTCCGTGAGCGAGGTGGAGGTGGACGGCTTCAGCGGCGCCTACCGCCTGCGCCGGGTGGACATCCTGCACGACGTGGGTGACAGCCTCTCGCCGCTGATCGACCTCGGGCAGGTCGAGGGCGGCTTCGTGCAGGGGGCGGGCTGGCTGACCCTGGAGGATCTGCGCTGGGACACCTCCGACGGGCCTTACCGGGGCCGCCTCGCCACCCAGGCGGCGAGCACCTACAAGCTCCCCAGCTTCTCGGAGATGCCTGAGGTCTTCAACGTGGCGCTGCTGGAGCGGGCGACCGAGAGCGGCGTGGTGTACGGCTCCAAGGCGGTCGGCGAGCCGCCCCTGATGCTGGCGATCAGTGTGCGCGAGGCGTTGCGGCAGGCGGCATCCGCTTTTGGCCCGGAAGGTCACTCCACCCTCCTTGCCAGCCCGGCCACCCCGGAGGCCGTGTACTGGGCGCTCGACGCGGCGCGGCAGGCCAGCGCCCGGCCTACCCCTCCCTCCCACGTGGCGGCGGACTGACATGCCGGGCGGCTGGCTGGAGGCCGTGCAGGGCCTCGCGGACCAGGGCGGGCCGGGCGTCCTCGTCACCGTCGTGGTGGTGCGCGGCCACGCCCCCCGGGAGGCGGGCGCGAAGATGGTCGTCGGCCTGGAGCAGACCTGGGACAGCGTGGGCGGCGGCAACCTGGAGGCGACCGCCGTGGAGCGTTCACGGGCGCTGCTCGCCTGCCGGGCGACCACCCCCGAACTGCTCACCCTGCGGCTCACGGACCGCGCCCCGAACGAGTATGGGCGGCAGTGTTGCGGCGGAGAGGTGACGCTGCTCCTCGAACCCCTCCAGACCGCACGCCCGCACCTCGCCGTCTTTGGGGTGGGCCATGTGGGGCTCGCGCTGGCGAACATCCTGAGCACCCTGCCGGTGAGGCTCCACCTGATCGACTCGCGGGAGGGACAACTCACCCCCGAGCGGCTGGCCGGGCTCCCGGGCGGCGCCGCCCGGCTCCACGTCCACCACGCGCCGATTCCCGAGCTGGCCCTAGCGGACCTGCCCGCCGGGACCCACCTCGTGATCATGACCCACGACCACGCCGAGGACGCCGCCCTGTGTGACGCCGCGTTGCGCCGCCGAGACCTGGGCTTCGTCGGACTCATCGGGTCGCGGGTCAAGTGGCTGCGCTTCCAGGAGCAACTGAAGGAGGTGGGCCACACGGAGGCCGACCTCGCCCGCATCACCACGCCGGTCGGCCTTCCCGGCATCCGTGGCAAGAGTCCGGCGGTGATCGCCCTGGGGGTGGCCGCGCAGCTTCAGCAGGTGCTGGAGGCGACCGAGTTCTCCGCCGTCTCTCCCGCCCCCATCCCCCAGAGGACCCCATGAAGCTTTACCGCGCGACCCTGATGCACACGCCCGAGAACCCCTTCGCCGTGCCGGACGCCCTGCACACGCTGGACGACGGGGCCCTGCTGGTGGACGAAGGTCGCATCCTGGCCGCCGCACCTTACCCGGACCTGCGGGCAGCCCACCCCCGCGCCGAGGTCGTTGACCTGCGCGGCGGCGTGCTGCTGCCCGGCTTCGTGGACACCCACGTCCACTACCCGCAGGTCCGGGTGCTCGGCGGGCTGGGGATGGGGCTGCTGGAATGGCTGGACCGCAACACCCTGCCGGAGGAGGCCAGGCTGGCCGACGCCACCTACGCCGGGGCGGTCGCCCGCGAGTTCCTGTCCGCGCTGGCCGCGAACGGCACGACGACCGCCTTGGTGTTCGGCAGCCACTACGCCTCCGCGATGGACGTGTTCTTCGAGGAGGCCGCGCGGACCGGCCTGCGGGTGGTCGCCGGGCAGGTCGTCTCCGACCGCCTGCTGCGCCCCGAACTGCACACCACGCCGGAGCGCGCCTACGCCGAGGGCCGGGCGCTGATCGAACGCTGGCACGGGACGGGCCGCGCCCTCTACGCCGTCACCCCGCGCTTCGCCCTGTCGGCCAGTGAGGGCATCCTGGACGCCTGCGGGGCGCTGATGGGGGAGTTCCCGGGGGTGCGCTTCACCAGCCACATCAACGAGAGCCCGCGCGAGATCGAGGTGGTTCGGGGGCTGTTCCCGGGCGCCCGCGATTACCTAGACACCTACGAGCGCGCGGGGCTGGTCACCCGCCACAGCGTCCTCGCCCACAACGTTCACCCCACGGGGCGCGAGCTGGATGTGATGGCAGCCTACCGTTGCACCGCCGCGCACTGCCCTTGCAGCAACTCGTCCCTGGGAAGCGGCCTCTTCCCGCTGCGCCGCCACCTCCAGGCAGGCGTCCACGTCTCGCTGGGCACGGACGTGGGGGGCGGCACGGGCTTTTCGATGCTCAAGGAGGGGTTGCAGGCCTACTTCATGCAGCAGCTTCTCGGCGAGGCGGGGCAGCCGCTCGCCCCGGCGCACCTGCTGTACCTGGCGACGCGGGCAGGCGCCGAGGCCCTCGACTTGCAGGACCGGACGGGCGATTTCGGCGCGGGCAAGGCCTTCGACGCGGTGTACCTGCGCCCCCCGGAGGGCAGCACGCTGGCGACGGTCCTCCGGCACGCGGAGGGCCCCGAGCGTGCCCTGGCCGCCCTCTTCACCCTGGGCACCGGGGCGGACGTGGCCGGGGTCTGGGTGGAGGGCGACCGGGTGTATCAACGGCCCGCCACCCCCAGCGAGGTCCGCGTGTGACCCGGCTCTCCCGCGCCCGGGACGGTCCCCCGGCTTAACCCAGGCTGCTGGTGCTTCGCCCCGGACGGGCCACGTCGGCCGCCTGGGTGGGAGCCCTATGCTCCCGGTTTTCCAGCCTTCGATGTCCTGCCCCGCTCCAGGGGCTTTCCGACAGGAGACTGAGCATGTCCGACGTTTCTGCATCCCGTCCCGCAACCGGCTCCGGCCTCGACCGCTACTTCGGCCTGCGGGCCTCGGGTTCGACTGTCCCCCGTGAGTTGCGGGCGGGCCTGACGACCTTCCTCACGATGAGCTACATCCTCTTCGTGAACCCGCAGGTGCTGTCCACGGCGATCCAGGTTCCCAACGCCTTCGTGCAACTCCTGATGACGACCGCCATCGCGGCGGCCTTCGGGTCGCTGGTGATGGGGCTGGTCGCCAAGTACCCCTTCGCGCAGGCGCCTGGGATGGGGCTGAACGCCTTTTTCGCCTTCACGGTCGTGCAGGGGCTGGGGATTCCCTGGCAGACCGCGCTGGGGGCGGTGTTCATCAGCGGCATCCTGTTCGTGCTGCTGAGCGTCCTGGGTGCCCGGCAGGCCATCGTGCGGGCGATTCCCACCTCGCTCAAGTTCGCCATCACGGGCGGGATCGGGGCCTTCCTGGCCTTCCTGGGCCTCAAGAACGCCGGGATCGTGGTGAGCAACCCGGCGACGCTGGTGGGCCTGGGGTCGCTCACCGCCGCGCCCGTGTGGCTGGCCCTGCTCGGGCTGATCGTCGCCGCCGTCCTGATGAGCCGCCGGGTGACGGGCGCGATCCTGTGGAGCATCCTCGCCACCACCGCCATTGCCATCGTGACCCGGGCACCGGTGTACGCGGGTGGCCCCGAGGGCGCCCTGCGGTCCTTCCCCGGCTTCGACGGCCGTCTCCTCGGCATCCTCGACGCGCCGGTCTGGCCCGGGTCGCTGGTCGGGCACCTCGATATCGCCGGGGCACTCGGTCTCGGTCTGCTGAGCGTCGTCTTCACCTTCTTCTTCGTGGACTTCTTCGACGCGACGGGCACCCTGACCGGCCTCGCCCAGCGCGCGGGGTACCTGGACGAGCGGGGGGACATGCCGCGCGCCCGCCGCACCTTCGCTATGGACGGGCTGGCGGCGATGTTCGGGGCGTTTATGGGCACGAGCACGACGACGGCGTATGTGGAGTCGGCCAGCGGCATTGGGGAGGGGGGACGCACCGGCCTGACCGCCGTGACGGTGGGGGTGCTGTTCCTGCTGAGCATGTTCCTGTGGCCGCTGGCTGCCGCGATTCCCGGGGCCGCCACCGCCCCGGCCCTGATCCTCGTCGGTGCCCTGATGATGGAGGGTGTCCGGCATGTGGACTGGGACGACATCAGCGAGGGCCTGCCCGCCTTCCTGACCGTGATCGCCATGCCGCTGACTTTCTCCATCGCCAACGGGGTGAGCCTGGGCGTCATCAGTTATTGCGCGATCAAGCTGTTCAGCGGGCGGGGGCGGCAGGTCAGCCCGATCCTGTACGTCGTCGCCGCGTTGCTGCTGGTGCGGTACATCTGGCTGATGGGCGGGTAGCGTCGCCCGGTCCCATTCAGGAATCCGGGTCCCAGGCCGTGTGTCCGGGACCCTTTTCCCAGCGGCGGAAGGCAGGGGAGGTCCGCGCAGGGGCGGCCTCCCCGGAGTGGAGCGCGTTTGCTGACGGGCTCAGGCGAGGGGTTTCAGGAGCGGGCCCCGTCTGCCCGTGGAGCGCGGAAGGGCAGGTACTTCGGCCGCCAGAACTTGGCCCGCACCCGCTCGGTCAGCGCCGGGTCGTCCAGTTCGCCCAGGCCCGGCTCCTGGGCCACCCCGTCGCGCAGGGCCTGCCGGATCACCCGGGCGGCGACCTCCACGCTGGCGCCCGGCAGGTCGGCCACCGGCGGATAGAGACGCTCCGGATGCTCGCGCCCGGTGTAATCGGCCAGGGCATACGCCGCCTCCAGCACCATCTCGTCGGTGATCTCCCGCGCCCCCGCCAGGATCGCCCCGAAGCCCAGCCCCGGGAAGATGAAGGCGTTGTTCCCCTGCCCGATAGGATGGGTGCGGCCCCCCAACTCGACCGGGTGGAAGGGGCTGCCCGTGGCGACGAGCGCCTCCCCGTTCGTCCAGCGCAGCACGTCTTCCGGCAACGCCTCGCAGTGGGCGGTGGGGTTGGACAGCGGGAACACGATGGGCTGGCGGGTATTCGCCTGAACGGCCCGCACCACGTCCTCGCCGAACGCCCCCGCCACGCCGGAAAGGCCCACCAGGATGGTCGCCCCCGCCCCTTGCACGGTCTCCAACAGACCCAGTGCGCGGTCCGCGTATGTGAAGTCCAGGGTGGCGGAGTCGTGCGCGTAGGGCCGCTTGTAGCCGTCCAGTTCGCGGTCCCTGAGCAGCAGTCCCGTCTGGTCGAGCACGAACAGGCGGGCGCGGGCCTCCTCGTCACTCAGGCCGTCGCGCATCAGGCCCCTTCTGAGGGCGTCCGTCACCCCGATGCCGCCCGCCCCGGCCCCGTGGACTACGATGCGCTGGTCCCGCAGGCGTTCGCCCTTCAGTCGGCAGGCGTTCAACAGGCCCGCAAGCACGACCGCGCCCGTCCCCTGGATGTCGTCGTTGAAGCTCGGCACCACCTTGCGGTACCGCTCCAGCACGGTGAAGGCCGCGTCGCGCGAGAAGTCCTCCCACTGGATGATCGCCTTGGGATACCGCCTGCGCGTCGCCTCCACGAAGCGGTCCACGAAGGCCAGGTACTCGTCCCCCGTGAGGCGGCGGTGATGCACCCCCAGGTAATCCGGGTCGTCGATCAGGTCCTGGCGGTTGGTCCCCACGTCGAGTTCGACGGGCAGGGTCTTGTCCGGCCCCACGCCCCCCGCGACGACGTACAGGCTGAGCTTCCCGATGGAGATGCCCAGTCCCCCGAAGCCCTGGTCCCCGATGCCGAGGATCGCGCTGGAGTCGGTCGCCACGATGATGCGCACATCGTTCAGCGGTACATTCGCCAGCGTCCCCTCCGCCCGGTCGATGTCGCGGGTCGAGAGCACCAGGCCGCGCGGCACCCGGTAGATCCGGCTGAACTGCTGCACCGCCAGGCCCACGGTCGGCGTGTACACGACCGGCAGCATCTCCTCCACGTGCGCGGCGAGCAGGGCGTAGAACAGCACCTCGTTGCGGTCTTGCAGGTCACGCAGGAAGACGTGCTTGTCGAGCGGTTCCTGCACCCGCACGTAGTCGCGGTAGAGGCGGTCCACCAGCGTCTCCAGGGAGTCCACCTGCGGCGCGATCAGGCCGTCGAGCCCCAGCGCCTCCCGCTCCTCCTCGGTGAAGGCCGTGCCCTTGTTCAGCAGCGGAATCCGGGTGAGGTCGAAGCCCCGTACAAAGGGTTCGAGGTAGCGATGCCCGGCGGCGTCGCGGCGCACGTCGTAGTGGGCGGTGAGCGGCAGGCGGTCCTCAGTGGTGGTCATGGCGGCTCCTGTCGGACGGGAACGCAGTGGGTTTCGACGAGTGAATAGGTTTTTCAAACAGGTGACAGGATGTGTCGTGGTGCCGGGGACACGGCGGCCTTCCTCCCCGAAGGGCTACCGGATTTCGAGCGGGTGGCGGTTCATGTCCTTGTAGAGGAGGTACTTGCTCCAGGTTTTCCCGAGGGCGCCGTACCACTGCGGGCAGTGAGCGCCCATCCAGATCACGTCCCCCTTCGTCACGGGTAGGAAGCGTTCGTCGAGGCGGTAGATGCCCTCGCCCTCCAGCATGAGCAGGCCGTGTTCCATGTAGTGAATCTCGACGTAGGGCAGGGTGGCGCCCGGCGCGTAGCTCATGGTCGTCACGATGAAGTCGAAGCTGGGCTCGTCGGGCAGCAGCTTGCGGGCGATGAGAGTGGGGTCGCCCTCGAACTCGGTGCCGGGCACCTGGCGCTCGTTGCCGAGGAAGACCTGCGGCGCGGGCAGCCCCTCAAGCTGGGGGTGAAAGCGTTTCTCGAAGACAGAGACGCGGGCCCCGTTCTCCGAGCGCAGGGTGTGTTCGGTCCCGGCGGGCAGGTAGGCGTAGTCGTACTCGGTGAGGCGGTGGGTGTCGCCGTTTACCTGCAACTCCACCTCGCCGCCCAGCACGAAGACGAAGCGCTGAATGTCCTTCGGTGGGGGACCTGCCTCCGCACCCGGCCCCATCTCCGCCGTGAACTGGGTGAAGCGGGCGCCCTGGCCGATCACCGGGGCGATGTGGACCATGCACGAGGTGTTCCGCCACTCGGCGACGGTCGTGCGGATGAAGGTCTCGGGCGTGAGCAGCGCGAACTCGGGCGCGACGACGCTGCGGGTCTGACCAAGCTGTTTCAGGGTCAAGGGGTCACCTCCTGGGGAACGGGAGCGGCGGGGGAGGGGGCCAGGAAGCGGCCCTGCGGGGGGTGGGGGAAGGTGCCGTCCAGGTACACGGTCTGCCCGCGCAGCAGGGTTCGGCGGACGCGTCCCCGGAAGGTGCGCCCCAGGTAGGGGCTGTACTTCCAGCGGGTGTGCAGGTCGCCCCGCGTGTGGACCCACTCGGCCTCCAGGTCCACGAGCACGAGGTCGGCGTCGGCGCCGGGTTCCAACGTGCCCTTCCCGGTGAGTCCGAAGCGTTCGGCGGGCGCGCGGGCGAGCAGGCGGGCGATGTGGGGCAGGGTCACGCCGCGCGTCCGGCCCTCGGTGAGCAGGGCCGCGAGGGTGGACTGCACGCCGCCGATCCCGCCCCACACCTCGAAGAAGTCGTCCCGTTCCTTGAGCCCCGGGGCGCTAGGCGAGTGGTCGGAGCCGATGGTGTGGATGGAACCGGCCCGAACGGCCTCCCACAGCGCGTCCACCTCGGCCCGGTCCCGCAGGGGTGGGGCGCACTTCAGGACCGCGCCCAGGCGCTCCATGTCCTCCCCGGTGAAGCAGAGGTAATGGGGGCACGTCTCCACGCTCACGTCCACGCCGCGCGATCTCGCCTCCATCGCCAGGGCCACCGCCCGTCCGGTGGAGAGGTGGACGAGGTGCAGCCGCGCGCCCGTCTCCCCGGCGAGCAGCAGGGCGCGGGTGACGGCCTCGACCTCGGCTATGGCGGGGCGGCTGCGGAGGTAGTCACGCACCCCCCGGCCCCCCTCCGCCCGGATGCGCGCCGCGAGGCCGCTGGTGAGGCTGTCACTCTCCGCGTGCAGGGCGACGATGCGGCCAAGGTCGCGCGCCTGGCACATACCCTCATACAGGGTGTAGTCGTCGGGCGACTCGAACTCCGCGAGGCCGCTGTGGCTCATGAAGGCCTTGAAGCCGATGACGCCCGCCTCGGCGAGTTCACCCAGCCGGTCCATGTTGCGGGGGGTGAGCCCGCCCCAGAGGGCGAAATCGGTGTACGACTCCCGCTCCGCCGCCTGCCGCTTGGCCTCGAAGGTCTCGCGGTCGAGCACGGGCGGCGTGCTGTTGAGCGGCATGTCCGCGAAGACCGTGCCCCCCCCCGCGACCAGGGCGCGGCTGCCGGTGGCGATGCCCTCCCAGTCGGTGCGGCCAGGCTCGTTGAAATGGACGTGCACGTCCACCACGCCGGGAAAGACGTGCAGGCCCCGCGCGTCCAGCTCCTCGCGCGCCGGGCCGCCCAGCTCCGGGGCGACCTCGACGATGCGCCCGTCTTCCACGCCGAGGTCGGCGACCGTGACACCCTCCTCACCGACGACATTTCCGCCGCGAATGAGCAGGTCGTACATCAGCGGGCCTCCTCGCGCTCGGCCAGGAGGCGCAGGAAGCGGGCACCGACGCGCAGGGCGGCCTCCACGTCCTCCTCCAGCACGGCCTCGTCCGGGTGGTGGCTCAGGCCGCCGGGGCTGCGGAGAAAGAGCATCGCGGCGGGCCAGACCTGCCCCACCAGCATCGCGTCGTGCCCGGCGCCACTGACCATCGGGACGGCGACCTGTCCCTCGGCGCTCATGGCCTCGCCGAGCAGGACGGTGAGGGCGGGATTCATCGGCGTGGCGTGTTCCTCCATCCGCAATTGGTGAGAGAAGGTGAGGCCGCGTTCCCGCGCGATCCCCTCGGCCACGGTCAGAAGTTGATCCAGTGCGCCCAGCCGCACCTCGTCCCGCGCGTGGCGGATGTCCAGCGTGAGGTGGACCTCGCCGGGAATCACGTTGCTCGCTCCCGGCAGCGGGGTCAGCGAGCCGACGGTGGCGACCAGGCCGGGTGTACTCCGGGCGAGGTTCTCGGCGGCGAGCACGAAGGCACTCGTGCCCGTCAGCGCGTCGCGTCGCAGCCCCATCGGGGTGGTCCCCGCGTGGTTGGCCTTCCCGGTGAAGGTCAGGTCCAGCCGCGACTGCCCGGCGATGGCCTCGACCAGACCGAGTGACCGCCCTTCCGCCTCCAGCACCGGGCCCTGCTCGATGTGCATCTCCAGGTAGCCCAGCACGTCGCCCGTGAGCCGCGCCTCCTCCAGTCGGCCCACGTCCAGCCCGTACTCGGCGATGACCTGCGCGACGGTCTTGCCCCCCGCGTCGGTGACCTCCAGCAGTTCGCCCGCCGTGCCGACCAGCGCACGGCTGCCGATGAAGGGCACGCCGAAGCGCACGCCCTCCTCCTCGCTGAAGCCCACCAGTTCGACATGGTAGGGGAGGGGGGTGTCCCCGAGCGCCTCCAGCAGGGCCAGCCCCAGCACCACGCCGAGAACGCCGTCGTAGGCCCCGGCGTCCGGCACGCTGTCCAGGTGCGAGCCGACGACCAGGGTGCGGGCACCCGGTCGGGCGCTGCGGCGGGTCGCGCGCCAGTTCCCGGCGGCGTCCTCGCGGGTCTGAAGGCCCAGCGAGGCGGCCCAGGCGTCGAGCCGCGCGTGTGCCTCGTGCATGGGGGGGCAGAGGAACGTGCGGGTGATCTGGCCGGGGACCTCGGTGCACGCGGCGATCTCCAGGCAGCAGGCGAGGGTTCGCCCGGCTAGGGCGGTCCAGTCGGAAACAAGGGTCATCGGAACCCCACCTTATCCAGCGTCCGCACCACCTGTGGGAAGTAGGCGGGGCAGGACTCGGGAAGGACGAGGGCCCGCAGCAGTCTCGCGGCGGGTTCCTGCGGGTCCGTCTGCTCCGCCAGAAGCTCCTCGAACCGCTCGGGCGTCACCACCTCCCCGTCATCCAAGTGAACCCGGCGATGAACCCACTGCCAGAGCTGGGCGCGGGCGAGTTCGGCCGTGGCAGTGTCCTCCACCCGCCCCTGCCGCACGATGACGCCCTGCCCGGCCAGCCAGGCGCGGAGGTAGTCGCTCGCCACACCGATGGTGTCGCGCACGGCGGCGAGGGGCACTTTCTGGGCGTGGGGAAAGGCCAGCAGTCTGGCCTCCACCTCGGCCTCGGGCAGGGGTGGTGGCGATGAGGCCGGGGGTGCGGACTGGAAGACGGCACGGACGGTGGGGATCAGGTCGGGCAGCCCCGCCCAGGCGGCCACGTAGCCCTGGGCCGCCTCGCGTTCCTTGTCCGCCCGGACGACGGCGAGAGCGGGGGCGGGGTCCTGGGGATCGGGCGCTAGCGCGGCGGTGCCCCCGATGGCCTGGGCTCCCCGCCGGGCGCAGACCCGGGCGAGGTGGTGCTCGTACGCCTGCATGGAGGGCCGCCCCATGTGCAACTCGGCCCGCTCGGGGAGGCGGAAGCGCGGGTCCTTCCCCAGCCACTTGACCGCGCTGAAGACGTAGTCCCAGCGCCCGGCGTTCAGGCCGAAGGCCCGCTCCCGCAGCACGTACAGCAGCTCCTCGGCGTGGAAGGCCCCGGGCAGCGTCTCGATCTGAAGACAGACCCGGATGCTGCCCGCCGCCCGCTCGAAGTGCCGCTCGGTCTCGGAGAGCAGGTCGTTCCAGAACTCGGCCTCGGCGGGGAATTCCAGCTTGGGGATGTACACGTAGGGGTGCTCGCGCTCACGAAACGCCTCCACGAACGCCGCCAGATCATTGATGGTGGCGCTGTGAGCCTCACTGCCCCCGGGACCGGCCTCCTGCATGTACAGCGGGCGGGGGCGCAGCATCACCAGCGGCCGGGCCTGCCCCCGCAGCCGCCCCAGGTGGGCGTGCCCGGCGCGGACATTCGCCGGGGTGGGGGAGAAGGTGTCGTCGAAGTCGAAGATCAACGCGTCGGGGGAGGCCACCAGCGCCCGCTCCAGCGCCCCGGCATCGCTGGCCTCCACCAGTTGCTCGACCTGGCGGGCCCGCAGTTCCCCCGGTGGTGGGGCGACCCGCCACTCGGCCTGACGAATGGCCGCCCCGCGCGGGTCGAAGCCCGGCGTCCAGGGGGTCGGCGCGAGCAGCGCCCGCCAGCGTTCGGCGAAAAGGCCCTGAAGGCTGCGGTGAACGGCAGGGTCGGATGTGGTCACGGGAGTCTCCAGAGGGGCCCGGGCAGGCCGGGAAAGGAGGAACGTCGCGGTCTTTCGCGGGCGGCACGAGGGAAGCGGGAACAGTCGTCGTAGCCAGGGTGTAACACGCCGCCGAAGTGATTGTCAAAGACTGGAGAGATTTTTCGTTCAGTAAAATATGCGATAGAACGCAATGTCGAGAGGCGAACACGTTTGCAGCGTGACAAAAGGTTGGTAAAGCGTAGGGTCGGGCCCGCCTTATTTCATAGAGTAAAATACACTTCTACGGATTGACAAAGAGGGGTGTGCCCCTTACGCTGCCGTCAAGGAGGAAACGAAGATGCCCAAGATGACCGCAGTCGAGGCGGCCGTTCACGTATTGCGCCTGGAGGGTGTGGAGACCGCCTTCGGGGTGCCGGGAGCGGCCATCAACCCCCTGTACGCCGCGCTGCGGAAGCTGGGTGGGATCAACCACATCCTCGCCCGGCACGTCGAGGGCGCCTCCCACATGGCGGACGGCTACACCCGCGCGAAGGCGGGCAACATCGGCGTGTGCATCGGCACCAGCGGGCCTGCGGGCACCGACATGATTACCGGGCTGTACGCGGCGAGCGCCGACTCCGTGCCCATCCTGTGCATCACCGGGCAGGCGCCGCGCCCCCGGCTGCACAAGGAGGACTTTCAGGCGGTGGACATCGAGAGCATCGCCAAGCCGGTGACGAAGATGGCCGTCACGGTGCGCGAGCCCGCCCTCGTTCCCCGCGTCTTCCAGCAAGCCTTCCACGTGATGCGCTCCGGCCGTCCCGGCCCGGTGCTGATCGACCTCCCCTTCGACGTGCAGATGGCCGAGATCGAGTTCGACCCCGACACGTACTCGCCCCTGCCCGTCTACAAGCCCGCCGCGACCCGGGCCCAGGTGGAAAAGGCGATGGAGATGCTTCAGGCTGCCGAGCGCCCCCTGATCGTCGCGGGCGGCGGCATCATAGGCGCGGATGCCCCGGACCTCCTCCAGACCTTCGCGGAGCTGACCGGCGTGCCCGTCATCCCGACCCTGATGGGCTGGGGCACCATCCCCGACGACCACCCGCTGATGGCCGGGATGGTGGGCCTCCAGACCTCGCACCGCTACGGCAACGCGACGATGCTCGCCTCCGACTTCGTGCTGGGGATCGGCAACCGCTGGGCGAACCGCCACACCGGCGGGCTGGACGTGTATACCGGGGGCCGCAAGTTCGTCCATGTGGACGTCGAGCCCACCCAGATCGGGCGCGTCTTCGGCCCCGACTACGGCATCGTCAGCGACGCGAAGGCCGCGCTGGAACTGTTCGTCGAGGTGGCCCGCGAGTGGCGGGTATCCGGGCGGCTCAGGGACCGGGGCGAGTGGGCCGAGGAGTGCCGCGAGCGCAAGCGGACGATGCTCCGCAAGACGCACTACGACAACGTGCCCATCAAGCCCCAGCGCGTCTACGAGGAGATGAACAAGGCGTTCGGGCGCCAGAGCGTGTACGTCACCACCATTGGCCTGTCGCAGATCGCGGGCGGGCAGTTCCTGCACGTCTACAAGCCCCGCCACTGGATCAACGCCGGGCAGGCCGGGCCGCTGGGCTGGACGGTGCCCGCCGCCCTGGGAGTCGTGGCGGCCCGCCCGGACGCGGAGGTCGTCGCTCTCTCCGGCGACTACGACTTCCAGTTCATGATCGAGGAACTGGCGGTGGGCGCGCAGTTCAACCTGCCCTTCCTCCAGGTGCTCGTGAACAACTCGTACCTGGGCCTGATCCGCCAGTCGCAGCGCGGCTTCGAGATGGACTATCAGGTGCAACTCGCCTTCGACAACATCAACTCGCCCGAGACGCAGGGCTACGGGGTGGACCATCTCAAGGTCGCCGAGGGTCTGGGCTGCAAGGCGTTGCGCGTGACCCAGCCGGGCGAGGTTCTGCCCGCCTTCGAGAGGGCCCGCGACCTGATGCGCGAGTTCCGGGTGCCGGTCGTGGTCGAGGTGATCCTGGAGCGCGTGACCAACATCAGCATGGGCACCGAGATCAACGCGGTCACCGAGTTCGAGGAACTGGCAGAGGATGCCCGGCAGGACGCCCCCACCGCCATCGCCATGCTCGACTGAACGACTTCTGCTCCTCCCCCTTCATGGGGGAGGCTGGGAGGGGGTGAACGGGCAGGGCATCCGAGAAGGGTCGCCCGGCCAACCCCTCTGCCCCTTCTCTACGAGGACTGACATGACCCGATTCGCCGCCAACCTCACCCTGCTGTTTCAGGAACTGCCCTTTCTGGAACGCTTCGGCGCGGCCCGTCAGGCGGGCTTTACCGCCGTGGAATACATGTTCCCCTACCCCTACTCGCCCGAGGAACTGCGGGATCAGCTCCGGCAGCACGGCCTAACCCAGGTGCTGTTCAACCTGCCCGCCGGGGACTGGGCGGCGGGGGAGCGTGGGATTGCCGTGCTGCAAGGCCGCCAGGAGGAATTCCGCGACGGCGTGGCCCGGGCGCTGACCTACGTGGAGGCGCTGCGGGGAGCACAGCCGCCCCTCGTGAACTGCCTCGTCGGGAAGCTGCCGGAAGGTGCCAATGCCGATGAAGCCCGCCGCGTTCTGGTCGAGAATCTGCGGTACGCCGCCTCCGAACTGGCCCGCGCCCACGTCACCCTCCTCATCGAGCCCATCAACCCGCACGACATCCCCGGCTTCTTCCTGCGTACGCCCGACCAGGCGGCGGGGCTGATCGCCGAGGTGGGGGCGGACAACCTGCGTATCCAGTACGACCTCTACCACCAGCAGCGCACCGAGGGGCAACTGCTCGACACCTTCCGCCGCCTGCAAGGGCAGATCGCGCACGTCCAACTCGCGGACGTGCCGGGTCGCCACCAGCCGGGCACCGGGGAGATCAACTACCCCTTCGTGCTCGCCGCGCTGGACCGGGAAGGGTACGGCGGCTACGTGGGCCTGGAGTACATTCCCGAGGGGGACACGGTGGGTTCGCTGGCCTGGATGGCGGCGCTGAGGGAAGGAGTGACGGCATGACGGACGGCAAGGAACGCATCGGCTTCATCGGCCTGGGCATCATGGGCCTCCCGATGGCCCGCAACCTGATCAGGGCGGGTTATTCCCTCACAGTCAACAACCGTGGCCCGGAGCCTGAACAGCAACTCGCCGCCGAGGGCGCCCAGGTGGCCCGCACTGCCCGCGAGGTCGCCGAGCAGAGCGACATCGTGATCACCATGCTGCCCGACAGCCCACAGGTGGAGGAGGTGGTGCTGGGCGAGAACGGCGTGGTCGAAGGGCTCGCCTCGGGTGGCCTCTACATCGACATGAGCAGCATCGCCCCCAGCACCGCCCGTAAGGTCGCCGAGGCGCTGAAGGCGAAGGGGGCCGATTCGCTCGACGCGCCCGTGTCCGGCGGTCAGGTCGGCGCGGAGGGGGCCACCCTCAGCATCATGGTGGGGGGCAGCGAGGAGGGATTTGCGCGGGCCCGCCCGGTGTTCGAGGCGGTCGGGAAGAACATCGTCCACATCGGCGGCCCCGGTGCCGGGCAGGTCACGAAAATCTGCAACCAGATCGTCGTAGCCCTGACCATCCAAGCGGTCGCAGAGGCGATGACGCTCGCCCGCAAGAGCGGCGTGGACGCCTCAAGGGTGCGCGAGGCGCTGCTGGGAGGCTTCGCGCAGAGCCGCATCCTCGACCTGCACGGGCAGCGCATCCTCGACGGCAACTTCAAGCCGGGCTTCCGCATCCACCTGCACCGCAAGGACCTGCGTCTGGCGCTGGAGGCGGGCCGCGAGCAGGCCGTGCCGCTTCCCGCCACCGCTGGCGTCGCCGAGCTGATGAACAGCATGATCGCGCAGGGGATGGGCGACCTCGACCACTCGGGCCTCGCGGCGCTGTACGGGCAGCTCGCCGGGCTGGACTGACCGTGACCGCTCCTGACCGGACGGTTCCTGGGACGGCTGTTCCTTCAACCGATCTACGGGCGCTGCTGGAGCACAGCTACCGGGCGGCGCTGGAGGCGGTGGCCCCCGCTCGATTGCTGGCCCCGCACTTGACGGGAGAACGCCCCGACTTCGTGCTCGCCTTCGGGAAAGCCGCGCTCCCCATGCTGCGCGCCGCGCTGGAGGCGTACCCGGGCGTTCCCGCTCTCGCCGTCCCCCCACGCGGCACGCCCGACCTCAGCGCACCGGAAGAGGCGGAAGTCCTTCCCGGCAGCCACCCCGTTCCCGATGAATACAGCACGCTCGCCGCCGAGCGGGCACTCTCGTGGGTGCGGGAGTTGCCCCGGGGGGCCCGGCTGCTCGTCCTCGTGTCGGGGGGCGGGAGCGCCCTGCTGAGTGCTCCCTGGGGCGTCACGCTGGCGCAGAAACAGGCGCTCACCCGTGACCTGCTGCGCGCCGGGGCGACCATCGAGGAGATCAACGCGGTTCGCAAGCACCTCTCGCGGGTGAAGGGCGGGCGGCTGGCGCAGGCGACTCGCGCCCGGGTGCGGGCCCTCCTGATTTCCGATGTCATCGGCGACGACCCCTCGGTGATCGCCAGCGGTCCCACCGTCCCTGACCCCTCCACCTTCGCCGACGCTCTAGCGGTCCTCGACCGTTACGGCATTGGGGCAGAGGAAGCCCGCGCGCACCTCACGGCTGGGGTCCGGGGCGACCTCCCCGAGACACCCAAACCCGGCGAGTTGCCCCAGGTCGAGAATGTCGTCATCGGCTCGAACCGCGTGCTGCTGGAGGCGGCGCAGGGGTTCTTGCGGGGGCAGGGTATGGAGGCGGTGATCCTCGGCGACACCTTCGCGGGGGAGGCGCGCGACTTGGCGGGGTTCCACGCCTCGCTCGTACACAGTGTCCGCACTTATGGCACGCCCTTCCGGGGTCCGTTGGCGCTGCTCTCGGGTGGGGAGGCGACGGTCACCGTGCGCGGAGAGGGGAGAGGTGGGCGCAACCAGGAGTTTGTCCTGTGGCTGCTGGAGAACCTGGGGGAGCGCGGGGTCTACGCCCTCTCCGCCGGTTCCGACGGCATCGACGGGAACAGCGACGCGGCGGGGGCCTTCCTCACGCCCGATTCGCTGTCGCGTGCCCGGGCCCTGGACCTCGACCCACGCGACTTCCTCGCCCGCAACGACTCGGGCACCTTCTTCGCGGCGCTGGGGGACGCCCTGGTCACCGGTCCCAGCGGGCACAACCTCAACGACTATCGGGTCGTCCTCGTGGAGTGACGGGCTCCGGCCGCCGCCGGATATAGGCCGACAGCGGCGTTACTGGCCTGGAGACGCTTCCCCGCCTTGCCCCAGCCTCCTGAATGGGTAGAATGGAAATAATCTTCAACAGATAAAATTTCCCGCGCGTTTCCCGCCCCTTCCAGGAGGTTCCCGTGACCACGATCCCGCACACGCCCGCTGGCATGACGTTCGCCGCCCCCGTCCCGGAGGCCTACGCCGAGGTACTCACCCCGGGGGCCCTGTCCTTCGTGGCCGAGCTGCATCGGCGCTTCGACGCCCGGCGGCGCGAACTGCTGGCGGCCCGCGAGGAACGGCAGGCCCGGCTGGACGCGGGCGAGCTGCCCGACTTCTTGCCCGAGACCGAGGGCGTGCGCGCGGGCGACTGGAAGATCAGCCCCCTGCCCGCCGACCTGCAAGACCGCCGGGTGGAGATCACGGGCCCGGTGGACCGCAAGATGATCATCAACGCGCTCAACAGTGGCGCCCGCATGTTCATGGCCGACTTCGAGGACGCCAGCAGCCCGGTCTGGGAAAACATGCTCGACGGCCAGCTCAACCTGCGCGACGCCGTGCGGGGCACCATCTCGCTCGAACAGGGGGGCAAGAGCTACCGCCTGGTTGAGCAGCCCGCCATGCTGCTTGTCCGCCCGCGCGGCCTGCACCTCCCCGAAAAGCACGTCACGGTGGACGGCGAGGAGATGAGCGGGTCCCTCTTCGACTTCGGCCTGTACGCCTTCCACAACGCGCAGGAGCGGTTGAAGCGCGGCACGGGCACGTACTTCTACATCCCCAAGCTCGAAAGCCATCTCGAAGCGCGGTGGTGGAACGAGGTGTTCACCTTCACGGAGGACACCCTGGGCGTGCCGCGCGGCACGATCCGGGCGACGGTCCTGATCGAGACGATCCTGGCCGCCTTCGAGATGGACGAGATTCTGTACGAACTCCGCGAGCACTCGGCAGGGCTGAACTCGGGGCGCTGGGACTACATCTTCTCGTACATCAAGAAGTTCCGGAACCGGGACGACCAGATCCTCCCCGACCGCGCCCAGGTCACGATGGCGGTGCCCATGATGGCGAACTACTCCAAGCTGGCGATCCAGACCTGCCACAAGCGCGGCGCCCCGGCCATCGGCGGCATGAGCGCCTTCATCCCGGTTAAAAACGACCCGGCGGCCAACGAACGCGCCTTCGAGCAGGTGCGGCTGGACAAGGAGCGGGAGGCGACGAACGGGCACGACGGGACCTGGGTCGCGCACCCGGGGATGGTGGACCTCGCCACCGAGGTCTTCGACCGCCTGATGCCCACCCCGAATCAGATCGACTCGGGCAAGCAGATGGAGTTGACGGTTACCGCCGCCGACCTCCTCACCCCGCCTGAAGGCACGATCACCGAGGGCGGCGTGCGGACGAACATCAGCGTCGGCATCCAGTACCTCGCGGCGTGGCTCCAGGGGCGGGGGGCGGTGCCCATCCACAACCTGATGGAGGACGCCGCAACCGCCGAGATCAGCCGCGCGCAACTGTGGCAGTGGCTCCACCACGGGGTCCGGCTGGACGACGGGCGGACGCTGACGCCGGAACTGCTGGACGGCCTGTTCGAGGAGGAGCTGGGCAAGCTCGGCCCGAACTTCGCCGAGGCGGGGCGGCTCTTCAGGGACGTGGCGACCCGCTCGCCGCTCGCCGACTTCTTGACCCTCCCGGCGTACGAGCGACTCGCGTGACGCCCGCCGCCCGAACAATCCCGGCCACGCGGACGCCCTACCCTGTCCGGCGAACCCTATGACGACGACCGCCAGGCAGAAACCGGGCCGCGCCCGCAGCGGCGAGACGAGCAGCGTCCGCACCCTGGAGCGCGGGCTGACGGTCCTGCTGGCCCTCAAGGAGTTGCGCCGCGCGCCCCTGAGCGTGCTCGCCCGGCAGGTGAACCTCTCGGCGAGCACGACCTACCGGCTGCTGGAGACCCTGCGCCAGCACGGCTTCGTCGAGTGGGACGAGCCCAGCGGGGTCTACAGCGTGGGGCTGCGGGCCTATCAGGTCGGCCTCGCCTTCACTGAGCGCAACAATCTGATCAGTTCTGCCCACCCCGAGATGGAGGCCCTGGTGGGGGACCTGAACGAGACGGTCAACCTCGCCGTGCTGTACGGCTCGGAGGCGGTATACGTGCATCAGGTGGAGGGCCGCCAGCTCATGCGGATGTTCGCGCATCTGGGGGACAACGCGCCGCTGCACGCCTCCGGGGTGGGGAAGGTGCTGCTCGCGTGGCGCCCCGAAGGAGACGTGCGGCAGAAGCTGGGCGACGGTCCCTTCCCGGCCTACACGACCCACTCCATCACGACCCTCGCGGCGCTGCTGCGCGAACTCGCTCAGGTGCGTGAGCAGGGTTACAGCGTGGACGACGAGGAGCGCGAACTGGGCGTGCGCTGCGTGGCCGTGCCCGTCCGGGACCACACCCGGCAGGTGGTCGCCTCCCTCAGCGTCTCCGCGCCCACCTCGCGCTTCGGCCGGGACCAGATCGCCGAGGTCGCCGGTCGGATGAACCGCGCCGCCGAGCAGGTGTCGATCCGCCTGGGCTGGGGGTAAACGCGGGACGAGCCGCTTGAGCTGCCCCTGACGGTCTGCCCGGAAACTGTGGTTGGAGTCCGGGCAGGCCGTCAGGCTTGACCTCGTTCGGAGCCGGGTTAAACCGGGGAAGCCGCCGTAGCCGAACAGGGCGGGTCGGGCGGCCCTCTGCCCCCCGGCACCCGTTACCCCATGCAGCGTGCAGGGGCCTCCCCACCTCAGCCGGGTGCCTGAGCGGCCTCCCCATCCTCCGTTCGTGACTCCAGTCCCAACAGCAACCGGGCGGCGAGGCGGCGGAGAACCTCCGTCTCAACGGGGTCGAGCGCCGACAGGACCCGGGCGGTGGTGGCGAGGTGCTGGGGCAGGAGGCGTTCGACCAGGGCCCGCCCCTCCCGCGTGAGCCGCACCCGCACCGAGCGGCGGTCGCGTTCGCCCCCCCGGCGCTCCACCAGGCCCCTCTCGACCAAACGCTGAACCCGGTTCGTCATAGACGGCCCGCTGATGGCGGCGAGGTCGCTGAGCCCGGTCGGGGTCAGCCCCTCCGGGGGGGCCGAGCGGTACAGCGTCAGGAGCAAGTCCCAGCCCGCCGCGTTGACGCCGTCCGGCAGGTAGGTGCCCTCGATCTCCCGCGCCAGGGCGGCGTGCAGGCGACCCAGCAGCACCACCGTCAGCATGGGCTCCGGGTCGAGGTCGGGCCGGACCCGTTCCCAGTCGTCCCGGATACGGGCCAGAAAGTCGGGCGTCAGGGAAGGCATCATCGCGTGGGGCCTGTGTAGGCGCCTGAGCCTAACACGGGGCCTCCAGGGTGGATGGTGGACGTGGGCGCCCTCCGGGAACTCGGAGAAGGGATCGCCCCCCGTCGGACGAGAGGCACACACCTTGTTTTTTATTCTATGAAAAGAAGTTTCACAGCTTGACACGAAGCGGGGCGACCCTTACGATGACCCCATTCAAGTACATAGGCGTCTAAGTAGTTCGGTCTGCCGGCGGCCCTGGCCCGGTCGTCTCTCCCGGCGTGTCCACAGGGCGCGTCCACCCGCAGGGAGGTTGACATGACGCGAGCAGTTCCCGTTCCGCCCGTCCACCCCGTCGACGAGGTTCCGCCGGCCGGGCGCATGGTGGCCTTCGGGCTCCAGCATGTGCTGAGCATGTACGCGGGGATTATCGCGGTGCCGCTCGTGCTCGCCTCCGCCCTGGGGCTGAACCCCGACCAGATCGTGCGTATCGTGAACGCCAGCTTCTTCATGTGCGGGGTCGCCACCCTGATCCAGACCCTCGGGTTTCCGGGCTTCGGCGCGCGGCTCCCTATCGTGCAGGGGACGACCTTCGCGGCGCTCGCCAGCATGATCGCCATCGGCAAGGACTACGGGCTGCCCGGCATCTACGGGGCGGTGATCGCCGCCGGGCTCTTCACGGTGCTGCTCGCGCCGTACTTCTCGCGCCTGCTGCGCTTCTTCCCGCCGGTCGTCGCGGGGACCGTCATCACCATCATCGGCGTGGCGCTGCTGCCGGTGGCGATCCGCTGGGCGGGGGGCGGTAACCCGGCCGCCGAGACCTTCGGCGCCCCGGCCAACCTGGGGCTGGCCGCGCTGACCCTGGTCTTCGTCCTGCTCGTGACCCGCTTCGCGCGGGGGTTCTGGAGCCGGGTCGCCGTGCTGCTGGGGCTGGTCTTCGGCACGGTCGTCGCGGCCATCCTCGGCAAGGCGTCCTTCGCCACCGTGGGCACCGCCGCCGCCATCGGCTTCACGCCGCCCTTCTTCTTCGGCCTGCCCACCTTCGCCCTGGTGCCCATCCTGTCGATGATCCTGGTGATGCTCGTCGTGATGGTGGAGACGACCGCCGACCTGCTCGCTATCGGTGAGATCACGGACAGGCCCGTCGACGCCCGGGTCGTGGCTGACGGACTGCGCGCCGACGGGCTCTCGACGGCGCTGGGTGGAGTGTTCAACGTGTTTCCCTTCACCGCCTTCGCGCAGAACGTCGGGCTGGTGCGCTTCACGGGCATCAAGAGCCGCTTCGTGGTCGCCACGGCGGGCGTGATCCTGCTGCTGCTGGGCTTCTTCCCCAAGCTGGGCGCACTCGTGGCCTCCATCCCCCTGCCGGTGCTCGGCGGCGCGGGGCTGGTGCTGTTCGGCACGGTGGCGGCGGCGGGCATCCAGACCCTCAGCCGGGTGAACATGGTGGACACACGCAACCTCACCATCGTGGCCGTCAGCATCGCGATGGGCGTAATCCCCTCCACCGTGCCCACCCTCTACGAGAAGCTGCCGGACTGGGCGGGCCTCTTCCTGGAAAGCGGCATCACCGCCGGGGCCCTGAGCGCGATCCTGCTCAACATCCTCTTCAACATCGTCGGCCACCCGCGCGCCCAGCTCTCCTCGACTGCCGATGCGGCTGCCCACGCCCCCGAACTGGGAGACCTGCATTGAACCGCCCCCTGACCCTGACCGAGGTGAACGCCCTCCCGCTGCCCGAGTTCGTGCGCACCTTCGGCGGAGTGCTGGAACACAGCCCGCGCTACGCCGAGCGGGTGGGGCGGGAGCGTCCCTTCACCGGGGTGGAGGAACTGGCCGCCGCCTTCACCCGGGCGGTGCAGGCGGACTCCCCCGGGGAGCAGCTCGCCCTGATCCGCGCGCACCCCGACCTCGCCGGGAAGGCGGCGCTGGCGGGGGAGGTGACCGCCGAGTCCGCCTCCGAGCAGGCGTCCGCCGGGCTCGACCGCCTGACCCCCGAGGAGTACGCCGAGTTCCACCGCGTCAATTCGGCCTACCACGCCAAGTTCGACATGCCCTATATCGTCTGCGTGCGCGAGAACACCAAGGCCAGCATCCTGAGCGGGTCCGCCGCGCGCCTGGAGAACACCCCGGAGCAGGAGCGGGAGACCGCCCTGAGGGAAATCGGCAGGATTGCCCGGCTACGAGTCCTCGACCTGGTGCGCCAGGACACGCAAGGAGCCCCAGCATGACCCAGACTCACCCCTCCCCCGCCAAGGTGAACGTCCGTCTCGGCGAGAACAACTACGGCAAGGCCGAGGTCAAGCTGATGAAGGTCTGGCGTGACACTGAGCGCCACGAGATCCGCGAGCTGTCCGTGCGCGTCGCCATGACCGGTGACTTCGACGCCGCGCATACCGGGGGTGACAACACGGACCTCGTCGCCACCGACACCGTGCGCAACACCATCTACGGCTTGGCGAAGGAGGGTTTCCGGGGCAGCCCCGAGGAATTCGGCAAGGAGCTGCTCAATCACTTCGTGAAGACCGGGCCCAGGGTCACGGGTGGCTTCGCCGAGTTCACCGAGTACCTGTGGGAGCGCATTCCGGTGGGCGGCGAAGGGCACGACCACTCCTTCGTCCGCCAGATGCCCCAGCGCACCGCCCGAGTGGAGGGGGACGGCCAGACGTTCAAGGTCACTTCAGGCCTGGAGAACCTGTACGTCCTCAAGACCACCCGGAGCGGCTGGGCGGGCTATCTGCTGAACGAACGCTTCACCACCCTGCCGGAGACGACGGACCGCGTCATGGCGACCTTCGTCACGGCGAAGTGGGAGTACAACACGGAGGACGTGGACTACGACGACGTGTGGAACCAGGTCTACCGCCAGATTCAGGAGACCTTCACCGACCACTACTCGCCCAGCCTCCAGAACACGCTGTTCCTGATGGGCCAGGCCGTGCTGACGGCGTGCCCGGAGATTTCCCGGGTCTGGTTCCAGATGCCCAACAAGCACCACCTGCGGTACAACCTCGAACGCTTCGGGCTGGGGAACGACAACGAGATCTTTCATGTGGACCCCGAGCCCTACGGCCTGATGGAGGCGTGGGTGGAGCGGGCCTGATGGCGGGACACTCGGGCCTTACGACTCACGTCCTCGACACGGCCAGGGGGCGACCCGCCGCCGGGGTCCGGGTGGAACTCTTCCGGGTGGAGGGCCAGGAGCGCCGCAAGGTGACCGAGGCGGTGACGAACAGGGACGGGCGCACCGACGCGCCCCTGATCGAGCGAGGGAGCCTGGCCCCCGGCACCTTCGAGCTGACCTTCCACGTCGCCCCGTATTTCGAGGGCTTCGAGGCCGCGCCGAGCCCCCCCTTTCTCGACCTCGTCACGCTGCGCTTCACGGTGGGCGACACGTCGGGGCACTACCACGTGCCCCTGGTGGTCTCGCCCTGGTCGTACAGCACCTACCGGGGGAGCTAGAACCTGCTCCGGCCGGAGATGGAAGGAGGGCGGAGCGCCTCTCGTCCTGGGGGAGACCGGGCAGGCTTGCCCTCTCGTGGCGACGACCCACCCAGGGAACCAAAAGACGACCAGGGAAAGAGCGGCTGCGGCGCTGTTCTTGAACCGTGGACTCCTCCCTCGTGTTCGCCCACGCTCCGCCTCCCGGACCGGGGGTCGGGACACGGACAGGCCACCTCTGGATGCCGGGGTTGCCAAGTCTGTCGCCCGTGCGGTAGGAGGAGGCCATGCTGTTTACCCTGGAGAGCCTGGCGTCCGGTTCCCCGCTGGTAGAGGAGGTCTGGTCCGGGCAGAGCGAGCGGCCTGGAACTTTTACCTCGCTCGCCGTGAGTCGCTCGGAACTGGTGGTCACGCGCTCCCGGGGCCAGGTCGGCGTCGTGCTGCGCGGGCCGGAGAGCCGGGCGAGCGTCGCGCACGCCCCGGGGGACGCGGAGTTCTTCGGTATCACCTTCAAACTCGGCGTCTTTCTTCCCGCGCTGCCCCCCATCCACCTGCTCGACCGGCACGCGGTGTTGCCCACCACCGGTGGCTCGTTCTGGCTGGACGACCACGCCCTGCCCATCCCCAGCGTGGGGGACGCCGACGCCTTCGTCGAGCGGCTGATTCGCCTGGGGCTCCTGCGCTGCGAGCCCACGGCCCTGCCCCTGATAGGCGGCGACTTGCCCGAGGCCCCGGCCACCATTCGCACCCTGCAACGGCGCTTTCTCCAGGCCACCGGGCTCTCCCAGCGCACGGTGCTCTCCATCGAGCGGGCCCGCGAGGCGGTGGCGCTCCTTCAGACGGGCAGCGCCATCCCAGATGTCGTGCATGACCTGGGGTACACCGACCAGCCGCACCTGACCAGGACGCTCAAGCAGTTGGTGGGCCGCACCCCCGCGCGCATCGTCCGCGAGGCCTGGCCGCACTCGCCGCTGAGCGCCCGGGAACTGGCCCCGTAGCACCGCTCACCCCTGTCCGCCGCGTGGGCGAAGCACCGAACAACCCTGCCTGGTGTCGTTTCGGTACAAGACTCCGGCGGGGCCAGTTCGCATACTCATGTCGTGGTGCAGGGCCTGTCCCGAGGGACGTGACCGCAGCACGGCATCCAAGGAGTGTGGAACATGCGCAAGATCGTGGCGGTGGAATACCTGAGTCTGGACGGCATCATGAGCGACCCGATGTGGACCATGCCGTACTTCAACGAGGAGATCGGCACTCGGCAGGACGCGTGGATCGCGCAGAGCGGCTCGCTCCTGCTCGGCCGGGTGACGTACGAGGGCATGTCGGCAGCGTGGATGGCGAACGAGGGCGGCGACGGGTTCACGACCCGCATCAACACTATCCCCAAGCACGTTGTTACCGAAACGCTCACCGAGCTGACGTGGAACGCGGCGCCCCTCTCGGGCGACATCGCCGAGGAGGTCCGGGCGCTCAAGCAGGGCGAGGGCGCTGACATCCTGATCTATGGCAGCGGCGTGCTGGTGCGTGCGCTCCTCGACCACGGCCTGCTTGACGAATTCCACCTGATCGTCTGCCCCGTCGTGGTGGGGGAGGGCCAGCGGTTGTTCTCGGAGGACAGCCGTGCCGCCTTGCAGTTGACGAACGTTCACGCGACGGCCACCGGGGTCGTGGTGCTGAGCTACCAAACCGAGGCGTCCAGCGGCGCGAATGAAGGCACCTGAGATGACTTCGCCCACCCTGAGGGCTGGATACGCCCCGGTGAACGGCCTGCGGATGTACTACGAGGTCCACGGGACGGGCGCGCCCCTCGTCGTGTTGCACGGCGCGTACATGACCGTCGACCTGCTGGGGGGGCTCGTGTCCGAACTCGCCGGGCACCAGCGGGTCATCGCCCCCGAGTTGCAGGGGCACGGGCACACCGCCGACAGCGGGCGGCCCCTGTCCTACGAGGGCATGGCGGACGACGTGGCCGCGCTGCTGGCCCACCTGGGCATTTCACAGGCCGATGTTCTGGGCTACAGCATGGGAGGCGCGGTGGCGCTGCAACTGGCGATCCGCCACCCGCAGGTCGTCCGCAAACTGGTGGTCGCCTCGGCCTCCTGCAACAGCGAGGGCGTGTACCCGGAGTTGCTGGAGGGCATCGAGCAGATGACCCCCGAGGTGTTCGACGGAACCCCCTGGAAGGAGGCCTACGACCGGGTCGCACCCAACCCGGAGGAGTTCGGGGTCCTGGTGGACCGGCTGAAAGCACTTGACCTGGAGGTCATGAACTGGCCCGCCGAGGCTATCCAGGCGATCCGCGCGCCCACCCTGCTCATCGTCGGGGACGCCGACATCGTTCGCCCCGAGCACGCGGTCGAGCTGTTCCGGTTGCTCGGCGGCGGGGTGGCGGGCGACCTGACGGGCCTGCCCGCCGCGCGGCTTGCCGTACTGCCCGGCACGACCCACACCGCCGTGCTGGACCGCGCCTCCTGGCTGCGGCCCATGATTCTTGAGTTCCTGGACGCTCCCCTGCCCGAGGGGACCGCAGCGCGAGCGGCGGTGGAAGCGGGCATCAACCGCGATACTCCAGGCAGGATGAACGATGAACGTCGCCCTGCCGTACAGCTATGACCCCGCCCTGACCGGCCGAGCAGGAGGATCACGAATGACCCGAATTCGACCGGCAGGTGAGAGACGCCGGTGCCTTCGTGTACGAGGCGGGGGTTTCCCCGGCGAACGCGGTCAGGATGGTCCAGGTCCGGAACGGCCAGGTCTCGGTCCAGCCGCGCCCCGTGGCGGGGGCCGGGGAGGTCGTCGCGGGCCTGTCCATCGTCGAGATGTGAGTGGTTGGCCGCCTTCGGAGCGCGCGTGGGAGCCTTCGCCGGATAGGCAAGGAACGTCCCGGCCTGGTCCACTCGTCGGCTGCCCTTGCCCCTCCCACGGCGCAGGGGCTTCTTGGGGCCCAGTTGCTCCCCGTCCCCCATTTCCCTCTCGGGGACGCCAAGCTCCTCGACCTGTCGGGGACTGGGCGGGGGACCATTCCCCGGCCCGCAGTTCGAGACGCGGCGCCTCGGCCCCAGCTCCCTCCTGGTCGCCGCCCTGCCGGCCTGACCGTGTTGCTCGGCTCCAGGCAGTGGGTCGCCGGGACGAACGGAACGGGCGGTTCTCGTGCCCCCTCGGCCCACCCCCTGACAGCTCCTGTGCCTCCGACTCGGCCCTCTGAGTCGGCGTGAGATTCGATCTGTGCGGCGAGCTTGCCCCCGGCCCGGCGTCGCTAGATCACCACGACGGTCTTTCCGCGCGCCTCCGGCCCCTCGGCGTGGCGGTGGGCGGCGACGATCTCCGCCAGCGGAAAGGTCCGGTCGAGCGGCACCCGCAGTTGCCCCGCGTCGATCAGCCGCGCCAGGAACGCGAGGTCTTGCGATCTCTCCTGCGTCCGCACCCCGGCCCAGCGGGGGCCCTCCCGCCCCAGCCGGGCGCGCAAGTCGGCCGCACTCGTCGGGAAGGGCCGGGTGGACACGAACACGCCGTCCGGGGCCAGCGAGGCCCGCACCTGGGGAAAGGCCAGCGCGGGCGGCGTGTCGAAGATCACGTCCCAGCTGCGGCCCAGCCGCGTGAAGTCGAGCGACGTGTGGTCGAGAACCTCGTCGGCCCCAAGCTCCCGCACGAAGTCGAGCTTGGGGCCGCGCGCCACGCCCGTCACCACCGCGCCGTAATGCCGGGCGAGCCCCACCGCGAAGGACCCGATGCCGCCCGCCGCCCCGTTCACGAGCACCCGTGCCCCGGGGCGCAGGTGCATCCCGGCCCCGTCCCGCAGAGCCTGCAGGGCGGTCAGGCCTGCCAGGGGCACGGCGGCGGCCTCCTCCAGGGAGACGCGGGCGGGCGCGGCCGCGACGCGGGACTGGCGCACGGTGACGTACTCGGCCGCGCCTCCTCCCCCGTGCCCCAGCAGTGAGAACACCCGGTCGCCGGGGTCGAAGGCGGTCACCTCCGGGCCCAGCCCGGCCACCTCCCCGGCGACGTCGAGCCCGACGGTATACGGTCGCCGCGCCACCAGGCGGGCGGGACCACCCCCCCGGCGCAGGCCGAGGTCGGTGCCGTTCACGCTGCTCGCCCGGACCCGGATGAGCACCTCGTCGCCCCGGGGATGCGGCCAGGGCACCTCCTCCAGGCGAAGCACCTCGGGGCCACCGAACGAGTGAAAGCGTGCCGCAAGCATGGGCCACCCTAGAGCGGCGGCCCGGGCGCGGTGTGAGGCCGCCTGGCCACCGTCTTTACCCGGACTTTGGAAGAGTGCCCAGGGCCCTCAACTCAAAGCGCCCGGCTCAACTGACCTCCAGGAGGGTCGTGTCGAACCGACAGAGGACTGGACCCTCCTGCCGCTCGATGGGCACGTGGGGCACCGCCGACGACCGCGCCCGGCTGACGTTCTTCGCCGGCTCTTCAGTGGGCGCGGTCCTGGGTCCGCCTCACGATTCGGGGCAGCAGGTGCGGCGCGAGGGCCTGCAAGGCATTGAGGCCCCCACGACCCGCACTGCCTGCGCGCGCAGGGTTCTAGCAAGTTAAGTTCGGTAGGCTGCTGAGCTGTGCCTGACCGGAAGCCCTACTGCCACCGGTTCCCTCTGAGAGTGATCGGCTACGCCCTGTGGCTCTACCACCGCTTCCCCCTCAGCCAGCGGGACCGTCCCTCCAGAACACTTGGAAGTCGCAGACGTACCGGGCATTCCCGGGCAGGTGGAAGGGCACCTGCCGCAGGAAGCCCACGACCTCCCCATCCGTGACCAAGATCTTGATGTGGTCATAGTACGCGGCCTCGAGCTTCGAGTCGAAGCGCATCCCGTCCCGCTCCACCGCGACCGCGCCGTACTTGTGCCCCATCGGGGGCACCGCTACCCTGCCCCGCCTCGTTGTGTGGCATCACCTTTCTACAGGGTCACAGGATGGTGAGGGCGTGAGAAGGTGGCGGTGAGTCGGCGTCGCCTGCGGTACCCGGCGCGCTCAAGGGCCCGGTGCACGTGCGTCACCCGCAGGACATGGCGGGGCGCGGCCGGGTACCGCTCGGCGAGCAGGGCGTGGAGAAAGGGCAGCGCGGAGAGCAAAAGGACCTCGCGGGCGTGGAGTCACCTTCCGGGTCCACGTTTATGCAGACTTAAGATGCTGTCCATAATCTAAGCGCGGCGTTATACGTGGCTCTTAGCGCGGACCCGGGTGAAGAGACGTGCACGACGGCCTGAAGCCTCCCAACGTTTCGCCCGCCGAGGCCGGAGCCAGGGTGGGCGGGGGAGGGGAGAGCGGGTCAGCCGAGGATGGGGGTCAACTCGCGCACGTACTCCCGCACCTGGGCCGCGTCCCGCAGTTGGAGCGGCTGGTAGCTCACGTAGACGGGCCGGTCCTGCGGCACCTCCGGGGCATCCTGGAGCAGATACCCGCACAGGCTCTCTCCGGTGAGGTTCAGGGGGTAGGGATGCCCGGTAGCGAGCCCCCGCAGGGTGATGCGCCTGGCGTCGTGGTCCAGCCTGGACCGGGGGGAGATCAGGACGAGGTCGCTGAGAACCAGGGCGAGGTAGGGGTGGCCGTCGAAGTGGAAGGTGGTGGTTTTCGTACCGGGTGTCAGGATCACCCGCCACGTGTGCCCGGGGGGAGGAGCCGAGGCCTCACCCCGCGGGGTCACCCTTCTCCCGGGGCACGATCACAGGAGGTGGTGACGCTTCTCCTCCTCGTACACCCGTTCCAGCACGAACTCCTTGAGCAGCGTCTGGTAGGGGGTGCCCTTGACCTCGGCGAGTCGGCGCAATCGACGCTCCAGGTCCACCCCCAGGCGCAGGCTGACAGGATTGGACCGGCGGGGGCGGGTGGGCAGGGTTCTCAGGAAGGCTTGGGTCTCCGGGTCGCCTTCGGCCCGGTCGAACATCGCGTCGCCCATCGCGTGGGTCGCCCAGAACTCGGCCTCCTCGGCCTCGGTCTCGAAGGCTGGAATCTCGCTGGGGTCGTTGACGATGATCAGGTCTTCCGGCATAGGCTCCTCAGGTGCGGCGGTAGCGCCGCCGCTCGCTCGGGATGGTTTCGCGTGCGGTGACCACCCGGAGAAGCCCAGCGCGTACCACGAAGACGACGAATAGGTACCGTCCCTCATTGGTCTGGCCGACCACGGCGCGGCGGCGCTCCCCGCCCGGACTCTGGTAAGCCTCCACGGGCACGCGGTCCGGGTCGAGAACCGCCTCCTCGGCTTCCTCGGGAGTGACGCCGTGACGGGCGATGTGCCCCTCGTTGGCGTCGTCCCATTCGAAATCCATGCCCGAGCGTAGCGCATCTGCATTACCACTGGAACGGGGAGCGGGGGGATCGTCGAGAGCCTGAAGGAAGAGGTCCATGTCCGGAGCGTGATCCCCGTGGCGGGGGGACGTGGGGGTGGGGGAGAGCACGTGCTCCACGCGTCCGTCCCGCCGACCGGCCGAGCTTCGCCCTTGCTGCGGCACCTCTTGGACGGCGATGATCCAGAAGGGCTCGCCGCCGAGCATGACCTGTTCTCCCACGGCGCCGAGGGGGTCAGGGAAAAAGCGAAGGACGTGGGCGATCCTGTCGAAGCGGGACCTGGCAAAAGCCTGCGCCCCGAGCCCGGCACGACCCCACGCTTCGCCCGGGCGGAGCACACGGACGGTGAGAGCCGAGAAGAAGAGGCGGAGGTGGACGAACCGGGTCACGGGCGACATGCGTTCCACCCTGCGCCCCCGGCCGGGCACGTCGGTACCACATCTGGCCGCACCCCCCGCGCAGGAGCGTCAGGCCCGGGAGGCAGGGGGTGAACGACCGTTCACAGGCCCATCTCGCAGAGCATCCCCGGGGGCGCCTTCTGCGGCACGGGCCAGACTCGCTGAGCCACAGCCCGGATCAGGGCAGCGGTCGTCAGGGCGTCCTCAGCGGCGCGGTGGGCGGGTCCCTGGGGCGTGACCCCCATCTCGGCGCAGGCCCGACTCGAACTTACCCGGGCGTACTCCTGGCGCTCGGGGTCGTAGTCGGCGTACAAGAAGGCGTACATATGCATCACGCAGGCGGTCTGCTTGCGGCCCACGACGCCAGTCGAAAGCCCGTGGTCCCGGCGCGTGGATTTCAGGCGGCCGTAGTCGAACTCGCTGTTGTAGATCAGCGCGGTCTTCCCGCGAACGGCCTCGCGGATGCGGAGGGCAACCTCCGCGAAGGTCGGGGCTCCGGCGAGCAACTCGTCAGCGATCCCGTGCACGCACCGTGCGCCCTCCTCGACGGGCACGATGTTGCGCACCAGGGTGTCGAGCAGCACCTCCCCGCGGTTCTGGCAAGTTAAGTTCGGTAGGCTGCTGAGCTGTGCCTGACCGAAAGCCGTACCGCCACCGTTTCCCCTTGAGCATCATCAGCTACGCCCTGTGGCTCTACCACCGCTTCCCCTCAGCCAGCGGGATGTCCAAGAGTTGCTGCAAGGGCGCGGGATCAGCGTCAGTCACGAAACCCTGCGGCAGTGGAACATCAAATTCGCCCCGCTGCTCACCGAAGAACTGCGCCACCGGGAACCCCGTCGGGGTTCCCGGTGGGAGGGGTCAAACACTGACTGTGGCGGGCCGTGGGCGAGCACGGTGCTGTGCTCGACCTCCTGTTCCAACCGTATCGGGACACGGAGGCGGCCTGCACCTTCTTCACCCGGCTGCTCAGTGAACACCAGGTTCCCGAGGTCATCCACACCGACAAGCTGTGGAGCTACGGGGCGGCGATCCGGAAACTTCCCGTGCTCCACAGCGTGGAGCACGTTCAAGTCGCCTCGGCTTTACGTTGTAACAACCTGGTCGAACAATCGCACCGTCCTACCCGGCAGCAGGAGCGAAGCCAACTAGGCTTCAAGCGACGACGACGGACGCAGGAGTTCCTTGCCCTGCACGCCCGAGTCTCGAACCTTCACCAGCACACCCGAACCACCGTCCCTGCCTCAGCAAGGCGAAGCCATTTGGCGAACGCTCTGCGGTTCTGGGATTAGGTGGTGCAGCAGGCAGCCTGAACTTCAGGCTGCCTGCCAGAAACGTCGGCCTGCCCTCGTTTAGTTGCCACAACCCCCGGTCCCTGTCACCTGTCCTTGTGGGTCTCGTCGAGGAAGGTGGAGACCCAGGCGAGGGGTGCGTTCCAGTTGATGGCGACCTCGTTGAACGATGAGGATCCGATGTCGTCGATGTAGCAGGTCTGCGGGGCACACCTGCCCCTCAGGACGGCGGCGGTGGGATCGGCCGGGCTGGAGTTCGGGCCGCCTGCCAGCGCGCCGGGGGGCGGAGCGGGAAATCTGGAGTCCCGGGCATGCGCCCAAAAGCGGTGGTGCGGGTTCGTCAACGGACGTTCTCCATACCCGGAGACGTAGGACTTGTCCAGGGGGTTGCGGCCCAGAAGGTAGTTCACGCCTTCCAGGGCCGCGTTCCGGTACCGGATGTTCCCGGTGAGGTGGTAGGCCAGGCCGAGGATGATGCCCCGGTTCATCACGTTGCTGTTCGAGCCCCAGGGGTAATGCGGCGAGCTGAACGGCAGCCCGTACCCGCGCCGGGGCACCTCGTCGGTGTAGGCATCCGCCGCCCGCAGCAGCTCGGCCCGGGCCGTCCTCACGTCTCCCTGACGCGGGCGACCTGGTCCCAGGGCGAGGGTAATGATGCCTGCCGCCTTCACGTCCCACCAGGTCAGGTCGTTCTCCACACCGCCCCCAGCAGCCCTGAGCACGCGCCGGTACGGCTCCTCTCCCGTCGTGGCGTACAACTCGGCGGCAGCCCAGTAGAACTCGTCTCCCAAGGTGGTGTCGGCATATGAACCCCCGCCCGTGAAATTGTCGTAGGCGTAGACGGCCGGGTTGCGCTTGGCGGCGTTCCAGGCACGGCGGGCCGCCTGGAGGCACCGCTGCGCGTAGGCGGGATCCACCCGCGCGAAGACCCGGGCACACTGCGCGGCGGTCGCCGCCAGGTTGAGGGTGGCCGCCGTGGAGGGCGGGTACAGGAAGCGCCGCTGCGAGTCCTCGTCGGGTCGGGAGGGAAAGTTCGTCCACTGCTCGCTGTGTAGCTTGTGATGCGCCATCCCCGAGGCGTCCACCTCGCTGAACCTCAGGTTGGAGAGCCTCAGGCGTTGGTCGCCGACCGGCAGACGCAGCCTCTGGCCGTCCGGCACCTGCATCCTCAGCAGGAAGTCCATCTCCCAGCGGGCCTCGTCCAGCAGGTCGTTCATGCCGTTGGCGTGCTCGGGAATACGCAGGCGGCCGTCCGCGAAGGGCTGGGTTCCTGAAAACCGCAGGCCCGTCTCGTAGAGGTTCATGAGCGTCCAGACCGAGATGCCGCCGTTCACCACGTACCGGCCGTGGTCACCCGCGTCGTACCAGCCGCCTCCGGCGTTCAGGGTGTAGCGGCAGCCCGGCCAGGTGTTTCCCTGGGCGTCCCGGCCGGCGAAGCAGGTGACGGCCCCGTCCCCCCGGTTCCCCAGGTGTCCGGCGGGCCGGGCCCACCTGCTGTTCCCGACGTACTTCGCCTCGATGGGGATGCCGCTGCGGTTGTGGTAGAAGTACGCCAGCGCGTCGTACTTCAAGGAGGCGTACAGGTCCCCCGCGATGCGGAAGGGGTGGCTGCGCAGGCCTCCCACCTCCAGCACGTACCCGTCGCCGACGGTTCGGAAGCCCGAGAAATCGACCTGATGAACGAAGTCTCCGGAGACCGGGTCTGTCCCGAACACGCGGCTGCGACCCCGGGCGAGTCTCCGGCCATCCGGGCCGAGCAGGGTCCAGGCGAGCGGCACCGCCGACTCGTAGGCGACGGCGGCGAGTTTGGGCGCGCCGGGGAAATATCCCACCTGGTTGACGCGCACCTCGGCCCGGTCGTTCACCTGGGCCGAAACGGGTCCCGGCGCGAACGTCGGTCCCCTCACCGAGATGTTGCTCAGGCACACCCGCGTGGCCTTCTGCCCGCCCAACTTGAACTGCAAGGAGGCCTGCGCGTCGTTCGCCCCGGTCATGTCGAAGGTGAAGCGGTAGGTCCGGGCAGCCTGGGTGACCCGGGCAACCTGCTGATCGAAGTATGCCGGGTAGGGCGACGTTTCCTGTTCCAGCAGGACCTTGAAGGCGGTGGGCTCGTCGGCGCGGGCCGTGAAGGAGACCGTGTACTTCGCCTCCCTCATCAGGCCCAGCCGGTTCTGGCCGAAGACCACGTCCCAGGGGTTAACCCCGGGCTTGACGACCTTCAGACACACCTCGCCGTTCCTGGCCGTGACCGCCGGGTCTCCCGCCACCCACCAGGGAGCCCGACCATTCTGGAACCCGCTGTTCCTGAGAAGGTTGCTCACGCCGATGGCCACCGGGACGGGGCGTGACAGGGCGTCTTGTCCGGACCAGTCGAAGGCCTGCGCCGTATAGATGTGCTCGCCGCTCAGGGTCGAGGGCGCTCGCACGGTCAGCGTGTAGGGTGCCGCTCTGTCCTCGCCGATCTTTTTGCCCCGGTCGTAGAACACGACCCGCGCGATGCCGCTCGTGTCCGCCGCCCTCGCCGTCAGGGTGAGGGGGCCGCCGACCGGAACGGTCATGGCGCTCGACGTCAGGGAGACGGTCGGCGGTGCCGTGTCGCCCCTGCCCGGTCGCCCCTGCCCGGAAAGCACCTGACAGGACGAGAGGGTTGTGGCGACCAGCAGGAGAACTATGTGCTGTGGGGCGTTTTTGTACATCCTCTCCTTCTCCTCAGGCTTTCGCGGTGGAGCACGGGCTTCATCTGTATAATTATAAACTTGAACTTAAGACGGTGGTGTCAGGTCCCCTTCTGAGAGGCCCTTCTTGAAGGCTGTCGGCGGTGAACCGGACACCTCGACGATCCCCGCCGACAGAGAGTGAGCGTTCGCCGACCGCAGGGCCGGGGGTTCCCGCTGTCCCCCAGCTTCCGTGGGCTCTGGGCCCGTTATGGTCGCCGTCGGCGGCCCGGTGGCAGCCCGTGGGGAAGCTGGCGGCGAACGCCCGGGGTCTTTGCCCACAGCGGGGCCGTCCGGGCAGAGGGGAGCCGTGGCCCCGTGCCCCGGACGGCCCGCTCCTTCCGTGAGGGGTTCTTGGAGCCCCCCAGGTCTCTCATACAGTCAGGCTTGCTTCCGCCCCCCGTCTTCGGCATACTGGCGGGGCCGCGGGTGCGGTGTCCCGTCTGAGTGACGCCCCCGACGATAACTGAAGCGTTCAGCGCTGCTGACCAGCGGCCCTGCCCCCGCACACGGACCATTCCGTCGCGGACCTTCGGTGATCACGGCACGTTCGGAGGTGCACCTCGCATGACCGCGACCCATCCCCTTTCCTCACGCTTCCACCGTCCGCTTTACCCCCCACCGGGGCGGCGGTCGGAGGATAGCGGCGAAGGGAACGACGGCGACCGGCTCTCCCCGCGTCCGGGTGAGACGCGCGGCTGGGGGACAGGTTGAGCGGTCATCGTCCGCCGTGTGGGCGAGGGGCTGGTACCCCTCCCATTCCCCCGGACGGCCCACCTCCCCAAGGAGAGCCCGCATGCTGATCGCAACCCACGTCTCAAGACTGAAATGGATGACCGCCGCCGTCCTCACGCTGGGCCTGCTGTCGTCCGGGTGTGCCGAGCCCGGGGCAGTCCGGGCCCAGACGACACCCGGCCCCTCCACCTCCGCCCGCGCGCTCAAGGTCATGCCGCTGGGGGACTCGATCACGGACGGGTACAACGTTCCGGGTGGTTACCGGACCGAGCTGTACCGCAGGCTGTCCGGGCAGGTGCCCGGGCTCAACTTCGTCGGCTCCCTGCAAAATGGCCCCGGCACCCTGGCCGACCGTGATCACGAGGGTCACAGCGGGTGGCGCATCGACGAACTCGCCGCCCAGGTGGACCAGTGGCTGGACCGCTCTCAGCCCGATGTCGTTCTCCTGATGATCGGCACCAACGACATCATCCAGAACCGTGACGTGCCGGGGGCTCCGGCCCGGCTGGGCCGTCTGCTCGACCAGATGTTCGCCCGACGTCCGGACCTGCGGATTCTGGTCTCTTCCCTTCCTCCCCTGCAAAATCCGGGGGAGAACCGCCGGGTGGAGCAGTACAACGCGGCCATCCCCGGGCTGGTCAAGAGTCGGGCCGATGGGGGCAGGAAGATCACCTTCGTGAATGCGGGGGCCGCGCTCACCCTCGCCGACCTGGCGGACGGGGTTCATCCCACTGCGAGCGGCTACAACAAGCTCGCGGGCCTCTGGTACCAGGCCCTGCGTCAGACGCCGGGGGTGGTCCGGGTGCAGCCGGTGCCTGACCGTGTCTTCCTGGAGCCCGCGCCGGGTGGAAGCGTTGTCAACGAGTCCGGCGCCTCCCGGGGACAGGCGGTGGGGTTGTGGTCGGCGGACCACCGGGCCCGGTTCGTGGTGCCCGCTACCCTGCCCGCCGGCTCCTACGCCCTGGGTCTGACCGCCCGCGCCGACGAGTACCGGGGCTGGCCTGTCGTCGCGTTGAAGCGGGGGAACACCCGGATCGGCACCGCCACCCTGACCTCGAAGACCTACGCCACCTACGCCCTGGGCACCGTCTCCCTCGCTCCCGGACAGGTTCTGGAGGTGGAATTCACTAACGACGCGCTCGGCAGCCGGGCGGGCGAGGACCGCAATGCCATCGTTGATCACCTCACCCTGGTCCCGGCCCGGGCCCGCGCCTCACAGAACACGGCACAGAACACGGCCCGGACCGCTCAGCCGACAGCGACCGGGGGCCGCCTGACTGTCTCACCCGACGGGAGGCGGCTGGAGTACGCGGACGGGCGGCCCTTCCTGTACTGGGCCGACACCGGCTGGGAACTGTTTCACCGCCTGAACCGCGACGACGCGCGCCAGTATCTCCAGAGGCGCAAGGAGCAGGGCTTCACGGTGATCCAGGCCGTGGCCCTCGCCGAACTCGACGGCCTCACCAAGCCCAATGCCCAGGGCGACCTGCCGCTCGTCGGCAAGGACCCCGCCCGCCCCGCCGTGACCCCGGGGAGCAGTCCCAATGACCCCGCGCAGTACGACTACTGGGACCACGTGGACTATGTGGTGGACCAGGCCGCCTCGCTGGGGCTGGTCGTCGCGCTGCTGCCCAGCTGGGGCCGTTGGGTGAACAACGAGCCGATCTTTACCCCGGCCTCGGCCAGGAGTTACGGGACCTTCCTGGGGAAGCGGTACAAGGACAAGCCGGTGATCTGGGTGATGGGGGGAGACCGGGTTCCCGAGACGGCCGCACACTCCGAGGTCTGGCGAGCGCTGGCCGAGGGCATCGAGCAGGGCGTCGGGGGGCGGGACCGGGCATTGATCACCTACCACCCGCACGGGGGCAAGACCTCCGCCGAGTATTTTCACGACGAGCCGTGGCTGGATTTCAACATGTGGCAAACCGGCCACTGCCGCGATCAGCAGGAGGCGGCCAAGCTGCTGAGCACCTTCGGGCGCACTCCGGTCAAGCCGGTGATCAACGCCGAGCCGGTGTACGAGAACCACGCGGTCTGCCACGATGAGGACAACGGCTTCGCCGACGAGGTAGACGTGCGGAACGTCGCGTACTGGAGCATGTTCGCGGGCGCAGCGGGGCACAGCTACGGCCACCGCATCATCTGGGGCTTCGACGTGTACAGCGGCGATAAGGCGTGGCTCAAAGCGATGCAGGCGCCGGGGGCACGGCAGTTGGGGTACCTGAAGCGGCTGCTGGAGTCCCGCCCGGCCCAGGGGCGGGTGCCCGACGAGACGCTGGTGAAGGGGAGTTTCACGGGCACGCGGCCCGTCGTGTCGCTGCGCGGGCAGGACTACGCCTGGGTGTACCTACCGGACGGCGGCGCGGCCACCGTGACGCTGGGGCGGGTGGGGGGCCAGCGGGTCCGGGCGGCGTGGTTCAATCCCCGCACCGGGAACAGGGCGACGATAGGCACCTTCACGAACTCCGGCGAGCGTGCCTTCTCCTCCCCCTCGAAGGGTCATGGCCAGGACTGGGTGCTGCTGATCGAGCGGGCCTGAGGCGAGCACTCGCCCTGATCGCCCCGGGGTTCATGCAGACGAGTCTGGTCCACCACTCCGGCAGAAGGAGAACGTCGCCTGCTCCAGCAAGAGCAAGGCGGCGTTTCGTCTGTGGATGAAGCCGACTGGAGGCCCGATTCAGGGGAAGTGGGCGACGGCAACCTGTGAGGCTGCCGGGACAGCATCGGGGCGAACAGGTGGGCGGAAGGAGCGCAGGCGCAGGGCGTTGCTGAGCACGAAGACACTGGAAAAGCCCATCGCCGCCGCCGCCAGCACCGGGCTGAGCAGCCAGCCGAAGGCGGGGTACAGCACGCCCGCCGCGACCGGGATCAGCACGATGTTGTACGCGAAGGCCCAGAACAGGTTGAGCTTGATGTTCCGCAGTGTGGCGCGGCTGAGCGCCAGGGCGTTCGGCACCCCCCGCAGGTCCCCGCTCATCAGGATCACGTCGGCGGTCTCCACGGCCACGTCCGTGCCCGTGCCGATGGCGAGGCCCACGTCCGCCTGCGCGAGCGCCGGGGCGTCGTTGATGCCGTCTCCCACAAAGGCCACCCTGTCCCCCTTGCCCTGAAGTTCCTTCACCGCGTCACTCTTGCCGCTGGGCAACACCTCGGCCAGCACTTCGTCGATGCCGACCTGTCGGGCGATGGCGTTGGCGGTGCGGGCATTGTCACCGGTGATCATGGCGACCTTGAGGCCCTGGCGGTGAAGGCGCTTCACCGCCTCCGGGCTGCCCTCCTTGATGGGGTCGGCCACCGCGATGACGGCGGCGAGCTGCCCGTCGATGGCCGCGTACAGCGGGCTCTTGCCCTCGTCGCCCAGCCGCTTGGCCTGGGCAGCGAAGGGGGCGACACTCAGGCCCAGCCGCTCCATGTAGCGGTCAGCCCCGACCTGAACCAGATGGCCCTGCACGCGAGCCTCCAGCCCGTACCCGGGGATGGCCTCGAAGCTCTCAGGCAGGAGGATGGGGACGCCCTGCTTCTTCGCCGCGTCCACGATGGCGCGGGCGATGGGGTGCTCGCTCTGTTCTTCCGCCGCCGCGACCAGTTGCAGCACTTCCGCACGGTCGAAGCCGGGGGTGGTCACCAGATCGGTGAGTTCGGGCCTCCCCTTGGTCAGGGTGCCCGTCTTATCCACGGCGACCACGTTCACGCCCTGAAGTCCTTCGAGCGCCGCGCCGTTGCGGAAGAGCACGCCGAGTTCGGCGGCCTTGCCGGTGCCGACCATGATGCTTGTCGGGGTGGCGAGGCCCATCGCGCAGGGGCAGGCGATGATCAGCACGGCGACGGTGTTCACCAGGGCGAAGCTGAGGGCCTGCTGCCCGCCCACCAGCAGCCAGATCAGGAAGGTCAGCGCGGCGATGCCGAACACGATAGGGACGAAGACGCTCACCACCTTGTCCGCCAGGCCCTGAATGGGGGGCTTGGAGCCCTGAGCCGTCTCGACGAGCTTGATGATCTGCGCGAGGGCCGTATCCGCGCCGATGCGAGTTGCCTTGAAACTGAAGACGCCGTTCTGGTTGATGGTTCCGCCCACGACCGCTGCACCTGTCTGCTTGACGACAGGAACAGGCTCGCCGGTAATCATACTCTCGTCCACGAAGGAGTTGCCGGAGACGACCTCGCCGTCCACGGGCACCTTCTCGCCGGGGCGCACCGAGATCAGGTCACCGATCAGGACCTCGTCCACCGGGAGTTCGAGTTCCTGTCCCCCACGGACCACCCGCGCCGTTTTGGCTTGGAGACTTAGCAGCTTCTTCATCGCCTCGCTGGAGCGGCCCTTGGCGATGGCCTCGAAATACTTGCCCAGCAGGATCAGGGTGATGACGACCGCCGACGCCTCGTAGTACACGTGAGCTGTCCCCCGGGGGAAGACCTGCGGGGCAACTGTGGCGACGAGCGAGTAGAGGAAAGCCGCCGAGGTGCCGATCATCACCAAGGCGTTCATGTCGGGCGAGCGGTGCCTCAGGCTCTTCCAGCCCAGGCGGTAGAAGCGCAGCCCGGGGCCGAACTGAACCGGGGCTGCGAGGGCGAGCATGATCCAGTTCAGGGCGGCCATGCTCACCCGCTCGTGGAGCCACATGCCGAAGGGCGCAAAGAGCATCGGGAGCATCGCCAGGATCAGCAGGGGCACGGCGAACAGGGCGCTGAAGGTCACGGCCCGGCGTAACCCCTGGACTTCCCGTTCCCGGGCCTCGCGTTCCTGATCACTGCGGTCCTGCCCAGCCTGGCTCTCCAGCACCCCATACCCGGCGCCCCGCACCGCTGCCTTGAGCTGCCCAGCGCTGACGCTCGACGGCAGGTAACGGACGCTGGCGCGCTCAGTGGCGAGGTTGACGCTGGCGTCCAGCACCCCGTCCACCTTCCTGAGGGCCCGTTCCACCCGGCCGACACAACTCGCGCAGGTCATCCCCTGCACGCCCAGTTCGATCTCGCCCACGACGGGCTCGTAGCCCACGTCCTTGACCTTGGCAATCAGCACTTCAGGGCCGATCTGCTCCGGGTCATACGTGACAGTGGCACGCTCAGTGGCGAGGTTCACGCTGGCCTGCTCGACGCCCTCCACCTTGCTCAGGCCCCGCTCGACTCTTCCGACGCAACTGGCGCAGGTCATCCCCTGCACGCCGAGTTCGATGGTCTTGCTCATCTCTGCCTCCTATCCCCCCGGGGGGGATCATGGAAAGAGCATAGGCCAAGAGGTCGGGCAAGGCAAGTCTTTTCTCGGTCGTTGAGGGAGAGTGAAAGCCAAGTCCGTCGCTTCCCCTTGAAACCCTCCCGGGGGGGCTGTATCCTTCTGCCATGACGACGGAACTGACGGTTACCGGAATGAGCTGCGGCCACTGCGAGAAGGCGGTCACCGGCGCCCTGAAGAGCGTGCCCGGGGTGCAGGATGTGCGTGTGGACCTGCAAGGCGGCACGGCGACGGTGCAGGGCGAGGCTGACCCCCAGGCGCTGATCGCCGCTGTGGCCGAAGAGGGCTACGGGGCTCAGGTGCGCGGTTGACATGACCCAAGCCAAGACCGAGCCTGCCGCTCACATGGGGCATCACCTGTGTATGCCCGAGGACGCCCGCAAGCGCGCTGCCCGGCGCCTGAAGATTGCCCGGGGGCACCTCGACAGCATCGTGACGATGCTGGAGCAGGAGGATGCTTACTGTGTGGACGTGTTGCGGCAGATCAAGGCGGTGCAGGGGGCGCTCTCGGGCGCGGGGGAGGTCGTGCTGCGCGGCCACCTCGAAGCCCACGTCGCCACCGCCTCCACCCGGGGGGACAGTGTGGAGATCGTCGAGGAACTGATGGAAGCCCTCAAGTACACCTGAACGGCGGAGCTTGGACCGGTGGGCGGTCAACCTGGCTGCCCACCGCGTTCTTCGGGCGCTGTTCCCCGGTCGGGGGAGCGGATTACGTACGCTGGCCGGAGAGGTCCGCTCCGTCCGCTGCCCCACTCCCGGGTCGTGGGGAGTGGCTGCGCCGCCGGGCGGGCCACGCCTCCGCCCGCACGGGGTACCCTGAAGGGGGGACAGGATGAGTCAGGACCGTGCCCAGCCGCTCGCCACCGTCTAGAGACTTCCCTCGCTGCGCTTCGGGGGCAACGGGGCCCTGATGGCGGCCCTGTTCGTCCTGACCTGCGCCCTGATGCTCAGCGTGCCCTGCTCGCCGGGCTCGGCGCCCTGTACGTCCTGGTCGCCATCGTCGGCTTCGCGGCGGTGCAGTGCCGGGGCGGCGTCGCCCGGGGACTGGTGTACCTGGGCACGCAGCATCTGCTCGGCATGGAGCTGATGGCGCTCGGCGGTATCGGGGTCGGCAACACCCTGCTCCTGCTCCTCGTGCTCAGCCAGGCCACCCGGGTCCTGTCGCTGGGGTGGGACGAGCGTGCTGGGCAAGCTCGGGGTGCGCGACCGGACCCGGGCCGCCCTCCAGGCGCGGGCCCTCGGGCTGCTTTGACGCCTGTCGGCGTTCGGACACCCGCGACCGGGGATTCCGGCCTGAGCGTCAGGAGGAGGGGCCAAGGGCGGGGTCATGGGGTGGAGGGCTCATGGGCCACAGCCAGGCCGCCCTCTCCGGGGTACGGGCGCCTCGCGGCGGGCCGCGCTCGCCCCCTCACCCGTGGAAATGGAAGCGCCGCGCGCCGTCCCTGGAGGTCAGGTACGCGATCTCCCGCAGTCCCGCCGCCTCGTAGACGGCCCGCTGGGCCTCCGCTCCGCGCCGGGAGCCGTACACCACCCCCTCGAACCACCAGGCCTCCGCCAGCCAGCGGCGCACCGCCTCCAGGAACTCCCGCTCGAGGGCCTCGGTCGTGCCGCGCCGCAGCCAGGACTCCACCCGCACCCCGGCCCGCGCGAGCACCTCCCGCTCGGCATCACTCACGTGGTAACTGTCCAGGAAGGGCGCCACCTCGCTGAGGTAGAGCGAGCCCAGCAGCGTCCGCTCATCCGGCGTGAAGACGCTGAAGCCGTAAGCCTCGTCCCGGTCGTGCTCGCCGATGTGCATGTGCAGGTCTTCGAGGTTGGCCTGCGGGGTGAAGCTGTCCTCGGGCCACTCGGAGTCGCTCCAGACGCGCAACTCGTGCCTGGAGTCCATGACGGCCTCGTAGTCGAGGGCGTTGTCCTCCGGCCGCTGGCGGCGCAGCGTGAAGTGCGGGGTGACGAGGAAGTCGGGCACGGGAAGGTGATTCGGGTTCAGGGGCATGGAGTCAACCTACCCGGCCCGGCATGGTCGGCGGATGGCAGCGGGGTCGGCCGTCCGTGGCGAACCGCAGACACACGATGGGGGAGCGCCTTACGCCCGCGCTTTTCCCCTCTTGCCGCCGCCCCCGGTCATTCCAGGCGGCGCACCAGGGCCACGTGGTCCTCCCTGAATCCGGCCCGTTCGGAGAAGGCCCGCGCCCGGGTGTTGTTCCGGGACGTTTTCGACTTCACCTTGGCGGCGTCCATCAGGAAGCGGCCGACGCCCCGGCCCTCCGCCCCCCGGCCACGGCAAGGTTCTTGCCGAAGGCGCTCCGCTCCCCAGGCTTCCGGTACAGCAGGGTGAAGCCGAGCGGCTCCTCCCCCTCGTCCTGCGCGGGTCAGGACCGCCGACCCCTCCTCGGGCCCGTGGAAGACGCCCCGGAACAGGTTCTCGTAGCTCGCCGCGAGCGCCGCCCGGTCCCGCCAGGCAGGGGCGGTGGCGGTCAGGCGTGGGACCAAGCGGAGCAGGAAGGGGAGACCCCGCGTGGTGGGCGTGTCTACGTGCTGCGCGTGTGGTACGAGGGGGAGGCCCCGACGCGGCGGCGGCACTGGCGGGCGTCCCCGCGCGAGGGGACCGACGGCGAGCGGCGGCACTTCGCCAGCATCGACGACTGCATCGAGCACCTCTCCGGCGAACTCGCGCGGCGCTGAGGAGCGGGCATTCACAGGGGGCACGCCCTTCGCGCGGGGGGGTGCCCCTTCCCCCTGGGGCCGCGTCATCCTCCAATCATCCGCTGCCCCGTACGCTGCGGGCACGCCTAAAGGCGACGGAGGACCCCATGAACCGAACGACCCGCACCCTGACCGCCCTGCTCGGCCTCACCCTCACCCTCGGCGCCGGAGCCGTCCCCGCCGCCCGCACCATCAGCGGGACGATCACGGCGGCGGGCGGGCACTCCCTCAAGGACACGGTGGTCATCGCCTGCCCGAAAGGGGACTGCGACTCGGACGACGTGAAGGGCATGGTCGTCGAGAGCACGGGCGCGACCACCACCTTCACCCTGGGGGACCTCGACGACGTGGACTACGCGATCTACGCGGTGCAGGACAACGACGGCGACGAGGACGTGAGCGCGGGCGACTGGGTGGACCGCAACCTCGCCCAGGAGAAGGAGGCGGCGCTGGTGAAGATCGGCACGAAGACCGTCAAGCTCGAACTCGTGGAAGTGAAGTGACGAACATGAAAACTCTCCTTGCCCTGATCGCCCTGTCCGCCGCCGCGACCAGCCTCGCCGCGCCCACCACGCCCACGATCCTCGACGCGAAGCCCTCGGCCATCGTGGACCTGCTGAAAAACGAGGGCTACAAGCCCGAATTCAAGCCCGGCGACGACAAGACCTCGCCCTCCATCACCGTGAAATCTGAGGGCAACTCGTTCTACCTGTACTTCACGGGCTGCAAGGACGGGGTGTGCAAGCGCCTGAGCACCACGAACGGCTTCGAGCGCCCCAGCAAGGCCGACGACCTCGCCGCCAAGATCACCGCCTGGAACGCCAAGTGGTACAGCCAGGCCTACGAGGAGAAGGACGGCTCCGTGTACCTCGACGCCTCCTACGTCCTGACGGGCGGTTTCACCGCCGCCAACTTCCTCGCGTGGTTCGACGCGTACAAGACCGAGTACGACGAATTCACGAACACGATCTACTGACACGTCCCCTTCCAGGGCGGGGTTCCTGCGGGAGCCCCGCTCCTTCGTGCTGCTGGAGTGAGCCTTCTGTTCCCGGCGCTCCCCGCCGCCTGAGGTGGGCTCCGCCCCGATTTTGCCGGCTCTTTGGCAGGACCGTCCATCCTCGCCCGCCGTTGGGAAATCCGGGGACGGTGACTCACGGGTACGGCGGCCCCGAGCACGCACCGTTACCCCCGGCCCGGTACGATGCCGGGCATGACCCTTCCCCTCCTGCTCGGCCACCGGGGCTCTCCCCGGCGGCACCGTGAGAACACCCTGGCGAGTTTCCAGGCAGCCCTCGACGCCGGGCTCGACGGCGTGGAACTCGACGTGCGGCGCCTCGCGGACGGCACGCTGGTGGTCCACCACGACGAGCGGCTCTTCGACGGGCGGAGACTGGCGGACCTGAACCGGGCGCAGCTCGCCCCCCATCCCGTGCCCACGCTGGAGGAGGTCTGCGGCTGGGCGGCAGACACGGGCGCGTACCTCAACGTGGAACTCAAGTACGAGTCCGCCCTCCCCGACGACCGGGTGGCCCGCACCGCCGGGTTGCTGAGGCGGCACGGCCTGCTCGGTTCCACCATCGTGTCGAGCTTCAACCCCCTCTTCCTCGCCGCCCTGCGGAGGACGGCGCCAGGGGTCGAGCGCGGCTTTCTGTTCGACCGCGCTCCGGGGGTGGCGCCCCTGGTCGCCGCCCGGCTCGGGGTGAGCGCCCTGCACCCGCGCCGCACCCTCGTCACGCCCGCGTTGATGGAGACGGCCCGGGGGCGGGGCTGGCGGGTCAACGTGTGGACGGTGAACGACCCGGACCTCGCGCGGCGCCTCGTGGACCTCGGGGTGGACGGGTTGATCGGGGACGTGCCGGAGGTGTTGCTCGCCGCGCGCTGAAGCGGGTGGTATGCTGCGCTCACGAATCTCAATCTCGGTCCCGGCATGGGGCGTGGGCGCGGCAGACGGCCCGGCGCCCCGTGTGACGGGCCCCTGACCCCGACGCCGTACGCTCACTCCTCGGGAGGACTCATGAAAAAGCTGACGCTCACGCTCGCCCTGTTAGGCACGGCCTCCGCCCAGACCGTGACGGTGGACTTCTGGCACTCGTTCGGGGACGCCAAGCGCGCCGGGTGGATTCAGGCCCGCGCGGACGAGTACAACAAGACGCACCCGAACGTGAAGGTGGTGCCCGCATACAAGGGCGGATACAACGACTCCCTCCAGGCGACCATCCTCGCCGCCCGGCAGGGCAAGCCGCCCGCCCTGGTGCAGATCTTCGAGGTCGGCAGCCAGCTCGCCCTCGACTCGGGGGTGTTTCAGCCCGTCAGCGGCATCAAGGCCGTGGACTTCAGCGACTACATCAAGCCGGTGATCAACTACTACACGATTGGCGGCAAGGTGAACTCGCTGCCCTTCAACTCGTCGAGCCCGGTGCTGTACTTCAACAAGAACCTGATGCGCAAGGCGGGCCTGGATGTCACCCGGCCCCCCGCCACCTTCGGCGAACTCCTCCAGGCCTGCGAGAAGATCAAGGCGGCGAACCTCGACGCCAAGTGCCTGAGCGCGGCGCTGTACGGCTGGTTCGTGGAGCAGTGGATGAGCGAGCAGGGCGCGCAGCTCGTGAACAACGGCAACGGGCGCCAGGGCCGCGCGACCGAGAGCAACCTCGACTCCCCGGCCGCCCGCAACATCTTCCAATTCATGAAGGACGTGAACGACAAGGGGTACTACACCTACACGGGCAAGCTCGCCGACACCGACGGCGGCAACGCGATCTTCAGCAACCAGAAGGCCGTGTTCAATATCAACTCCACCGCCGACATCGGCAACGTGAGCGACTCGGCCAAGAAGGCGGGTTTTCAGCTCGGGATCGGCGTGCTGCCCATCCCCGACGGGGTGAAGCGCAATGGGGTGGTGATCGGCGGCGCGAGCCTGTGGATCGCCAAGAACATCCCCCGGCCCCAGGCAGAGGCCGCCCTCGACTTCGCCCTGTACATGACGAACACGGCGAACATGGCCGACTGGCACAAGCTCACGGGCTACTACCCGGTGCGCAACTCCTCCATCGCCCTCCTGCGCAAGCAGGGCTGGTTCAAGCAGACGCCGCTGCAACTCGTCGCCTTCAACCAGCTCCTGCGCACGACGCCGAACGTCGCCTCGGCGGGGGCCCTGAACGGCACCGCCATCCAGACCCGCAAGATCGTGGAAGAAGGCCTCCAGAAGGTGCTCGGCGGCACGGGCGTGGACGCCGCGATGAAGGACACCAAGGCCCGCGTGGACGCCGCGCTGCGCGAGTACAACTCCAACTTCCGCTGAAGCCCGCCCGCGTGGCGCGCCCCCCGTCCGGCGGGGGTGCGCCGCGCGGTTCGCCTTGCCGCCCCCGGAGGACCCATGACCGCCCTTCCGACCACACCTCCCGCCGAGGCGGCCCCCCCCGTCCGCGAGACCGAGGCCGCCCCCGCCTTTCGCGGCCGGGTGCTGCCGTGGCTCTTTCTCGCGCCCACGCTGGCCGTCCTCGCCCTCTTCCTGTACCTGCCCGCCGCCCAGACGCTGAAGTTGAGCGCCTACCGCAGCAACATCGTCCTGGGCACCCAGCAGTTCGTGGGCCTGTCGAACTTCACCGAACTCCTGAGCAGCCCGGTCTACCGGCAGGTCGTGGGGCAGACCCTCGGCTTCGTGGCGCTCGTCGTGGTGCTGGGGCTGGGGCTCGGCCTCGGCCTCGCGTGGCTGGCGAGCCGCCCGATTCGTGGGGGGAGAGTCTACCGCCTGCTCCTGATCTTTCCGTACGCGCTCTCCCCGGCGGTGGCCGGGACGCTGTGGCTCTTCCTCTTCAACCCCGAGATCGGCGCCGTCAACCAGCTCCTCGGATCGCTCTTCGGCATCCGTCCCCGCTGGCTCGACGACCCCACCCTCGCCTTCGGGCTGGTGACCGCCGCCGCCGTGTGGAAGGGGCTGGGGTACAATGTGGTCTTCTACCTCGCGGCGCTCACGAACCTGCCCAAGGAGGTGCTGGAGGCCGCCGAGATCGACGGGGCGAACGGCGCCCAGAGCTTCTGGCGGGTGGTCGTGCCTCTGCTCTCGCCCATGACGTTTTTCCTGCTCTTCACGAACGTCGTGTACGCCCTGTTCGACTCCTTCGGGCTGGTGGACATCCTGACGCGCGGCGGGCCGATCCAGGGACAGGCGGGCGCGACGACCTTCCTGATCTACCAGCTCTACGAGGACGCCTTCCGTAACTTCCGCACCGGCCTCGCGGCGGCCCAGGCCGTGCTGATGCTCGTGCTCGTCGCCGCGATCACCCTGCTGCAATTCCGCTTCGGCAGCCGGAGGGTCCACTATGGCGCTTGAGCGGGTGGAGGTCCGGCGGGCGGCGCCCTCCGTGAGCGGACGCAGGCGCCGTTCGCACGCCCTGACGCACGCGGCGCTCCTCGTGGCAGTGTTCCTCGTCGGGGTGCCGCTGCTGTTCGCCCTGATCAAGGCCACCCAGACGAGCGATCAGGTCGTCACCCCCAGCCTGCTTCCCGGCGGGGCCTTTTTCACCAACCTGGAGCGGGTGTGGACCGAGGCGAACCTGGGGCGGTACATGCTCAACTCGTTCATCGTCACCATCGCCGTCGTGGTGGGGAAGACCATCCTGTCGGTCCTCGCCGCCCTCGCGTTCGTGTACTTCCGCTTCCCGCTGCGCTCGCTGACCTTTGCCCTGGTCCTGTTCACGCTGATGCTGCCGACGGAACTTCTGATCGTGGCGCTCTTCGACCTCGTGTCCTCGCGGCTGGGGTGGGCGAACTCGTACCTGGCGATCATCGTGCCGTTCCTGGCCTCGGCGACGGGGACCTTCCTGTTCCGCCAGCACTTCCTGAACATCCCCTCTTCCCTGGCGGACGCGGCGCGGATCGACGGGTGCGGGCCGCTGCTGTTCCTGCGCCACGTGCTGTTGCCGCTGAGCGCGAACACCATCGGCGCCCTCGCGGTCATCCAGTTCGTGTACGTGTGGGACCAGTACCTCTGGCCGCTCGTGATCATGCAGAGCGACGAGCGGCAGGTCGTGCAGGTGGGCCTGCGCAAGCTGATCGACGTGGGCGGGCAGACCGACTGGGGCGCGGTGATGGCGGGGACCATCGTGACCCTGCTGCCGCCCCTGCTCGTGTTCACTCTGCTTCAGGAGCAGTTCAGCAAGGGCTTCGCGCTGGGGCAGGAGAAGTGAAGTCCCGCCGTTCGTAGGGGCAGAGCACGGCGCCCGGCACCTCCTCCACATCTCCCGGAGCGGTGCCGTGCGCCGTTGTGGCGTCTCCCTCACGGTGTCCGGCGTGGTCGCCTGCTCTCGCCGAGTTAGGCGGAATGTGTTCCACCTGAACTTCCCGTGACGAAAATGTGCTTTCCTCTTCCTCGGTTGCAAAACCCCCCAATCCAACCCCTGCCCCCCCAAGGAGAACCATGCGTCTGTCCATCCTGGCTCTGTCCTGCTCCCTGCTGCTCGCCGCGTGCAGCGGCACGCCCGCCCCCGACGCCTCGGCCACCGACACCGGAGTTCAGGCTCTCACCCAGAAGGAAGCCACCCTTCAGGTCAAGGTCGCGCCCGAGGTCAAGTTCGTGACGGTCGAACTCAGCGGCGGCAAGCTGGACGCGCCCCGAACCTTCACGGCCACCCCCAAGGACGGCCAGGCGACTGTCGTCCTGGGTGACCTCCCGAACGGCAACCCCAAGTACCGGGCGGTGATCCGCGCCTTCGACAACGCCGACCGCGCCGTGGTGCTGTACCGGGCGGAGACCGAACTGAACACGGCGGGCGGCAAGACGCTCACCGCCCCGGCCCTGACCCGCGTGACCGCCACCGTCACCGTCACCGCCTCCCCCGTGCTGGCGCAAAGCACCACCTTCACGGCCACGCTCGGCGACCTCAGCCAGCCCCTCAAGGGCGAGGGCGAGCAGGCCACCGCCCAATTTGCAAATGTTCCCACGGCGCGCGGCCTGACCGTCACCGTGCAGGGCGTCGGCGCCGACGGGCAGGTCACCCAGCAGGGCCAGACGACCTTCAACCTCAGCGAGGGGGGCGCGAAGGCCAGCGTTACCCTGACGGCGGTGGCGAGCTGCCCCGTGGCCGCCGGTCCGCTGACGGCCATTCCCGCGATCCAGGGCAGCGGCGCGGCGAGCGCGCTCGTGGGCCAGAGCGTGACCGTGCGCGGCGTTGTGATCGGCGACTACCAGACCGGTCTGGGCGGCTTTTTCCTCCAGGACGCGAAGGGTGACAACGACGCGGCGACGAGCGACGGCCTCTTCGTGTTCACGGGCGCCGCGCCCCAGAACGTCGCGCCCGGCGACCTCGTGCAGTTCACGGGCGTGGTGCGCGAGTTCAAGGCGAGCAGCGACAGGAAGGCCGACACCGCCACCCAGCTCGACACCCTCAGCAACTTCACGAAATGCGCGGGCGGCCTGGTCGTGAAGCCGGTGGAAGTGAAGGCCCCCTTCAACGACCTCGAACGCTACGAGGGGATGCTCGTCACCTTCCCCGAGAAGCTGACCGTGACGGACAACTTCGGCCTGGGGCGTTACGGTGAACTCGGGCTCGCGGCGGGCGGGAGACTGTTCAACCCCACGAACGGCAACGTGGCGACGACGGTGGCCGAGAACGACGCCCGGCGCATCGTCCTCGACGACGGCAGCAGCCGCCAGAACCCGGCCACCGTGCCTTACCTCGACGCGCAGAACACCCGCCGCACCGGGGACAGCATCACGGGGCTGACCGGCGTGCTGCGCTACGCCAACGACGCCTTCAAGGTCGAGCCGACCGGGGCCGTGGCCTTTGTGAACGAGAACCCGCGCCTGGAGAAGCCGAAGGACGTTGGCGGCACGCTCAAGGTCGCGGGCGCCAACGTGCTGAACTACTTCACGACTTTCACGAGCGCCGACCGGGGCGCCGACAGCGCCTATGAGTTTGCCCGCCAGAAGGCGAAGGTCATCGCGTCTCTCAAGGGGCTGGACGCCGACATCGTGACCCTGATGGAGGTGCAGAACAACGGCGACGTGGCCCTGAATGACCTCGTGAGCGGGCTGAACGAGGCGGTCGGCGCGGGCACCTACGCGGCGGTCCAGACGGGCGTGATCGGCACGGACGCGATCAAGGTCGCCATGATCTACAAGCCCGCGCGCGTCACATTGGTCGGCAGCCCGGTCGTGGACGACAACACGGACAACGTCTACAGCCGCCCGCCCCTCGCCCAGACCTTCCAGGACAAGACCACGGGCGGCGTGCTCACCGTCGTCGCCAACCACCTCAAGAGCAAGGGGAGCTGCCCCACGAGCGGCGACGTGGACACCGGCCAGGGCTGCTGGAACCAGCTCCGGGTGCAGCAGGCGCAGAAGCTCCTGGGCTTCGTGGACCGCCTCAAGACCCGCAGCGGGGACCAGGATGTCCTCCTGATGGGCGACTTCAACGCCTACGGCGACGAGGACCCGATCAAGACCATCGTGGCGGCGGGCTTCGTGAGCGAGAACAAGCGCGTTCCGGCCGAGGACCGCTACTCGTACCAGTTCGGCGGGCAGTTCGGCTACCTCGACCACGCGCTCGCCTCCCAGAATCTCGACACGCAGGTCACGGGCATCACCGAGTGGCACATCAACTCGGACGAGCCCACCTTCATCGACTACAACGTGGAGTTCAAGAACAACCCGAACTGCACAGGCAGCTCCTGCACGACCCCCGACCTCTACCAGCCGAACGCCTTCCGCGCGAGCGACCACGACCCGGTGCTGATCGGCCTGAACCTCACCCGGGACGAGGTGCGCCAGCCCCTGAGCGTCACCGCCACGGGCGCGGCGAGCGTCACGGCCGGGCAGGCGTACACGCTGAGCATCGCCACGAATCCCACGCCGGACAGCCTGCGCGTGAACTGGGGCGACGGCACCGCCGAGGAAACCCTCTCGCCGACCGCCACGAGCGCCACGCACACCTTCGCCGCCGCCGGGCCGTACACCGTCACGGTGACGGGCACTGCGAACGGTGAGACTCAGAGCGCCACGCAGACCGTGACCGTGAACGCGGTTCCCACCGGCGTCGCCAAGCTCGTCGTCAGCCAGGTTTTCGGCGGGGGCGGGAACTCCGGCTCGGTGTACAAGAACGACTTCATCGAGATCTTCAACGCCGGGAGCGAGGCCGTGAACCTCGCCGGGTACTCGGTGCAGTACGCGAGCGCGACCGGCACCTCCTGGCAGGTCACCCCCCTCACGAGCTTCAACCTCGCCCCCGGGCAGTATTACCTCGTTCAGGAGATGGTAGGCACGGGCGGCACCACGAGCCTGCCGACTCCCGACGCGACGGGCAACATCCCCATGAGCGGCTCGGCGGGGCAGGTCCTGATCGCTGAGGGGACGACGGCGGTGACCGACAGGGCGAACGCGAACGTCCGTGACTACGTCTCCTACTCCGGACTGACGAGCACCACGAGCTTCAACCGCGCGGGTGCGGGCTGCACAGACACCGACGCGAATGCCGACTTCACGGCGAGCCCGGCTGCCCCGCGCAACTCGTCCGCGCCGCTCAACATCTGCCCGAAGTGACGCCAGCCTGAGTCCATCCAACTCAGCGGAGGCGGCCGGTCTTCTCAGTGAACCGGCCGCCTCCGCCTTTGTTCTCTGCGCGGCTCTCCTCAGCGCCTCCTCAGCGCAGGCGGTACGGCTTCTCGTGGGCCGCGAAGGCGTAGCGCGTGCGCATCATAAGGTCCTGGGGGTGGTTGCCGCAGTGCCGCCCGAAGAGGTTGAGCCCGCCGACGTGCCGGGCGTCCTCCTTCACGCCGAGCCGGACCGCGATGTGGTTGTTGTCCTCCGGGCGCAGGTCCGCGAGCCTCACGTCCGAGAGCGGCTCGTCGTCGAGGAAGGAGCCCTCCGGCGTCACCCGCCAGCGTTTGAGGAGGCCGTACATGCTCTGGTCGTCCGACCACCACGTGGGCGTGAGCTTGCCGCGTTCGCCGCCGAAGTCACTCGGCGAGGTCCAGGTGCCGACCTCGACCTCGTTCACCCAAAGGGTGATGTCCGAGGGCCAGTCGAGATTGTACTGGGGTGCCTCCGAGCAGAGCTCCATCGACAGTTCGAGTTCGGTGGCGTGCGCGCCGAAGGGGAGGTTGTTCGGGAAGGCGTAGTCCACGAAGCCCGAGCGGAACCACAGCACCTGCGCGAACACGTGTTCGGGCTCGAAAAAGGAGCGCGGGTCGTCTACCCGCCCGATCATCCGCGAGTCGGACATCAGGCCGCACATGGGCCGGGCGTCCACCTGGCGGTACGCGCCCACCGGCATGCTGACCTCCACCACGTCGTCGCCCGCCTCGACCTTCACGCCGGGAAGCTTGAAGAGCAGCTCGTCGTAGCGTTTGGACACCAGTTTCTGCGAACCGCGCGTACCCGGCGTGTACTCGACGTGGAGCAGCCCGGCGCCCTCCAGTTTCTTGAGGTGGAAAAACACCGTCGCGTACGGGAGCCCCAGGGCGGTCGTGAGTTCCGAGACGTTCATGACGTTGTGGGAGAGCAGGCTGAGGATCAGCAGCCGCGTGTCGTTGGCGAGGGCGTGCAACACGGGCAGCGACGCCTCACCGTCGAGCTTGAGGGTGCGGGTACCGGAGATGGGCATGGAGCCTCCTTTCTCTCAAGTTTCGCAAAAAATTGGAGAGATACGGGTGAAAAGCTCTAGACCTCGTCTGAGACGCGTCATTTTGCCCTGAAACAGTCCTCGCGTCGCCGGGATGCCCCAATACTATCGACTGAACTTGACAAGAACGAAGAGGTAGGCCTAGCATCCGGCCACAACAACATCCTTGATGCCGGGTTCATCTCTGGTGGTTTCCGGCACCTCGCGTCGGCCTCTCGTTCGCCCGTCCCTTTTTCCGAGGTGATGACCGGCTCTCCGCCTCTTCCTCGGGCGAGTCCCGTCACGGTTTGCTGTGCCGCTTTTCCCGCCGTGCCCTGTACCAGGGTCACGGTTCCCGGTGTCGTCCCACGCTGTCTGTTCCTGATCCCGTCAGAGAGGAGTGCCTGCACCCCGTCCGCCGTGTTCCCGAGACCCCAAGTTCACGTTCCCACCAAAGGAGAGTCCATGACCCGACTGACCCGTCTTCTGACCCTCGGCGCCCTGATGAGCGGCGCGGCCCTCGCCCAGCAGCCCACCAAGATCACCTTCTGGAACTTCCTGGGCGGCGGCGACGGCGCGCGCATGAAGACCCTGATCGACGGCTACAACGACAGCCAGAAGAAATACCAGGTTCAACAGACCGTGCTCGCGTGGGGCGTGCCCTTCTACACCAAGGTCCGTACCTCCACCTCGGTGGGGCAGGCCCCCGACCTGATCTCCTTCCACCTGTCGCGCATCAGCGGCTGGGCGCCGGAGAACCTGCTGCGGCCCATCACGACGCAGGAACTCGCCTCCGCGGGGCTCAAGCAGGCCGACTTCTTCCCGAAGCTGTGGCAGGCCGCGAACTATCAGGGCAAGACCTACGCGGTGCCGCTCGACACCCACCCGATGATCCTGTACTACAACAAGGACATCGCCGGGAAAGCTGGGCTGCTCGACGCCAGTGGCAAGCTCAAGCCCATCAACTCGGTCGCCGACTTCACCGCCGCGATGAAGGCGGTCAAGGACAAGACGGGTGCCTACGGCCTCGCCATCGAGAACGGCCCCAACTCGTACATGGGCTGGCGCATGTGGGTGTCGATGGTCGCCCAGCAGGGCGGGCAGATCGTCAAGGACAACAAGGTCGTGGCGGGCGAGGCCGGGAAAAAGGCCCTGACCGACATGGTGAACTGGTTCAAGGCCGGGTACATCCAGAAAAACCCCGACTACCCCACCTCGGTCGCGCAGTTCACGACGGGCAAGGCCGCCTTCATGATCAACGGCGTGTGGGAGGTGCCGACGATGGTGGACGGCACCAAGACGAAGAAGCTGCCCTTCGCCTACGGAGTGGCGCCCCTGCCCAAGTTCTACGGCAATCAGCAGAACGTGTGGGGCGACTCGCACGGCTTCGCCATCCCCAACAACGCCAAGAACCCCATTCCGGCGGATCATGTGGCGGGCGCGCTTGACTTCATCGCCTACGTGCAGAAGAACGGGGTGACGTGGGGCCAGGGCGGCCACATCCCCGCCTACCTCCCGGTGGCGAACTCGGCGCAATACAACGCCCTCAAGCCCAACGCGGACTATGCCAAGGCCTCGGCCTCCAACGTCACGTATGACCCGCCCGGCTGGTACAGCGGCGCGGCGGGCCCGCTGGAGGCGATTGCCGCGAAGTACCTGCCCGCCGCCTTCGCGGGACAGCTCAGCGTGGACAAGGCCCTGAGCATGTTCGAGAACGAGGCCAACAAGCTGATGGCGGGCCGTCCCAAGCCCTGAGTCTCCGGGCGGCCCCGCGCCCCAGGTAAAGGGGCGTGGGGCCGCCGCCTTTGTTGTGCCCGCTCCCCCCACCCGCCAGGAGGGCCACGCCGTGCGAGACACCCTTACACCCCAGGCCCGCGTTCAGACCGGCGTTCCGCGCACGACCCGCAGGCGTCCCCCGGGGGGGCCCATCGCCCTGCTGATGCTGGCCCCGTTCCTGATCGCCTACCTGCTGTTCTTCGTCTTTCCCATCGGTCGGGCGGTGCAGCTCAGTCTCACGCAGTCGAGCCTCACCGCGACCGGGCCCTTCGTGGGGCTCGCCAACTACGTGCAGCTCGTGGGCGACTCCGACTTCTGGGCCTCGGTCCTGCATACCGGCACCTTCGCGCTGTACACGGTCATTCCGGTCACGCTGCTGGGGCTGCTGATGGCCCTGGCGGTCAACCGGCTGGTCCGGGCGCGCAACTTCGCGCAGGCGCTGTTCTTCCTGCCGTTCGTGCTGCCCGTCAGTGTCGTCACGCTGCTGTGGCAGTGGATTCTCAACTCCTCGTTCGGTCTCGTCCACGCCCTGACGGGCACGGAGGTCGCGTGGTTCGGGGAGCCGGGCACCGCCATGCCCACGGTCGCCTTCGTGACCGTGTGGTGGACCGTGGGCTTCAACATGCTGCTGTTCCTCGCCGGGCTGCAAAACGTCTCCAAGGAGGTGTACGAGGCGGCGGAACTCGACGGCGCGGTGGGGTGGAAGTCCTTCCGGTTCATCACCTGGCCGCTGCTGTGGCCCGTGACTACCCTGGTGCTGACCCTGCAACTGATCTCGTCTCTCAAGATCTTCTCGCAGGTCTACATCCTGACGGGCGGGGGGCCCTTCAACTCGACCCGGGTGGTGCTGGAGTACATGTACGACACGGCCTTTCAGAACCTCGACGCGGGGTACGCCTCGGCCATCGCGGTCGCCTTTTTCCTGATCATCCTGCTCGTGTCGCTGGTGCAGGCCGCGCTGCTGCGGGGGCGCTCATGACCCACGCCAGCACTGCTCGGCCCGGCAACCGGACCTGGGGGGCCATCGCCACCGGCGCCACGCTCCTGCTCGGCGTGCTGTGGGCCTTTCCCCTCCTGTGGGCGGTGCTGACCGCGCTGAAGACCGAGGAGCAGGCGGTCGCGCAGCCTCTCCAGTGGCTGCCCACGACCCCGACCTTCACCGCCTTTCGTGACGTGCTCACCGTCGGCAACCTGCCGCGCTGGTTTCTCAACTCCGCGCTGACCTCGCTGGCGATCACGCTCGCCACGGTGGCGCTGGCGGCGCTCGCCGCCTACGCTTTCTCGCAGCTCCAATTCCGGGGGAAAAACATCCTGTTCTGGGTGTTCCTGGCGGGCATCATGGTGCCGTTCGAGGCGCTGCTCATCCCGCTCTTCCGCCTGATGAACGACCTGGGCACGGTAAACACCTACGCGGGCATCATCCTGCCGCAGATCGTCTCGCCGGTCGCGGTGTACGTGTTCAAGGGCTTTTTCGATCAGGTGCCGAAAGAGATCCGCGAGGCCGCCGTGGTGGACGGCGCGAACGAGTGGCGCATCCTGTGGAACGTCTTCGTGCCCCTGAGTGGCACGGTGCTGTGGGCCATCGGCATCGTGACCTTTATCGCCGCCTGGAACAACTTCCTGTGGCCCTTCATCATCACGACCTCGCCCGAGATGATGACGATTCCCCTGGGCCTCACCCAAGTGCAGGACGCCTACGGCCTGCGCTTCGCCCGCACGATGGCGACCGCCGTGCTGGGCGGCCTGCCGGTGGTCCTCGCCTACCTGATCTTCCAGCGCCGCGTCACCGAGGGCTTCCTCACCGTGACGGGCGTGAAGGGTTGACGTTTCCGCCCGACTTGAAGTAACACACCATTCTTCCGCCTCCCTCGGGGGACGGACGAGACGTGCCACGCCCTCTCAAGGAGCACACCCGTGAGCGAACAGGCCCCCCAGCCTCCCATGTCCCCCTCCTCCAACACCCCCCTGCACCCCCGCCCGCAACTCACCCGTGAACGCTGGGACGACCTCGGCGGCGTCTGGGGCTTCGCGCACGACGACGGCGACCTCGGTATGGACGAGCGGTGGTTCGAGCGCGAGGAGGTGTTCGGCCAGACCATCACCGTGCCCTTCCCGCCCGAATCGGTGGCGAGCGGCCTGCGGGCGACGGGGTACCACCCGGTCGTCTGGTACCGCCGCACGCTCACCGTGGCGGATGAGGACCGCGCGGGCCGCGTCCTGCTCCACTTTGGGGCCGTGGACTACCGCGCCCGGGTCTGGGTGAACGGGCGCCTCGTCGCCGAACACGAGGGGGGCCACACGCCCTTCACCGCCGACCTCACCTCCGTTCTGGTGCCGGGCGAGACGCAGGTCGTCGTGGTGCGGGCCGAGGACGATCCCCTGGACCTCGCCCAGCCGCGCGGCAAGCAGGACTGGGAGGAGAAACCGCACGCGATCTGGTACCACCGCACGACCGGCATCTGGCAGCCCGTGTGGCTGGAAGTCGTGCCGCGCACTCACGTCGAGACCCTGCGCTGGACGCCCGACGTGGACCGGGGGCAACTCGGCCTGCACCTGCGCCTGAACAGGGTGGGGGAACAGACCCTGCGCGTCCGCGTGCGGCTGAGCCTCCGGGGCAAGCGGCTCGCGGACGACACCTACACCCTGGAGGGGCGGGAGGTCCGCCGCGAGATCGAGATCGACCCCCTGCGCCTGCGGGCCGAGCGCAAGGACCTCGTGTGGAGCCCCCGGCGGCCCAACCTGATCGACGCCCAGATCACCCTCCTCGACGACGACGACAACGTGCTGGACGAAGTGGGCAGCTACGCGGGCCTGCGGAGCGTGGGCGTGCGCGACGGAAGATTCCAGCTCAACGGCCAGCCGTACTACCTGCGTCTGGTGCTGGCTCAGAACTACTGGCCCGAGTCGCACCTCGCCGCGCCGTCGGAGGAGGCCCTGCGCCGCGAGGTCGAACTCGTCAAGGAACTCGGCTTCAACGGGGTGCGCATCCACCAGAAGGTGGAAGACCCGCGCTTCCTGTACTGGTGCGACCGGTTGGGCGTGCTGGTGTGGGGCGAGATGGCGAACGCGTACGTCTTCACCCCCGAGGCGCAGCGGCGCCTGACGCGCGAGTGGGTGGAGGCGCTGGAGCGGGATTACAACCACCCCTGCGTCGTGACCTGGGTGCCCGTCAACGAGTCGTGGGGCGTGCCCAACCTGGAGGGGGACCCGGCGCAGCGGGCCTTCGTGCGCGGCCTGTACGAGCTGACGAAATCGCTGGACCCCACCCGCCCGGCCATCGGTAACGACGGCTGGGAACTGGTGGCGGGAGACATCCTGGGCGTGCACGACTACTCGCTCGACGGCGAAACCCTGCGCGAGCGGTACAGCTCGCAGGAGGCGCTGGAGCACACCCTGCGGGGGGTTCAGCCCTCGCGGCGCAACTTCTACCTTGCCGGGCACCACCGCCAGGGCGAGCCCGTGATGCTCACCGAGTTCGGCGGGCTCAGCCACGCTCCGGGCGACTCGGACCGCTGGTGGGGCTACGGCACCCTGCCCGACACGGACGCGCTGCTCGCCCGCTACGAGGAACTCCTGGGCGCCGTGCTCGACAGCCCCGTCATCGCGGGGTTTTGCTACACCCAGCTCACCGACACCGAGCAGGAGACCAACGGCCTGCTGCGCGAGGACCGCACGTCCAAGCTCGACCCCGAGCGGGTGCGGGCGATCAACACCCGCGTCTCCCGGTTCCTGCAACACGACGTCCTTCAGGAAATCCACGCCCTCGCCGACGAACGCCGCCTCGAACAGCTCCGCGCCGAGCGCGAGCGGGAGACGCTCGCCAACGATTAGGGCCCTGGCAGCGGTGGACACTGGAGTGGAGGCCCGCAACGGAAGTGGTCACTGCTGTCTTTTGGTCACTCGCATCCGCTCGGGACAAGTTGAAGGCCCTTCAACTTGTCGGGCCATCCATATGAGACAACAAAAGCCGGGGGCCGGAGCATCTCCGCGTGGTCCCCGGCTCGCCCTGCTTTCCCTGGAGGACTTTCCGTGACCATCCCTGATCTCTTCCACCCCGACCGCCCGGCGGCCGTGGTGACCGTGCGGGGCCACCATGTACCTCGGCCTTGACCTCGGCACCGGTAGCGTCAAGGTCGCCCTCTTCGGGGAGGGGGGTGAGCCCGTCCGCGAGGCGAGCGGGGCCTACGCGGTGCAGGCCCCCCGCCCCAGCTGGGCCGAGAGCGACCCGGAGGAATGGTGGGCGGCGGTCGGGCGCGTCACCCGCGAGGTGGTGGGGGAGGACGGCCCCCGCGTCCGGGCGCTCGGCCTCTCCGGGCAGATGCACGGGGTGGTGCTCTGCGGGGCGGACGGTGTGCCCCTGCGCCCGGCGGTGCTGTGGGCGGACGGCCGGGCCTCCTCCGTCCTGGGCGCTTACCGCGCGCTGCCCGGGGAACTGCGGCTCACCCTGCGTAATCCCGTCACGGCGGGCATGGCCGGTCCCGGCCTGCTGTGGCTACGGGGGCACGAGGCGGACCTCTACGCCCGCGCCCGTTGGGCTCTGCAACCCAAGGACTGGCTGCGCCTGCGCCTGACGGGAGAGGCGCACGCCGAGCCCTCCGACGCCTCCGGGACGCTGCTCTACGACCCGGAGCGCGACGGGTGGAACTTTCCGCTGGTCGAGGCGCTGGGGCTGAGGGCCGACCTGCTGGCGCCGCTCGTCCCGTCGGGGGCGGTGGCGGGGGTCCTCACCCCGGGCGCGGCCTCGCACCTGGGTTTGCCCCCGGGGCTGCCCGTCGCGGCGGGGGCGGCGGACACGGCGGCGGCGCTCCTGGGTACCGGGCTCCCCGCCGGACAGGTACAGCTCACGGTGGGGACGGGGGCGCAACTCGTGCTCCGGGAGGAGGGGGTGCCGGGGGCTCGGCCGGGATTGCACGTCTTCCGCACGGCGGCGCAGCGGGGCGGGTATCTCCTCGGCGCCGTGCAGAACGCAGGGCTCGCCCTGGAGTGGGCGCGGCGAGCCCTGCGCTGCGAGTGGGAGGAGTTCTACGCGCTCGCGCGGGAGGCGGAACCGGGGTCACGCGGCCTGCTGTTCTTGCCGTACCTCACGGGGGACCGCACCCCACACCTCGACCCCCACGCGCGGGGCGGCTGGCTCGGCGCAGGGCTGGAGCACGGGCCGCACCACCTTGCCCGCGCCGCCTTCGAGGGGGTGGCGCTCTCCATCCGGGAGGCGCTGCTCCTCCTCCCGGAGACCGCGCGGCCCGCCCTGCGGCTGGCGGGCGGGGGCTCGGTCCACCCGTGGTGGCGGCAACTCCTCGCCGACGTCCTGGGGCGCCCGCTGGAAGGGGTGGAGGTGCCCGGGGCCTCGGCGCTCGGGGCGGCGCTGCTCGCCCGGGCGGCGGTCACGGGGCGGGCGCCCGAGGTCGAGGGTCCCCGTATCCAGGAGACCGTCGAACCTCATTCTGACCACGACTGGGCGGAGGTCGCCGGACGTTTTGCGGCAGCCTACGGGGCGCTGCGGGATTGGTTTCCGGCCGGGGGCCAGGACGGGCGCTGACCTCCCGCCCCGGGCCCCGCCTCACTCCGGGGAGGTCGGCGGCTCCTTGACGAGGCCCAGGTGGAGGAGGTAGGGCGTCCGGTCGGCGTCTTCGGTGGACCGGGCGGCGTAACGCTCGAACAGCGCCTCCAATTCCCCCTGCAACGCCTCGGCGTCCGCGTGGGTGAGGCGCAGTCGGCCCCGCCAGTTGGCCCCGATCAGGCTGACGGGCGGGATGGGGACGGGTCGAGGTGCCAGCGCGGGAAGTTGTCGCGGCGCGGTCGGCCCCCCTCGTCGCGGTAGAGCCGGGCCACCCACACGTCGGCGAGTTCGAGCGACGTGTGGACCGCCCCGCGCATGAAGCGTTCCCACAGCGGGTCCCACTCCCGGCGGGGGGACTCCTCGCCGGGCACCGAGACCGCCGCCGGGGGTAGCAGCACGAGCTGATCGGCCACCAAGCGGTACGTCCGCACCCGCCGCCCCCCCTCCTTCCGCACGCCCGAGGCGCGCACCACGCCCAGCCGCTCGAACTTCCTGACCCAGTAATTCATGGTGTTGGGCCGCAGCCCGCAGCTCGACGCCGCCTCGGGCACGGTACACGCCTGCCCCAGGAAGGGCTCGAAGTACCGCCCGCGCCTGCCGTCAAGCAGCGCCACGACTTCGGGGTCCCGCACGATCTGGGCGTTCGAGCGCAGGGCCCGGGGCATGGCCGTCAGCCTACGGTGCCCGGCTGGGGAAAGAAGGCGCATTCCAAAAAACAGCGGCCACAGGGGCCGCAGTCGCAGTCGGGGCTCGGGTTCAGGTACGGACGAGCACGCCTTTTCCTGGGAGAACGCCTTCGCTGACGAGGCGAGTCTGGTGGCGTCGCAGGCGGCGGGCAGCGGCACGGCTTAGGGTCTCCCGGTCAGCTTTCCTCCTGTCGCCGTGTGGGCCCCGGTCCGGGTGGCCGCCCCCCCTCGGCGTGCCCTCACGGTAGGTGGGCGGCCACTCAAAACCCAGACTTGTTTTTGAAAGCCCCCGGCCTGGTTGTCTTCCTCCCCCCAGGCCAAGGCAAGTGTTCACCCACCACGCCTGGGGACAGCCTACGTCCGAGAGGAGAGCCCATGCATTCGACCCGTTTCCAGGCGGTCCGGTCCGGCCTCGGCCTGCTGGCCCTGGCCCTCACGTCGGGGGCCGCCGCGCAGACCGTCACCTAGGCGCTGCCCGAGCCCGGCACCTACGAGTGCCTGACCACGCAACTCACGCCCACCGCGACGTTCAACGTCTTTCTGGGGCAGCTCGAACCTCCGCCTTCTCCGCCTCGGCGGCCTCGGCCTCCGCCTTGTCGCGGTGGAGGGTGCCGGGCTCCTCCTCGGGGGGCGCGTACACCGTGAAGAGCTTCATGGGCTCCTGCCCGGTGTTCACGAAATTGTGGCGAGTCCCGGCGGGCACGATCACGAGCGAATTTGCCCCGACCGGGCTGCGCTCGCCGTTCAGCACCGCCTCGCCCTGCCCGGAGACGAACACGAGAACCTGATCGACCTCGTGGACCTCCTCGCCGATGTCGTCTCCCGGCTCGACGCTCATCACGACAAGCTGGCTGTGCTCGGCCGTGTGGACCTCCTGCCGGAAGAACGAGTGGACCTCCTGCCGGAAGAACGAGTTGTCCTGAACGAGCCGCGCGATGTCCTGGTTGAAAAACGGCATGGCGTTCTCCTGATGGGGAAGTGGGGGTGAAGACTCAGGCCACGGGCGACTCGCCCAGGTGGTCGAGCCAGTCCTGCGGGCTGTCGTACACGGCGACCGCGCCCTCGAAGCGGCTGTCGCCGCCGCAGCGCAGGGCCACGGTGTCCACGCCCGCCTTACGTGCGCTCTCCACGTCGAAGGGCGTGTCGCCCACCATCAGCACTTCCTCCGGCTTCAGGCCCAGCTTGGTGACGGCGGCCTGCACGATGTCGGGCTCGGGTTTGGAGGCCTCCACGTCCGAGGAGGTCGTGTGCTCGGTGAGCAGGTCCTCGGCCCCGGCGATCTTGAGCAGCCCCCCCACAAGCGCCTCGTCGGCCGAGGTGCCCGCGATGAGTTTCAATCCCCGGGCCCGCAGGGCTTCGAGCAGGGCGCGGCTGCCCGGCTGCGCCCTCAGGTTCGGCAGTTCCTCCTCCTGAAAGTGGCGTTTCCAGCCGTCCGAGAGGGGCTGGTAGCGCGGGTCACCCTTCTCGATCCCGGTCACGCGCGGCACGAGCTGGTCACCCCCCATGCCGATGAGGGGCCGGACCTGATCGAAAGGCACCTCGATGCCCTGGTCGGCGAAAGCACGCACCCAGGCGCGGGCGTGCGCGTCGTTGCTGTCCACCAGCGTGCCGTCGATGTCGAAGATGACCCCTCGGTAGTTGCTCACAGGCGGAGGCTAGAGGGATGCGGGGGCGCCTGCGTAAGAGGGCATTGGCGGGCGCTTCATCGTCATCCGCCGCGCGGAAGAGGTGAGGCGGCCACGTCGCTCCGGTCGGCGGCCTGAGCATGGGCTGGCGCTCAGGCCACGACTCCGCCGGTCGTCCTCGTGGTCGAGCGTGGAAGAGCGTGTTTCAAACGGAGCTGTACCAGTCCAGCCTCTCGCGGTGCGAGCTGTACCAGTCCCCCGCCAGGGGAGAGGAGCTCAACCCCCGCCTTCATCGTGCCCGTGATACGCCAGGTCCGACTTTCAAAGCAGGCTTTAAGAGGCGGTGATCCCCTTCGCAGCGCAGTTCGGCAGCACCGGCCGGAGGACGCTGTTCAAAGCGCCCCCAGCCTCCCCGGGTTCCGGGCCGATGATTAAGGTTCGGCGAGCGTCGCCCCGTAAGGGTCCTCACATGCGGCACAGGAACGATGGGAGAGCCAGAGCGGGCGCGCCCTGTGGCAAAGGAGCACACCATGTCAGATCAGACTCTGCCCGGGATCGGCTGGGACCTCACCGACCTGCGCGCCGCCCTCTCTTCCTTTCTGGGCAGCCTGCCCGCTACGCCGCGACTCCTCGCCCTGGGTGAGCCGACTCACGGCCTCGACGCCTTCCCGGCCTGGCGCAACCGCATCTTCCGCACGCTGGTCGAGGAGCACGGGTTCCGATCTGTCGCCCTCGAAAGTGACATCATCGCGGGGCAGGGGGTGAATGCCCACGTCACGTCCAGCGAGCACACCCTGGATGAGGTCATGCGAACGGGCTTCAGCCACGGCTTCGGTGCCCGTCCGGCCAACCGGGAACTGGTCGAGTGGATGAGGAACTTCAACGCTGACCGTGACCCCGCCGATCACCTGAGCTTCTACGGCTTCGACGCGCCCCTGGAGAACCTGTGGGCGGCCAGTCCCCGCGCGAGCCTGCTCGCCCTGCACGCTTTCCTGACCGCGCATCTGGGCGACCTCCCCGTGGACGCGGCCACCCTTGAACACCTCTGCGGGGAGGAGGCCCGCTGGACCAATCCGGCGGCCGGGATGGACGCGGCGCAGTCCATCGGCAACAGCGGCGAGGCACGGCAACTCCGGTTGCTGGCGGACGACCTCTCCGGTCTCCTCGAAACCGAAATGCCGGGACTCACCGCACAACCGGGGTTCTGGGAGGCGCAGCTCCACGCCCGCACGGCGACCGGCCTCCTCCGGTATCACGCCGTCGTTGCCGACCCCTCGCCCGGCCGGGTGGCGCGAATGCTGGCGCTGCGGGACCTGATGATGGCCGACAACCTCACTGCCATCGCGGGGCGTGAGGGGGAGCGCGGGCCGACCCTCGTGTTCGCCCACAACGTCCACCTGCAACGCCCGGTCAGCGTGATGAAGATGCGAGGCATGAGCCTGGAGTGGTGGAGTGCCGGAGCGCACGTCAGCCTTCGCCTCGGTAGCCGGTACGCCTTTATCGCGAGTGAACTGGGCCCGGCGCCGGAAAGGGGCGTTGAACCCGACGCGGACACGTTGCAGGGCGCCCTGCTCGACCCCGCTCGCCCGGCCACCCTGATCGGCGCCCGGGAACCGACGGCCGCACGCTCGGAACGACCGGGCACGGGAACGGACGCTCCTGTTCAGGCCGGTTCTTTCCCCCCCGAACTCCGGCACCTGCCGCTCGCGGACGGCGTGCTCCTGGTGCGGGGCGCGACAGACTGAGGGGGGCAGGGGGGCACCTCCACAGCGAGCACGGACGCTTGTTCCCTGCCGCCGCGTCAGCGGGTGGAGACCCTGACACTCGGCCGACGACCGACACACCACGGTGACGAGGGCGGACGGGGGAATACGGTAGCTCCAGTCCCGGTGACGCCCTCACCGTGAGAGTCCGGCATGTCGCCCGCCCCCGTGTCCCGGACCACGGGTGAGCCTTTCCTTCATCCAAAGCCCCCTGCGGCCGGACCTGCCGTTAGATGAAGCCTGTCAGGAGGACCCTATGAAAGCAGTGGTCTGGCGCGGCGTAGGAGATATTCGGCTCGAAGACGTTCCCGATCCCCGCATCGAGCAGCCGACGGACGCCATCGTGCGGCTCACGGCCTCGGCGATCTGCGGCACCGACCTGCACTTCGTCCACGGCACCTTCAGCGAGATGGTTCCCGGCACCATCCTCGGCCACGAGGGCGTCGGCGTCGTGGAGGAGGTGGGGCCCGACGTGCGCAACTTCCGGCCCGGCGACCGGGTGGTCATCCCCTCGACCATCGCCTGCGGGTACTGCTCGTACTGCCGCGCGGGGTACTACAGCCAGTGCGACAACGCCAATCCCAACGGACCCACGGCGGGCACGGCCTTTTTCGGCGGCCCGAAGGCGAGCGGCCCCATCCAGGGCCTCCAGGCCGAAAAGGCGCGCATCCCCTTCGCCGCCACGAACCTCGTCAAGGTGCCCGACAACGTGACCGACGGCCAGGCGATCCTCGTCAGCGACATCTTCCCGACCGGGTACTTCGGGGCCGACCTCGCGGAGATCAAGCCGGGCGACACGGTGGCGGTGTTCGGCTGCGGCCCGGTCGGGCAGTTCGCCATCACCTCGGCCAAGTTCATGGGCGCGGGGCGCGTCTTCGCCATCGACCGCATTCCCGACCGCCTGGAGACCGCGCGCTACCAGGGCGCCGAGATCATCAACTTCGACGAGGAGGACCCGGTGCAGACCCTCCAGCGGATGACCGGCGGCATCGGCGTGGACCGGGTGATCGACGCGGTGGGGGTGGACGCCCAGCACGCCGACCACGGCCCGGCGGCGGAGCAGGCCCGGCAGGAGCAGCAGCAATTCGAGGAGCAGCTTTCGCAGGTGGCGCCTGAGGGGACGGCCGGAAACGCGGGCAACGCGCCCAGCCAGGCCCTCGAATGGGCGGTGCAGTCCCTGTGCAAGGCGGGGACGCTGAGCATCATCGGCGTGTACCCGCCCACCATGCAGAGTTTCCCCATCGGCGCCGCGATGAACAAGAACCTCACCATCCGGATGGGCAACTGCAACCACCGCAAGTACATCCCCTACCTCCTCGACCTGATCCAGCAGGGGACGCTCGACCCCGAGAAGCTGCTGTCGCGCGCCGAGGAGATGTCCGACGTGCTCTCCGCCTACCAGGCCTTCGACGAGCGCCGTCCCGGCTGGCTCAAGGTCGAACTCGTTCCGGGGATGTGAGTCCCCATGACCGACGCCAATGACCAGTCCGCCCCCGAGACCGATCTGACCGAGGAGTCCCAGCCGGACGAGGACCGCACCGACCGGCTGAGACGCGAGATCGAGGCGGGCAATGAGGGCGAGTTGTCCGAGGAGGACTCTCGATACGCCCTGGAGCAGGGCCTGACCGAGGGCTGAGGACGGAGGGCGGCGCGTCAGATGCCCAGGCGCGCCGCCCCGCCCGTCCTGACAGGAGACCGACATGCCGCAGAACACCCAGAGGATGCCGCAAACCCACCCCAACCCCGCGAGTGTGTTCGACCAGGGCGCCCTCGCCGAGTGTATCGACGCCTGCTTCGAGTGCGCGAACGTCTGCTCGTCGTGCGCCGACGCCTGCCTGGGGGAGCGCGAGCACCTGATGCACCTCGTCCACTGCATCCGCCTCAACCTCGACTGTGCCGATGTGTGCGGCGCCACCGGCCGGGTGCTGTCCAGGCTGACGCAGCCGGACCTGAACGTGCTCCGCGCGCAACTTCAGGCCTGTCTCGCGGCGTGCAAGGCGTGTGGGGACGAGTGCGAACGGCACGCCCGCGAGATGAACATGACCCACTGCGGCGTCTGCGCCGAGTCCTGCCGCCGCTGCGAGCAGGCTTGCGGGCAACTCCTGGGGAGCATGAGCGCGGAGGGCTGATCCCGTCCGCCTCCTCAGTTCAGGGAACCGGCTGGACCGAGAGAAGGTTCCTCGCCCCAGGACGCCTGCTGTGGACTACGAAGAACAGCGTCCCGGTCGAGGTCTTTTTCTCCCTCTTCCCCTGCGGCAGACTTGCAGAGGGGTGGTGAGTGCCAATCGTCGTGCTGCCGGTCGGCAGGAACGGGTTGTTCGCCCGTTGTGCAATGGGTCTTAAGCGTCCAGGGCGCAGGCGTGGGGAGAGTACCCCACGCCCACGCCCCACGGACCCACACCCTCGCCGGTCTTACTTCTTGGTCTTGGTACTGCGCTTGCGTCCGGTCTTGGCGGAGGACGACCGCGACTGGGCGCGGGACTTGCCGAGCGCCTGCCCCTTCTCGAAGCTGGCATTCAGGCGGCGGCGGGTTTCCTCGGCCAGCGCCTTGAAGTCCAGGGCCCCGGCCTCGATGTTCTCCAGGGTGGGCTTGACCCTCGTCCGCCGCTCGCGCCCCGACGACAGTTCCTCGTTCACCCGCGCGAACCAGGCCTCGAACTCGGGGGTGGGTTCGAACACCATGTCGCGCACGTCGCGGGTGCCGGTCTCGTCGCTGCCGCGTTTGCGGTAGGTCTTGGGAAGGGTGAAGCGCCGTGGCAGTTCCGCCGCCTCCAGTTCGCCCTCCCGAACCGCGTCGCGGAACCGCTTGACGAAGGTGTCGCTCCTCTGCGGGTTGGAGAGGTTCTTGATCTGCTCGCTCAGGGTGGTGTAAGGCACGGCGAAATTCTAAAGGCCCCCGCACAACCCGAAACGGGGGCCGCTGTGCGACTTCTGTCAGATACCTTCATTTAACCTTTAAGTATGACGGCTGCCATGCGTGCCCCCCGCTACTTCGTCCTCGTCGTGGACGGCCTGCCGCTGACCCAACAGGACAACCCCGACGTGCCCGTCGTCTTCCGCGAGGAGCGCGAGGCCCTGGCGGCGGGTCATGCACTCCAGGGTGGGGACTCCCCGAAGACGGTCGTTCTGGAGGCCTACGCCGACGATTACAGCTTCGTGGGGAGCCGCCACCTTGAAAGTCCGTCCGGCCTGACCCTCCAATCCGCCAGCCAGCAGTAGCGTTGGGCGAAAGCCGGATGGTCGTCCCGCGTGAAGCGAACCGTCTCCTGCAAGGAATGAGGAGACGGTTCGCTTTGCCGGTTATGACAATGGATTTCCTGAGAGTTGCAGAAAGCAGAAGGCTGACCGGGCACGCCTTTTGCCAGGCTTTTCTCTCGACGGAGGGCAAGGCGTTCCTTGGCCTTGGGGGCGCGGCTGAGCTGGTCACACGCCCCCTCACCCGTTGCTTCGCAACGCCCTCTGTGCTTCGCAGCTTTGCAAGTCCCACGGGGGGAGCGGGGTAATAGCGCGAAAACGCCAGGTCACAGGCACATCTGCTCTGCTTCCTTCTGTCATAGACACTTTGCATCAGGTCAGGATGAACGCCTGCCTTTGACCTTCTGCCCCCTCATCATCCACTTTGGCGGGAGGTCCAACGCTGTTCAGAGGCTGCGGGCAGGCCGCACGACCTCCGGGGACCCGGGCACGCCCGTCTGCTGCCCCGGCCCGGGAACGGGTGAGCCCCCGGGTTGCCGCAGGGTGAGGGCCGCGAGGAGCAGGAAGGCGGCCCCGGTGAGTCCGGCGCACAGCAGGAAGACGGCCTGGTAGCCGAAGGCCTGCGCGAAGGCGCCCGAGACGACGCCCGACAGCACCGCGCCGACGCTGCCCGTGTTCGTGTAGAGGGTGAGCGCGGTGCCCGTGCGGCCCGGCATCAATTCCTGGAAGTACGCCATCCCCAGGGTGGTCGTGACCGCGATCACCGCCGCGCGCACGAGCTGCGCGGCGGCGAGCACCCACACCGCCGGGGCGAGGGCCAGCAGGACGAAGTACCCGGCGAAGAGGGCGAAACTCAGGGTGATCAGCCGCTCGTGCGGGACCCGGCGCGGCCACAGCGCGAAGCCGAGGATAAAGGGGATTTCGAGCAGGGCGCACAGGCCCACGAGGAACCCGACGGTGCTCTCCGGCGCGTGCAGGGCGCCCGTGACGTGCAGCGGCAGCGCGATGAAGCCCATGTTGTTCGAGATGCCGTACAACACGAAGCTCAGCGCGACGAGGGCGAGCGGTCGGCGCGCCGGCCCTGCATCTCCCGGAGGTGTGCCCGCCGAGTCGCGTTCGCTGGCCGGAGGCCTCGGCGCGGGCCGGAAGCGGGCCAGCAGCAGCGGCAGGCCGACGGTGAGGTAGCAGGCCGCCGTGGCGAGAAAGAGCCCGGTGAAGCCCAGCCTCGCCAGGATCAGCGCCGCCACCGCCGGGCCGAGCATCCAGGCCATCGAGAACACCGATCTGAGGGTGATCATGCCGCGCTCGGCGAGTTCGGGACCCGCCATCCCGAACCCGGCCCGGGCGAGCGCGAAGAGCTGCGGAAAGGCGCCCGCCCCGGTGCCCAGGAAAAGGCAGCCGATCAGAACGAGCGGCAGGTAACTCCGCGTCATACTCAGGAGCGCGAAGCCCACGGCGGCGGCGAGCACCGTGAGGAGCACCACCGCGCGGTTGCCCGGTCGGCGGTCGGACCAGCGGGCGAGCCCGGTGCTGATGAGGATGCCGCTCAGGGACACCAGGGTCATGAACACGCCCAGCGAGAGGGGCGACATGTGGGCCGCCTCGCGGGCGAAGAGGGGCAGGTAGGGCCCGGTGAACGAGGTCGCGGTGCCCAGCAGGAGCGCGGCGACGGCGAAGGGCGTGAAGTGAGGAATGTGGCGCAGGAAGCTCAGGGCACGCAGCGGGGACGTCATGGGCAGGAGGACTCCTGAAACGTGGGAGGCAACATGTAAGGCGGCGGTCAAACGACCCGGGCAGGGCCCGGGAGCCCCGCTCTGCTCGGCAGATTGAAACGGCAGGCCCACCGGAAACGGGCTCGCCGCACGCGCCGCCTACCCTACGCCCTCGCCGCCGCCGGGAAGCCGCCAATTTCGTCAATTTCCCCTGAAGTGCCGCCGCCTGTCCGGCCCGGCTGGACCGAAGAGCTTCCTGGCCGCTCCCTCACAGCGGGGCGAGGTCGGGGTAGCGGCGGATGGCCTCGTTCTCATTCAGGAACTCGCCCTCCCCGTCGGGGCTCCACACGACCTCCAGGCGGCCCAGTTGCCCCGCGTCCACGCCCGTCAGCGTCAGCAGCGCGGCCTCCACGGCCCCAGCCCCGTCGCCCGTTTCGCTGGCATAGGAGGTGTCCACCGTCGAGGCGGCGAGCGTGACGGCCAGGAAGGTGCCCCCGGTCTTGCCCTGGTAGGAGGAGTCCCGCTCCAGCCCGCCCGAGGGGTCGCCGTCCTGGTACTGGGCCGTCGTCTGCGTCTCGAAGGCGGCGCGGGCGTGGGCGGCCCAGGTGCCCACCACCTGCGCGGCCCGGGGCAGGCTGCCCACCCTTCGGCGCTCCAGCGTGCCGTGCGTCCAGTCGGACTTGTGCCGCAGCAGCAGCAGGGCACTTTCGCGCAGCAGGGTGGCGAGGGCGCCGGGCCGGTCCGGGTCGTGCCGCCGCGCGAGCCGCTGGAACTGGCGCTTGACCTCCTCGCCGTCTGCGAGCAGCAGTTGCACCTGTACCGCCTGGGGGGAGCGCCGCCGCGCCTTCCACAGGTCGATCAACGATGTGATCACCATGTAGGCGACGAGCAGCCCCATCACGAACAGGACCTCCCCCAGCGTCCAGGTGGAGTCCGAGGAGGAACTGCTCCCCGAAGCCGTGCCTGACGAGGACGCGCCCCAGGAGGAGGAGGAGGAGCCGAACGACGAGCCGAAGGAGGAGGAGGATGAGGAGCCGCTGGAGGTCGAGCTGTTCGAGGTGGAGGGTGACGTGCCGCCGAAGCCCCCACCCGACACGGCGAGGGCGCCGCCGAGGAGCCACAGCACCACGAGGAGGCCCGCGAAGAGCGAGCGGGAGGACCGTCTGGAGGAGGGGCTGGTCATGGGTTCACCTCATTGGCCCGCGCGGACCTGCCCGGCAGGCCCTCCGCGCGGGCGGACTCCTGACCTGGCGAGGGCGCCGTGCTAGTGCGTCTTTTTCCAGTCGGTGCCGAAGTCGTCCATCTGGGAGACGACCTCGGCACCCACCCTGAAGCTCAGGTTCTCGACGTCGAAGGCGATGCTGGCGTGGGTGCGGTCCCACAGGGACACGTACTCGAAGCCGCCGTCGTAGTCGAAGGCCTCGCTCCTCAGGTTCTCGATGGCCTTGGTCTGCACCTTGGGCGTCACGAGACTCAGGGTGGCATGGTACACCAGCTTGCCGTTGCCGTCATTGCCCGCCTCGGCGCGAAAGGACAGCCATGCCGGGCAGGAGGTGTAGTTCTGCCCGGCCTTGCCGAGCCCCAGGGAGGCGCCGAGGCGGTCCAGGCGGTCCTGGGCGACCTTGGTCAGGGCCTTGTCCGGTTGACCGCGCAGCAGGACCTCGGCGCGGCCGACGCACACCTGCTCCTTGCCGAAGGGTTCGAGGTTGGAGGGCGAGCGGGCAGCGAACGCGCCGGAAAGGGCGGCGAGGGCGAGGGTGGCGGGCAGGAGGGGAAGTGTTTTCATGGTGGACTCCTTGGAAGAGGGGGCGACCTACTTGAAGCGCCAGTAGACGTAGGCGCTGCCGGACCAACCGCCGTAGCTGCCGGAGCAGCCCTTGTCGCTGCCCTTGAACTTGACCGTGGCCTCCGTTCCGTAGCTGCCGTCCTGGTTGTCCGACACGATCAGCGGTTCCCGGGTGCCGTTCTTGCCGATGAAGGTCGCCTTGACCCTGTAGGTCCCGATGGGGATATCCACCGCGAGTTTGCGGCCCGGGACGGTTTTCGTTAGCACCTTGCCCGTGCTGCCGTCGATCAGCGGCCCCACCGGCGTCAGTTGCAGTTCGATCTGGTCGTCGTTCGTCGCCCAGCGGTCCTGAAAGCCGCCCTGCATCGGGGACATGGAGCCGCCGAAGTACCCCAGCTCGCTGCTGTCGTCGTCCCAGTCGGGCACGCGGCCCGAGAGCTTCCACTGGAAGTTACGGACGATGCCGTCCTTGGGAACGAAGGGGTTGTACTCGGAGGTCTTGGGCAGGGCGAGGCGGTAGCAAAATTTCTGGCCCTGGTAACGGACGCCCAGCCAGGCATAGGCCCGGTAGCCGACGGGAGGCAGGCCCTCGACCTCGTAGCGGCCCCCCTCGTCGGTCAGCACCTCGGCGACCCCGGTCGTCACGACGGGTTTGATCCAGACCGTCACGCCTTCCAGCGGCTTGCCGCGCGTGTCGAGCACCTGACCCTGGACGGTGCCCGGGCCGGGCCTGCCGGGGGCGGCGAGGGCCGGTCCCACCGTCAGCAGGGCGAGCAGGCTCGTGAGGGCCGTCTTTGTCGTTTTTTTTCCTTGCATCCGCGTCTCCTTCCGGGCGCCCACGTTCCGGCACCTGGGGTCTGAATTGACGGCAGCGTAGGAGGACCCCCATGACCCCGGCGTGATCGGTCCGGGGGCGCCTGGCGGCCTGCGGCGCTCCTTTCGAGGATGGGTGGACGCGCCGATCACAAGCCATGTCGGCAGGCGTTTTTCCTCCCAGACGACGTTTTGGCCCTCCCCCTCCCACGCCGGGGAGGGCGGCCAACTCGGGAATCACGCCCCGGTCACCCCGGGTGGCCTCGCGGGCCCGGGGAGGAGTACGCTGAATCATGAGCGCCCTGCCGTGGCACCTCCGCCTGCTCGGCACCCCCCGCCTGAGCGGCGCGAGCGGCCCAACGCTGACCCCCGAACGCAAGACGGCGGCCCTGCTCGCCCTCCTCGCGCTGGAGGGGCCCACCCCGCGCACCCGGCTGGTGAGCCTGCTGTGGCCGGAGACGCGGGAGGCGGCGGCACGCAACAACCTCGTGCAACTGCTGCGCAAGCTGCGTGCGGCGACGGGCACCGACCTCGTGGAGGGGGGAGAGGTGCTGTGCCTGTCGGGGGCGCTCGACGTGGACGCCCTGCGCGCCCGCGACGCCTTCACGCGCGGGGCGTACGGTGACCTCGCGCGCTGGGAGGGCGAACTCCTCGCGGGCCTCTCGTACGACGACTGCCCCGATCTGGCCGACTGGCTCCTCGCCGAGCGCGAACGCTGGGCCGAGTGGCGCGCGGGGGCAGCCCGCGAGGAGGCCGCGCGCCTCGAACGCGAGGGCGACTACGACGGGGCGCTGAGGCAGGCCCGGCAGCTCCTCGACCTCGACCCCGTGTCCGAGGACGCCTGGCGGAGGGTCATGCGGCTGCACTACCTGCGCGGCGACCGCGCGGCGGCCCTCGACGCCTACCGCCGCTGCGAGGCCCTGCTGCGGCGCGAGTTCGGGGTCGAGCCGCTGCCCGAGACGGTGGCCCTCGTCCTCGACATCGAGCGGGGCCGCCTGCCCGTGCCGCCGAGGGTGACGCCCCAGCCCACGATCCCCCTCGCGGTGCTGCGCCCGCCGCACCTGCTGGGCCGGGAGGGCGAGTGGGCGCGGATGGAGGAGGCGTGGGGGGCCGGGCAGGTGATCTTCGTCTGCGGCGAGCCGGGCTCGGGCAAGACCCGCCTCGCCCGTGACTTCGCGGCGAGCAAGGGGGAGGTGCTGCTCCTGGAGGGCCGCCCCGGTGACGTGGGGCAACCCTTTGCCACCGCCGCCCGCAACCTGCGCGCCCACCTCGCCCGCTGCCCGGGGGTGGTCCTCGACCCCTGGGAGCGGCGGGAACTCTCGCGCATCCTGCCCGAACTCGGGGAGGACGGGGTGGACGTGCCGCCCCTCACGAGCGAGGCGGACACCCTGCGCTTCAAGCAGGCGACCCTGAACCTCGTGCGCCGGACGAGCGAGGGGCTGGCCGCCCTTGTGACCGACGACATGCAGTATTTCGACCCGGCCTCGTACGACTTCGGGGCGTTCATGATGTCCGCCGCGTTTCCGCTGGGCCAGCTGGGGGGCTTGCCGCACTTCATCGACACGTACCGCAGGGGCGAACTTCCCGCCGACCTGGAACGCGGCGTGCGGGCCCTCGTGGACGCGGGAGTCGCGGTGGTGATCGACCTGCCGCCCCTGCCGGAGCCCGACGTGGCCGCCCTGATGGACGACCTCGGGGTGCCCGGCGACCCCGGCCTGCGCGCGGCCCTGGGACGGTACGCGGGCGGCAATCCCCTCTTCCTGCTGGAGACGGTCAAGCACCTCATCGAGACGGGGGGGCTGACGCGCGGCCTTCCCGAGCGGCTGCCGCCCCCGGGGCGGGTGGGGCCCCTTCTCGCGCGGCGGCTCGAACGCCTCTCGGGCCCGGCGCTCCAGGCGGCCCGGGCGGCAGCGGTTTTGCAGAGCGACTTCGACCTCGAACTCGTGGCGGAGGTGCTGGGAGCGCCCCTGTTCGACCTCCTCGCCGCCTGGGAGGAGCTGGAGGGGGCGCAGATCGTGCGCGGGGATCGCTTCGGGCACGACCTCGTGTACGAGGCGGTGCGGGCGGGCACCCCGCCGACGGTGGCCCGGTTGCTGCACCGCGCGGCGGCGCGGACGCTGGCCCGGCGGGACGGGCACGCCGCGCGGGTGGCCGAGCACTGGCGGGCGGGCGGGGACCCCCGGCAGGCCGTGCCGTGGCTCATGCGCGCGGCCCGGGGCGCCCAGGCCACCCTGCGTCTGCTGGAGGCCGCCGAGTTCTCCCGCCGAGCCGCCCGCGCGGCGCAGGAGGTGGGTGACCACGAGGCCGCCTTCGAGGCGCTGCGCTCGCGCACCGAGATCCTGAGTCACCTCGAAGGCCGAGCGGCGCGCGAGGAGGCGCTCGCGGAACTCCGCGCCAACGCCCGCACGCCCCTGGAACGGGCCCAGGCCGGGCAGCTCCAGTCCGAACTCCACCTCGCCTACCACGAGGCCGCCGAGACCGAGGCTGTCGCCCGGGAGGCGCTCGCGGCCTTGGCGGACGCCCCGGTGAACGACCCCGCCGTGGTGGAGCAGCGGGCGAACCTGGAGGCGGGCGTGGGAAGCGCCCTGTGGCTCCAGGGGCGAATGCCGGAGGCCTCGCAGGCCCTGCGCCGCGCGGTGGACACACTCGAACCGCTGGGCGACACGCCGGGCCTGGCCTCGAACCTCAGCAACCTCGCCGTCGTGCTCGACCACCTCGAACGCCACCGCGAGGCCGCGCCCCTGCACCGCCGCGCCTGCGAGCTGCACGAGCGGGGCGGGCGGCTCTCCGACCTCGCGGCGACCCTGCACAACCTCGCCGTGAGCCTCCTCGACCAGGGGGACCTGCGGGGCGCGCTCGCCGCCGCCCGCCGGGCGCGGGACATCGAGTCGCGCACCGACGGCGACCCGGGCGGCGCCGCCGGGAGCCACGGCAACCTCGGGCAGGTGTACGCGGGGCTGGGGCAGTACGACCTCGCGCTGCGGCACTACGCCCTGGCGCGGGCCGCCTGCCCGGAGGGGTCGTGGTACGCGGGGTACTTCCCCACCCTGGTCGCGGAGGTGTGGCTGACCCTCGGGGCGCCCGAGCGGGCCGGGGAGGAACTCGCGCTCGCCCGTGACTGGCCGGGGGTGCCGGGCACCTACCGCTCGCGCACCCTGACCGCCCTGGGAACGCTGGCGGGAGTGCGCGGCGAGGACCCCGAGGAGTGGTTCGCCGAGGCCGAGGAGGCGCTGGGCGCCGCCCCCCGCCCGCTGCCCCAGGCGCGCGTCTGGCTCGCCAGCGCCCGCTTCGCCCCGCCCGAGGAGGCCCTTTCTCTCGCCCGGGGCGCCTGTACCCTTGCCCGCGCGAACGACCTCGGCGGCGTGGAGATCGCCGCCTCGGTGCGCGCCGCCCAGGCCCTCCTCGCCCTGCGCCGCCCCGGGGAGGCCGCCACGCAGGCCCGCGCGGCCGAGGTGCTGCTGCGAACGCTCGACTCGGGCATCGTCACGCGCGGCGAGGCGCTGCTCACGCTCGCGCGGGCCCTGGCGGCGGCGGGTGAGGACGGCGCTCCCCAGGCCAGGGCCCGCGCCGAGGAGTGGGCCCGCGAGACCGCCGAGCGGCATGTGCCGCCTGAATTCCGCACCCGGTTCCTGGAGGGCCAACTCGCCCCGCCCGTCCTGTCCTGAGCGTCCCTGCTTCCCAATCACGGGCCAATCAGCCCCCCTGTCCTACCGTGGGGTGGGTCGGCCGTGTCCGGCCGTGCCAGTCCACCGCCCCAGCCCGCCCCCCGCCGAGGTTCGACCATGAACGAGTTCACCCACCCCCCGCCCTCCGAGCATGAGGTGTACCTGCTGCGCGTGTGGCACGAGCCCGACGGCAACGACCTCGTGTGGCGCGCCTCCATGCTGCTGCCGCAGAACACCGGGCGCCGCTACTTCGCCACCCCCGACGCGCTCCTCGACTTCCTGGGCGAGCGGGTCCGCGAGGAAAAGCGTCCCTGAGCCGCCCGGCGCCGGGAGTCTTACAGTCTGGCCGCTCCTTTTCCGGTGTGATGAACATGTCACGAAAGGAGCGCCATGAGCGAGTACCGGCAGGACCTGTTTCGTTACGTCGCCGAGGAGTTCGCCGAGGACTACCGCGAGGGCGAGATGCCCCGCCGCGAGTTCCTGCGCCGCAGCGTGCTGCTGGGCGGCGGCCTGGTCGGGGCGCGGGCGCTGCTCGCCACCCTGGGGGTGATGGGCGTCAGCGCCGCCGAACTCGCCGAGGCCCAGGGCGCCGCCCCCCAGAACGAGCCCGCCCGCAACTCGTATCAGGTGGACCCGCAAGACCCCGCCATCGAGGCCCGCGACCTCACCTACGAGGCGCTGGGCCGCACCAACTTCGCCTACCTCGCCCGCCCCGCCGGGGTGGCGAGCGCTCCTATCGTCATGGTGATCCACGAGAACCGGGGCCTCCAGCCGCACATCAAAGACGTGGCCCGCCGGGTCGCCAAGGCCGGGTACATCGCGCTCGCGCCCGACTTCGTGTCGCCCGAGGGAGGCACCGCCCGCTTCACCGACACCGCCCAGATTTCCGCCTTCATCGCGCGCACGCCCGCTGAGCAGCATGTCGCGCACGGGCTGGAGGCCGTGAAGGTCCTCAAGGCCCAGCCCGGCGCGCAGGCCGAACGCTTCGGCATGGTGGGTTTCTGTTGGGGCGGCGGCATGACCTGGCGCCTCTCGACGGTGCTCCCCGACCTGCGGGCCGCCGTGCCGTACTACGGCCCCTCCCCCTCCTTCGAGGACATCCCCAAAATCCGGGCGGCGGTGCTGGGCATCTACGGCGGCCTCGACAACCGCATCACGTCGAATGCCGCCCCGACCGACGCGGCTCTCACGGCGGCGGGGGTGCGCCACCAGTTCCTGATCTACCCCGGTGCCAACCACGCCTTCCACAACGACACCGGCCAGAACTACAAGCGCGACGCGGCGGAAAACGCCTGGGCGACGACCCTGGTGTGGTTCCGGCAGAACCTCTAGTGGAGTGATTCAGAGGAAGCCTGGGAGGTAGCGTTCACAGAAGCGCTTGATGTTGTCCAGAATGTCTTCCGCCGACCTCGTCCAGACGAACGGGGTCGGCGTGTCGTTCGTGCGGGCAATGAAAACTTCTATTGCCTGTTCCAGCTCATCCTTAGACTTGAAATTTCCGCGCTTCAATCGCCTGCGGCTCAACAGTGCGAACCACGACTCCACAAGATTCAGCCATGACCCGCCCGTGGGTGTGAAATGGAATTGAAAGCGAGGATGAGCCAGGACCCAGTCCTGCACCACCCTTGTTTTGTGTGTGATGTAATTGTCGAGAATGACGTGCACCTCAAGTTCCGCAGGAACTTGAGCATGAACGACGTCGAGGAAGTCCCTGAACTCGACGGCTCGATGTCGCGGGTAACACCGGCCAATGACGTGACCCACTTTGGCATCAAGAGCGGCAATCAGCGTCGTGGTGCCATGACGAACGTACTCGTGCCCGGTTCGTTCTTCCTGTCCGGGGAGCATCGGGAAGGTCGCACTGCCGCGATCCAACGCCTGAATCTGGGGCTTCTCGTCCACGCACAGCACCAACGCGCGGTCTGGTGGCACCAGGTACAGCCCCACCACGTCGCGGACCTTCTCAATCAGCAGCGGGTCGGTGGAGAGCTTGAACGAAGAGATCAGGTGGGGCCGTAAGCCAAACGCCCGCTAGATGCGGTGCACTGCACTCTGGGTCATCCCGCTCGTCTGGGCCATGCTGCGGGTACTCCAGTGCGTCGCATCGGCGGGAAGGGTATCGAGGGTGAGACGAACGACCCGTTCCACGTCGGCATCCTGAATCGTCCTGGGCGCACCGCTCTTCGGCGCGTCACTCAACCCAGCGACACGCTCGGCCGCAAACCGTCGGCGCCAAGTCCCTACGGTGTCGTCACTCAAACCAACCTGCGCGGCGATCTGGCTCAGCGTGGCTGTGGGTTGATCGGCGCTGAGCAGGATGATCTTGGCTCGCGTCGCCAGACCCCTCGGGGTCTGGCGACGACGCACCAGTGCGCTCAGGAGCTGACGTTCTTCGTCGCTCAGGATGGGCACAGGGGATGAGGGGCCACGGTGCATCGTCCACCTCCCACCTCAGCGTACCCCTCTATCTCCCAACGTTCTTCGGAATCACTCCACTAGAGGTACACCCGCCGTTTCAATGCAGTGTCGGGTGCCGCCGGGGTGGCCGTCCGCCCATCGGTCTCCCGCCTCCCCGCGATCAGGCCGGGCACCTTTCGGCGAAGACCGGGTTGCCCAGCGTATGCAGCTCGCCGTTCCCGGTGCGGATTTCGAGGTTAAGCCAGCCCCGCACCTCGCCCTCCCACCGGAGCTGCCCCTCGCCCTCGATGGAGACGGCCTCGCGCGCCCCATCCGCCACCCAGATCAGGGTGCTTCCTTCGGGCACGACCGACCAGCGCGCCCGGGCCAGCCATCGCCCGCCCGGGGCCGTGCTGCCCAGGGGGACCGGCCCGGCGGGGGAACGCACCTCAAGGTCGAGCCCGGCGCCGCGGCTCAGGTAGGTCTGTCCCGCGCGGAGCTGGGCGAGCAGGGCCACGCCGTCCCACACTCGCGGGGTGAACGTGAAGCCGTGTCCGGGATCGTAGTTGGGACCGTGCGCGTCGGTCCCTGCGGTGGCGATCACCCGGTGGCCGCGGGTGAGCAGCGCGTACCAGTACGCCAGGGCCCGCTCGTTGTGGTCCCCCCGCCATGGCCCGTTCCACACCTCCAGATGGGCGGCCCCCTCGGGCCGCAGGTCGAAATACGTCCAGGTGCAGCCCGTACAGATGGGGTCGCCGGGCGCGAAGGGGTGGGCCAGGGTGAACACGCCTCCAGACTGCGTGACGTCTGAGGCGAGTTCCGCCATGCCGCAGCCAAGTTCGGGTGCGGTCCAGTCGGGGCAGTCCTCCACGCCGAGGGCGACCGCGTGGCCGTAGAACGTCGTGAGTTCCACGCCGGGGAGCTGGAGCAGGTGGGGCGCGGCCCCGCCCAGCACCGCCCGCCCGCTCGTGGTGTTGTGGTCCGTCAGGGCCAGGAAGTCCAGACCGCGCGCCGTGGCGGCCCGCGCAAGTTCGGAGACCGTCCAGCGGGCATCAGAGTGGTTCGAGTGGCAGTGCAGGTCGCCCATCATCCAGGCGCCCGGGGTGCGCTCGTTCGCGGGGATGACCGGGTCAGTGGGTGCGAGCGCGGGCGGTTCGTTCAGGGCCGTCACGACGAGTTCCCCGTGCGTGCCCTGCGCGACGAGGTGGGTGTGCAGGGTGACCTCCCACCTGCCCGGCGTGATCGCCCCGGGCAGGAAGCCCGGCGTGGCGAAGTGCTCGCCCAGCACGGCCTCGTGACGGGTGCCGTGTCGGTGCCCCGCGCCCCGGAATCCAGCAGGGCCGCGCAGGCTGAAGTTGATCATGCTCCGCACCTCGCCGCCGCCCGGCGGCCCAAACTCCCACTCGACGCGCAGGCCCGACGCCCCCTCGGGACACGTGAAGGAAAAGGGCAGGTGACGCTTGCTGTCGGGGAGCGTCAGGTGGACCCGTTCGTGCAGCAGCGCGGTCATGGGGCCAGCCTGACGACAGGCTGTCAGCCTTAGGTCGGCCTGACGCCGACCTGACCGGCAGCAAATCTCCAGCAGACACGGCAGAACTACAAAGGGGTCATGAAGAAATTCATGGTGGGAATGGCCGTGGCCGCCGCTCTCGCGCTGGGCGCACATGTCGCCGCGCAGCGTAGCCCCGTCACGCTCAACGTCTACTCGGAGGGTGACGTGAACGTGCAGGACCTGTGGCAAAAGAGCCTCATCCCCATGTACCAGAAGGCGAATCCGAACGTGCGCCTCAACCTGGTGTTCTCCTCGCACGGGGCGGGCAACCAGTCCACCCTCGACCGGATGGCCGCCGCGCAGAAGGCGGGCAAGGTCTCGGGCGTGGACCTGCTGGAAGGCCCGGTGGACGACGCGGGCGCGGCGGGCCTGATGGACAAGCTCGACGCGAAAAAGGTGCCCAACCTCACCCGCACCGACCCCAAGGTCGTCCAGCGCGTGCAGGGCTACGGGGTGCCGTACCGCGGCAGCAGCGTGGTCCTCGCCTACGACAGCACGAAGGTCAAGAACCCGCCCCGCACCCTCCCCGCGCTTCTCGACTGGATCAACAAGAACCCCGGGCAGTTCACCTACAACACGCCGGACACGGGGGGCAGCGGCAACGCCTTCGTGACGCGCCTGCTGCGCACCGGCATCTCGGCGAAGGACAGCGACCTGTTCGAGACGGATTACGATCCGGCTATGGAAAAGCAGTGGGACAAGGGCTTCGCCACCCTCAAGGCCCTGGCGCCCAAGCTCTACGGCGGCGGGCAGTACAGCAAGAACAACGTCGAGACGCTGCAACTCCTGGGCAAGGGCGCGATCACGATGGGGCCGGTGTGGTCGGACATGGGCCTGAGTTACCTCAAGCAGGGCCTGCTGCCCGACACCATCAAGCTCACCCAGATCGACCCGCCCCTCTACGGCGGCGCCTCGTACGTGGGCGTGGCGAAGGACAGCCCCAACAAGGCGGCGGCCTACGCCTTCCTGAACTGGCTGCTCACCCCCGGGGTGCAGGCGGTTGTGGTGGACCGGATGAACGGGTATCCCGGCGTCAAGCTCCAGTACATGGGCAAGGACGTGCAGGCGAAGTTCGGAGACATTGCGGGGGATTTCAGCTTCGGCTTCAGTTCCAAGTTCGGCGCGGACATGAACCGCCTGTGGTACGAGCGGGTGGCGGGCACGCCGCAGCCCCAACAACGCTGAACTCCCTCCCCAAGGGGCCGCCTCGTCGCGGCCTCCTCGCCCCTTGTGGAGACCGGAAGAAATGAGCCGAGCCGTTCGCGTCCCGCCCGCCTCTGACGGAGAGGCTTCCCACCGTCGCCGCGAGGCCCTGTGGGGTCTCCTGTTCGTCCTGCCCCCCCTCGCGGTGCTCGTCACACTCGTCGTGCTGCCCGCCCTGGACGCCGTGCGCTTCTCGCTGGGACTGGTGCCCGCCGACAACGTGTCCTACACGAGCGGCCTGAACCTTGTCCGCAGCGACGTGCCCACCTTGCAGGTCTTTCGGGACCTCTTCGCCAACCCCGTGTTCGGGCGCAACCTGAGCCTGACCCTGTTCGTGACCTTCGCCTCCATGCTCCTCCTCGCCGTGCTGAGCTACGCCCTGGCGCTGTACGGCCGCTTCGGGGTAGGGCGCCTGCGAAGCATTGCGCGCACCCTCGCCCTCCTGCCGATGTTCGTGCCGGGCGTGATCGCCGCCTACGCCCTGATCACTTTCTACGGCGACAACGGGCTGTTCGAGGCGATGCTGGGCCGTGTGGGCCTCCCCTACGAGACGGTCGTGCGCCGCGACTGGGGCGTCGTGCTGGGTTCGGTGTGGACCGGGGTGCCCTTCGCGGTCCTGATGCTGTCGAGCGGTCTCGACGCCGTGTCCGAGGAGCAGATCGAGGCGGCGCGCGACGCGGGGGCGGGCTTCTGGACCGTGCTGTGGCGGGTCGTGCTGCCGCTCAACCTGGTGCCCCTCTTGATCGTCCTCACCTTCACCTTCATCGGGGTGTTCGGCAGCTTCACGGTGCCGTACCTGCTGGGTCCGACCTCGCCGCAGATGCTGGGCGTGAGCATGCAGCTCTACTTCGGGTCGTTCCGGCAGCCGCAGGTCGCGGTGGCGATGGCGGTGTTCAGCTTCGTGGTCTGTGCCTTCGCGGGCGCCCTCTATGTGCTGGCGACCACTCGTCAGCAGGGGCGGCGGGCGTGATCTCGCCCACGTGGTTCCTGCGCTCGGCGCCGCTGCGGCGGTCGCTCGCCCTGATCTTCGTCCTCGCCTTCGGGGCCTTCCTGCTGCTGCCGCTGTGGACGCTCCTGCTGTGGGCGGTCGCGGAGCGGTGGAACTTCCCGGGGCTTGTGCCCCAGCAGTTCGGGCTGAGGTGGTGGACCTGGGTGTTCCAGAACGCGGACGTGTCGAAGGCGGCCTTCTGGAGCTTTACCACTGCGCCGACCGTCACGCTCCTCGCGGCCCTGATCTGCCTGCCCGCCGCGTACGCCTTCGCGCGCTTCGAGTTTCCGCTCAAGCGGCCCTTCTACGTGGCTTTGCTCGCCGCGAACGCCTTTCCCCGCATCGGGCTGTACATCGCCATCGCGGCCTTCTTCTTCCGCTTCGGCCTGATCGGGACCTTCTGGGGCGTCGTGCTCGTGCAGCTCATGAATACCCTGGTGGTGATGACCTGGATTCCGGCGGCGGCCTTTGCCGCCGTGCCGCGTGAGATGGAGGAGGCGGCGCGCGACGTGGGCGCCTCGCCGCTGCAGGTCTTTTTCACGGTGACGCTGCCCATTGCGCTCCCCGGCATCCTGGTCGCGCTGATCCTGACCTTCCTGGGCTCGCTCGACGAGGCGCAGGCGACCCTGATCGTGGGCGCGCCCGACGTGACGACCCTGCCGGTGCTGATGTACACGCTGGTATCGAGCTACCCCGAGCCGGTGGGGGCGGTCTTCAGCGTGCTGCTGGCCGCGCCGTCGGTGATTCTGCTCGTCGTGGCGCGGCGCTACCTGCTCGCGGGCTACCTCGCGGCGGGCTTCAAGGGAGGCTGAAGTGGCGGAGATCGTGTTCGACGGCATCACCAAGACCTACGCCGGGCGCGCGGCGGTGCGGAACCTGAACCTGCGCGTGGGGAGCGGCGAACTCCTGTGCCTGCTGGGTCCCTCGGGCTGCGGCAAGACGACCAGCCTGCGGATGCTGGCAGGCTTCGTCACGCCGGACGCGGGGGACATCCGGCTGGACGGGGGGAGCCTGCTGAGGCTCGGCCCGGAGGCGCGGCCCACCGCGATGGTGTTTCAGCGCTACACGCTGTGGCCGCACATGAACGTCTTTCACAACGTCGCCTTCGGGTTGAAGCTGCGCCGGGTGCCCGCCCGCGAGGTGGTGCGCCGGGTGGGGCGGGCGCTGGCCCTCGTCGGCCTGCCCGGCTACGAACTCCGCCTGCCCGCGCAACTCTCGGGGGGGCAGCAGCAGCGGGTCGCGCTCGCCCGCGCCCTGGTGATCGAGCCGCGGGTGCTCCTCCTCGACGAGCCGCTCTCCAGCCTCGACGCGAAGCTGCGCGCGGGGCTGCGGCAGGAGATCAGGGGCATCGTGCGCGAGCTGGGCATCACGACCGTGTTCGTGACCCACGACCAGGAGGAGGCCCTGAGCGTGGCCGACCGCATCGCGGTGATGCGGGACGGTGACCTGGAGCAGGTCGCGCCGCCGGGGATGCTGTATGCCCAACCCACGACCCGCTTCGTCGCCGACTTCATCGGGCAGATGAACTTCCTGCCGGGCGTGGTCTCCGGGCGGGAGGTGCGGGCGGGCGAGCTGCACTTCGCGGTGGACGGCGACCTGGGTCTGGGCGGTCCGGTCGAGGTAGCCGTGCGCCCCGAGGACTTCGCCTTCGGCCCCGGTGGGGCGCCCGCGCAGGTGCTGGGCGTGGCTGACCTGGGGCACTACCGCGAGGTGCGGGCCCGGCTGGGCGAGGGGGCGGTGAGCGTCTTCGTCGGCAAGGGGGAGGCGGCCCCGGCGAGTGGGGCCGGGTTGCACGTGCGCCGGGCCCTGCTGTACGCGGGCGGTCGCCTCGTCGGCGAGGCGCGGCCCGTCGGGGCGCTCGCAGCGGAGCGGAGGTGACCGTGAGGCCCCTGCGGACCACCGCACCCTACCTGTTGGAGCGGCTCGCGGGCGGCGTGCTGCGAACCGCCCATCGCGGCGCCCCCCGTCTCGCTCCCGACAACACGCTGGAGGCGGTGCGGGCCGCCACTGCCTTTCCGGTCGACTTCGTGGAGGTGGACGTGCACCTCACGGCGGACGGGCACCTCCTGCTGTGGCACGACGACGCGCTCATCACGCCCGGCGGCCTGTTTCCTATCCGGGAGCACTCGCTGGCGGAACTGCGGGCCCTGGGCCTGCCCGACGGGACCCTCGCCACCCTGCCCGAGGCCGTCGAGACGGTGCGCGGGCACTGTGGCCTGATGATCGACCTCAAGGCCCCGGACCTCCACAGCGCCGTGGAGCGGGACGTGCGCGCGGCCGGGTTCGACGACGTGCTGGTGTGCGGCGGCTTCGCGGACAGCCTGGCTTACCTCGAGGCCGCTCTTCCAAACGTGGCGGTGTCCCTCACGCCGGACGGGGCGGAGTACCGCGACCTCGCCGGGGTGCTCACTCGCCAGCCGCACCTCGACGCCCTCACGGTGTACTGGCGGGTGGTCGGACCGCGCCTGATGAACGCCGCACGGGAGGTAGGTGCTCTCGTGCTCGCCTGGACAGTGGATCACCCTCACATCGCCGACCACGTGCTCGCCCAGGGGGTCCACGGCCTCACGAGCAACAACCATGAATTGCTCACGTCGCTTCGCGCGGAGCGGGCGGGCAGCGGGGTGGGTTGAGGGAGCCGTTCACAGGTGACACGCCCAGGTTCTGGCAAGTTGTTGGCTTCCAGAAAGCAGAGGGGGTGTGGGAAGGCAGGCGGCGTGAAGTTCAGGCTGCCTGCCACACCATCTCCTGTCAGGTCTCGAAGGCGGCTTGTTGATGGTGCCGACGGTGGCCTGCGAGAAGTGAGGGTCAGTCCCTGCCCAGGCCCCACCGTGAGAGCAGCCCCGTCCCCTTCTGCGGTGGGCCCTGCGGCTCCGGCTCAGGGGTGACGGTGTGGGGTTGCCCGGCTGGGCCCAGATGCGCGGAGGCTTCCCGGCCTCCACCGCTTCCCGGTAAGCGAGCAGGCTCTCGACGGTCACGCGGGCCGTCCGGGCCTTGGGATACACCCGGCGCAACTTGCCCTCGGCGACGAGGTAGCGCACCGAGCGGGGGGAGAGGGCGAGGTAAGTGGCAGCCTCGGCGTCCTTTCCTGGCCGTTGTCATACCCGCCAGCGGACAAACTGGCTGTCCTGTCAGCCGGAAGGTCAGAAAGTCAGCCAACAGGATGGCCTACATCCATCACACTAGTCGTTTAGGGTAAACTAAACCCGTGCCTGCCCTCGCTTACACCCGTCATCCCCGGCGGCTGGCGGCACGGCATCCCCGGATCATCGAAACGCTGCTCGACCTGAACCGGGAGGGGCACGGTGAGGCGGTCGCCGAGTGCATCCGCATGTGCCGAGACCTGTGGGTAAACGGGCATGAGAGCCGCTACGCCAAGCCCCTGCGCCACCTCCCCGGCGCCTGGGAACTCAAGCCCACCACTCGGGGCGGCCTCCGGGGCGGAGCGCGGGTGTACTTCCTGTGGCTCGGCGACGGGCGCCCCCTGCTGACCGGCGCCGAGTACAAGGAGCCGGGGGCGGAAGCCGACGAAGACCTCCTTGACGAATTGGTGGACATCGCCGAAGCGGTGAAGAAAGGAGTCTTGAAGCCATGACCGACCGTGCAAAGGCCCGCGCCGCTCGCCTGGCCGCCCTGCTGAACGAGGACGGCACCGTGACGCCTGCCGAGGAGTTGCCGGAGGGTTTGCTCGTTGAGGCGGGCGAGGACCTGGAGGCGATCTATCTGGAGGTCTTGACCGCCGAGACGATAGGGGAGGGGCTGCACGCCGTCCGGGTCGAGTCGGGGCTGGAGACGCCCAAGGTGCTGGCGCGGCGGGGACTGACCAAGGGGCGGCTCTCGCAACTGGAGAACCCGGACCTCAACCCCCAGCTCTCGACGATCACGCGACAGGCCGACGCCCTGGAGTACGACGTGACCATCGTGTTCACGCCCCGGGACAAGGCGCGGCGGGTGGTGCAGGTGAAGGTGAGTGGATCGGCAGACTCTGTGTAGTGGCCGCGAAGGGACGTGACCACGAACCAACATTCGCAGCCGAGTTCTGGCCACTTAACCTCAGCGAAGCGGAGTAGCTCAGCAGGCGGCTTGAGAATCAAGCCGCCTGCTGAATCGCCTCGCTCCAGAGGAGCAGTGCTGCGGTCTGGTTGCTTCGTCGGAGGGCAGCGGGGACGGTCGTTCGGGTCTGGCGGTGAAGGTTCGAGATTCGGGCGTGCAGCGCGAGGAATTCCTGTGTTCGAAGCCGAGTTGGCTCCGTTCCTGCTGTCGTGCCCTGCGATGCGATTGTTCCACGAGGTTGTTGCAGCGGGCGGACTTGGCTGCCTCGGTGTCGCGGTGTTCCTGAAGCAGGATGTCCAGCACGTCTGTGTGTTCGTTGACCGCCCGCCACAACCCATGCCCTACCCCACCGACCTTGACGCACACCTCGTCCAGAGGCCACCGAGAACCCCGCTGGGATTCTCGGTGGCGCAGTTCCTCGGTGAGGAGCGGCGCGAATGGGATGTTCCACTGTCGCAAGGTCTCATGGCTGACCTGAACCCCGCGCTCGTGAAGCAGTTCCTGCACGTCCCGCTGGCTGAGGGGGAAGCGGTGATCGAGCCGCAGAGCGTCGCCGATGACGTTCCGGGGAAAACGGTGGCGGTAGGGCTTCCGGTCAGTCACAGCGCAACAACCTACCGGCGTTTAGTTGCCAGAACGCCCTCCCCTAACAACTTGCTGCAACTTGGTTGGGGCGATCTTCCCGAGGCCCAGCGCGGCCATTCGGTGTCCGGTAGGTTACTGGCGGAAGCTTTGTCCCTACCGCCCTCCTCGACGCTCTTACGACGACTCCCCCTGCCCCTCCGCCCGCTCGCGGCGGGTGCGCTCCAGCCGCATGTAGGGCTGCACGGCCTCCAGGGTGCCGAAGCCGAGCTGGGCGGCGACCAGCTGGGGGTCGCCCGTCTCCTGCCACAGCCGCAGGGCGTAGCGGTGGCGCAGGGAGCGCCAGGCCCGGTAGGTCACGTTCGCCCGCCTGCACACCCGGTAGAGCCGCGCCCGGACCGCGTGGTCGTGGAGCGAGAAGACCGAGCCGCGCGCGAAGAGCACGCCCCCGCTCCGCTCCGCCCAGGCCCGCAGCGCGTTCGTCAGCCGTTCGCTCGCCAGGATTTCCCGGCCGTGCACCCGCACCACGTCGCCGCTGAGTTCGATGTCCTCCCAAACAAGGCGGGCGGTCTCGCTCGTCGTCAGCCCCGCGTCGGCGCCCAGCAGCACGAGGGCGCGCTCCTCGTCGTCCGCGTGGGTGACGAGGCGGGTCACCTCGTCCTCGTCGTAGAGGGTCTTGTCCTCGCCGGGCCGCACCCGGAGGTCGGGGCCCTTCACCTCCTCGAAGGGGTCGAAGTCGGGGCCCACCACCCCGAGTTCGCGCAGGGCGTGGTACAGGGCCCGGGCGCGTGAGAGCAGCACCCGCTGGGTGGCGGGCGCGTGCCCAGCGATGGCCGTCATGTAGCGCGACGCGAAGCCCGGCGACGGGGCCAGCAGCGACTCCCCGTGCTCCTGCGCGTAGGTCACGAGCTTCTTGATCCCGCTCAGGGTGTTCTTTAGGGTGGTCGGGTTCTCCCGCCCGTCGGGCAGGTGCCCCTTGAGAATAGGCCACGCCGCGTCGAGTTCATGGCGCAGCAGCGCCCGCCGCACCTTCTCCCGCCCCTCGTCCGGCGAGGCGTGGAGGGCTTGCTGGAAGATCGAGGGATCGCTCATGCAATTAAATTAATATGGAACGGGAGTGCCCGTGGTGGGAAGAGCCCCGCCAGAACTCACACGGGCGCCGAGAGCGTCACCCCAACCCCAACAAGAGAAGTCGGCCGGTTCTGGCCGAGCCCCCGGGATTCAGGGTCGGCGGACAGCTCATCCCGGGTCGGGAAGGTGTCGGGGCCGCTCTCAACCTCCCCACGGGTGCTCGCTCCCCTCACGCGTGCTCGGCGGTATCCAGCGTGGCCCCCACCGGCACCTCGGGCATCTCGGGGAGGTGGTAGGTGTGCTCCAGCTTGGGCATCTCCAGCGACTCGTGGCCCCGGTTCTGAATCTGCCCGCCCGCGTAGCGCGCCACGCTCGTCAGCGTCAGTTCCCAGTTGCGGCGCTGGGCCGCGTGGACACCGAAGATGTACGCCAGGCGGTCGAACTGCGAGTTGGTCCTCAGCAGCGACTCGATCTGGAGCACCATCCGCCCCGGGTCCTCCTGGGGATAGACCCGGAAGTCGGAGGTCCCAGCGTCGGGGTGCAGCCGCAGGGTGCGCACCCGGAAGCCCAGGGGGTCCACGTGCTCGATCACCACCCGGCCACGGCGGACGAGCAGCATCCGAATCCACAGCCGGTCTCCCCGGCTCACGGGCGGCACGGGATGGTCCAGGCCCCGGAACCACGCGAGCCACTTCGGGGCGTGGTCGGGGAGGTGGTTGCGCCAGTGGTCGGCCACCTCCTCGGGCGTGCGGGTCGCCCCCTCGACCTCCACCCAGTAGCGGCGGCGGGTGAAGGGTCCCACCCCGTCCTCGGGCGTGGACGGGCGCAGGGGGTCGGAGGGGCCCTTCAGGGCGGAGGCGGTAAGAAACAGGGCGGGCAGTGCCAGCAGGGGCAGGGGAGAGCGGCGGGACATGGGAAGACCTCCGGGGTGGGAGCGGGAAGGGAAGACGAAACGATGCAGGCACGATATCTGCTGCGGATCGGCGACCGTCGCAGGCGGAGTTCATCGAGGGGCAAGAAAAGTGGGCGGGGCGTTCTCCTCCTTACCGACGAGGAGCCGCCGCGCCCTCCCTGTCCCGCAACTCGACGCCGGGCAGGCCCTTCACGAAGTCCCGGCCAAACGCCTGCGACGGTGTCCACGCTCCGGCGGGTACGCCGCCTGCCAGCACACGCTCGACCGACGCGAGAGCGGCCTCCACCGTGAACCGGTAGCCCTCGGGGCCGACCAGCTTCGCCGTGCGCCTGCGTCCCGCCGGGTCCGTCACCTCTCCCCACACGACGGTGCCGCCCTCCCGCATCTCGGTCTCGCTCGGCCCCTTTGCCCGCCCCGCCCGCTCCCGGAGGAATCGCCGCGCGGCGGGCAGGCGGAGCAGCGGCGCGGTCAGTCGGCTCCCCCGCATCACGAGGGCGGCGGCGGGGGAAACGGCGAGGTACGTCTCGACCGTCGGAATTCCCGTCGAGTAGTAGGCGGTCACCACGTCCCCCCAGGGGATGCTCACGGCCTTGTAGGTCACGCCGTCATGCTCGACCCGCCAGGTCCGCGCGGCGACGGGCTCGCGGACGAGGAGGCCGCCCTGCCGGCTCAGCCCACCCTCCCCGGCGCCCTCGGCCATCGTGATCGCCGTGCCCCGGCTGACCGTGCCCCCGCGAAAGGCGAGCCGCAACCGGGTGGCGGAGGGCAGGGCGGCGGCGAGGTGGGCGGCGACCCCGTCGGTGGGCACCACGTCGAACCCGACCCCGGAGACGGCGACGATCCCGGCGCGCCCCGCCCCCGGTCCCCGCCAATGCAGACCCTCCAGGACGGCGTGTTCCCCGGTGATGTCGAGGTAGTGCGTGCCCGTCGCCAGGCAAGCCGAGAGCATGGGCCCGTGCGTCCGGGAGAAGGGGCCCGCGCAGTGCAGCACCAGCGCCACGCCGCCCAGGTTCCGGGCGACCTCGGCGGGCGTGTCCAGGCCGAACACGCGGCCCTCCAGCCCCAGCTCCCCGGCGAGGGACTGGGTGGCCTCGCGGGAGCGTCCGGCGAGGACAGGCGCCAGGCCGCGCCGCCTCGCCTCCCGGGCGATGAGCCCGCCCGTGAAGCCGTTCGCGCCGTAGATCATCCAGCGGGGGTGCGGGGTCATGGCCCAGCATAGGCACGAACGCCGCGCCTTGCGGATTGGCCTCCCGTTCCCCCAAGTGTGGGAACATCGGGGCCCGGCGACACTTCCCCCACAGACTCAAGAAGGCGAGGCCCCATGAACCCCAGCGACCCCGTGCAGCAGGTGCTCCAGCACCTCACCCCAAGGCTCACCGAACTCGGCGCCTGGCGCGACCGCCACGTCCTGCCCCTGCGCGGCACCTTCCACGCCGGGGAGCAGACGTTCCCGATCAGCGAGGGGGACCCCTGGCCCGCCCGCGCCCTGCCCGTCACGATGCGCTTCACCGTCCGCGTTCCGGGGGAGTGGCGCGGCCTGCCCGTCCACGTGCGGCTCCAGCCCGGCGGCGAGGCCCTGCTGCGGGTGAACGGCGAGGCGGTCGGCGGCCTCAACCCCTACCACCTCGAACACCCCCTGCTGGCGAGCGCCGAGGGGGGCGAGGAACTGAACCTGGAGCTGGAGGTCGTGCCGCGCGGCCTCTTCGGCACGCCGCTCCGGGAGAACGCCCTGCGCACGGCCCGGCTCATCGTGCCCGACGAGGACGTGCGCGCGGTGCTGCACGACTTCGGCGCCGCGCAGGACGCCGCCGGTCAGCTTCAACGCCTCGGGCGGGGGGACGTCGCCGCCCTCGTCGCCGACGCGCTGCGGGATGCCCTCGCGCTCGCGTCCCTCGACCGCGCGGACACGGCGGCGTACCTCTCCCGCCTCGCGCACGGGCCCCTCGCCGAGCGGCTGGAGCAACTCGGCCAGACGCCCACCTCCGCCGGGACGCTCGCGGAACTTGCGCTCATGCCCTCGGCCGGGCAGGCCCTCGCCTCACTGTGGGAGGAGTACGCCTTCTCGCCGCCCGGGGGGGCCTTCCCCGACGCGGCCCGCCCCTCGCTCGCCGCCGCCCGCGAAGCCCTCTCGGCGGCCCTGCACCTGATCCGGGACCGCTACCCCGCCGAGGGCCGCCTGTGGCTGACCGGCCATGCGCACATCGACCTCGCGTGGCTGTGGCCGCTGGAGGAGACCCGGCGCAAGGCGCGGCGGACCTTCGCCACCGTCCTGAACCTGATGGACCGTTACCCCGACTTCTATTTCAACCAGTCGAGCGCCCAGCTCTACGCCTGGGTGGAGAAGGACGACCCGGCCCTCTTCGAGCGCGTCCGCGCCCGGGTGCGGGAGGGGCGCTGGGACGTGGTCGGCGGCATGTGGGTGGAACCCGACGGCAACCTGATCTCGGGCGAGGCATGGGCGCGGCAACTCCTGTACGGGCAGCGGTACTTCGAGGGCCGCTTCGGTAAAAGGGCGCGGGTGGGCTGGCTCCCCGACACCTTCGGGTACACGGCGAACCTCCCGCAATTCCTGCGGCAGGCGGACATTCCCTCCTTCTTCACCACCAAGCTCAACTGGAACGAGACGAACGCCTTTCCGTACGACCTCTATCGCTGGGAGGCGCTCGACGGCTCGCGGGTCCTCGCGCACAGCTTCCTCAACCCCAACCAGGGGTACAACGGCCAGATCGTCGCCCTCGACCTGCTGGAGACGTGGCGGAACTTCAGGGGCAAACGCGCGCACGACACCTCCCTCCTCGCCTTCGGGTACGGGGACGGCGGCGGCGGCCCGACGGAGGAGATGCTGGAGCGGGAGGCGCGGCTGCGCGACTTCCCGGGCCTGCCGCGCCTCGTGACTGGGCGGGTCGAGGACTTCTACGCCGAGGTGAAGCAGGAGGGCCTGCCCGTCTGGATCGGCGAGCAGTACCTCGAGCTCCACCGGGGCACGTACACCACCCAGGGCCTCGTCAAGTTCCTCAACCGCCGCGCCGAACATGCCCTCGTGGAGGCCGACGCGGCGGTCGCCCTCGCCCGGCGGCTGGCGGGAACGGAGGCGCCCGGAGACGAGTTGCACGAGGCCTGGACCACCCTGCTGCGTAACCAGTTCCACGACATCCTGCCGGGCTCGGGCATCCACACGGTGAACGCGGAGGCGCGCGAGGAACTGACTTCTGCCCTGGAGACGGCTCGGCGCCTCCGTGATACCGCGTTGGAAGCCCTCAGCGCGCGTGTTCGGCGCGACGGCGAGGCGGTCGTCGTCTGGAACCTGTCGGGGGTGGACCGTCCGCTCCATGCCCGGATCGAATGGCCCCAGGACCGCCCCGCGAGCTTCGTCACGCCTGGCGGCACTGAGGTCGCTACCCACCGCGAAGGCGGGACGCTGTACCTCCACGCGCCGGATCATCCCGTCCCCGGACTGGGCTACACGACGCTGCTCCTGCGGGAATTCGAGCCCTGGTCCCCTCCCCCGGTGGACCCGGACGACCTCGTGCTGGAGAACGCCCGGCTGCGCGTGGAGGTGGCCGAGGACGGCACGCTCGCCTCGGTGTACGACAAGACCCTGGGGCGCGAGGCATTGGGCGGGCGGGGCAACCAACTCTGGGCGCACGAGGACCTGCCCCGGTTGTGGGACGCCTGGGATGTGGATGCGCACGACCTGACGCGGGGGCAGGAGGTCACCGCGTCCGAGCGGCCCACCCGCACGGAGAGCGGGCCGCGCCAGAGCATCCGGGTCCTGCGCCGCGTCGGGAACGCCGAGATCGAGCAGCTTTATCACCTCGACACGGGGCGACCCAGGCTGGAGATCGAGACGCGGCTGCGCTGGACGGGTCGGCGGACCATGCTGCGCGCCCGCTTCCCTCTGAACGTCCGCGCGCTCCACGCCACTTACGAGACCGCCTTCGGGGTCGTCACCCGGCCCACCCACCGCAACACGTCGTGGGAGGCAGCCCAGTTTGAGGTTCCGGCGCACCGCTGGGCGGACCTCAGCGAGGGGGACTTCGGCGTGAGCCTGCTCAACGACGGCAAGTACGGCCACGGGGCCGAACCAGGCGCCCTCAGCCTGACCCTGCTGCGCTCGCCGATCTACCCCGATCCCCACGCCGACGAGGGCGAGCAGCACTTCACGTATGCCCTCTATCCCCACCCCGGCGACTGGCGGAACGGCGCGACGGACGAGGCCGCCGATCTGAACGCGCCCCTCGTCGCCATGTACAGCGAGCGGCCTGAACCGGACGGGGCGCTCGACCTCCAGGCCCGCCTCGTGACTGTCCAACCGGGCGGCCTGCGCCTCGCGGCCCTCAAGGAGGCGGAGGACGGGAACGCCCTCGTCGTGCGGGTGTACGACGCCCTCGGCACACGCGGCACGGCGAGCGTGGCGTTGCACTCTGTCCTGGGAGGGGGAGACTGGGAGCGGGTGAACTTCCTGGAGGAGCCCGCTCCCGACCCGGGGGACCTCCGCTTCGGCCCCTTCACGGTAGTCACGCTGCGGCGCCGGGAGGGTGACGGCGGTGACGGCTGATCCTGAGAGCGCGTTTTAAAAGTCGGACGGGAGTTCTCACCGACACGATGAAAACAAGATTTTTGCTCCTCCCCCCTCGCGGGGGACTGGTACAGCTCGCACCGCGAGAGGCCGGGAGGGGGGAACGCAGACGACCTCCCGGCGCACTCCACTGACGATGAGGACCCTTCTCAAACGGGCGCTGAGTGGGACCCGGCCACTCAGCGCCGGGGCAACCGCTCCCGTATTCGCCTCGGCAGGTTCTTCCCCACGACCAGATCGTAGGAGTGCTCCAGCAATTCCTGCACCAGCCCGTCCGGCAGCGTGCCGTCGAGCGGCAGAAAGACCCAGTGCCCCGCGAAGTACAGGGCGGGAACGATCTGCGGGTACGTCTCACGAAGCGGCGCGGACCGCTCGGGCTCGCACTTCACGAGCAGCCGCAGCGGGTCCTCGGTGATGTCCACCATCGCGTACATCCGCCACACGGGCGGCCCCCCGTCCGGGTCCTCGCCGCCCACCTTGAAGGTCAGGTTGCGCGTGTCGAAGGGAAACGTCTCCCTCGTTCCCGGCAGGAGCGCACACGCCCCGCGCACGTCGGCGACGAGGCGCATCAACGGGTCCTCAAGCTGGTCGAGGGGTCTGGAACTGGGAATTCACGCGCATAACTTGACGTTCGCCGCATATCACGCTATATTTTCGACCATCAGCGGCCCGAGTGGTCGCCCTTTTCTTTTTGGCACAGACTTTTTGACGCGGGGACCCCACCCTCCTCGCGTGGGGAGGGCAGGGGAGTCCCGTGCCTCAGTCCTTGACCGCGCCCCCGGCGATGCCCGCCACGAAGAGCCGTTGCAGCGCGAGGAAGAGGGCCAGGAAGGGGATCGTGGCGATGGCCGTCCCCACCATGATCCCGCCCCACGACACGCGGGTCAGGCCGACTAGGGTGCCCAGCGCGACCGGCATGGTGTAGCTGTCCTTTTGCGTCAGGACGATCAGGGGCCACAGGTAGTCGTTCCAGCTCGCCAGAAAGAGCAGGATGGCGAGCGCGGCGAGGGCGGGACGCACGACCGGAAGGGCTATCTGCCAGAAGATGCGCCACTCGTTCGCCCCGTCGATGCGCGCGGCGTTCAGCAGGTCGTTCGGCACCGTCTGGAACGCCTGCCGCATGTAGAAGATGCCGATGGTGTTCGCCAGCGTGGGCAGCACGACCGCCCAGTACGTGTTGCTGAGCTTCAGGTCGCGCGCCACCAGGATGAACTGCGGAATGATCGTCACGAAGGTGGGTATCGTCAGCGTCGCCAGGATGAGCCCGAAGAGGAGGTTTTTCCCCGGAAAGGCGTACTTCGAGAAGGCGTACCCGCCCATGCTGGTGAGGAGCATGCTCAGCAACGTGTAGAGGGTGGAGATCACCACACTGTTTCCCAGCGTTCGCAAGAAATTGGTGTCGGCCTGGAGCCCCCGGAAGTTCTCCGCGAACGCGCCGCCGAACCACAGGGGCGGGTTGGGGGAGAAGATCGCCGTCTCGGGGTGCGTGCTGAAGACCAGCATCAGCCACAGCGGCGCGAGGAAGAGCAGCGCGAGCGGGATGAGCGCGAGGTGCAGCCAGAAGGCGGCGGCCCGCCTCTGCGCCTGCATCCCCCCGGGCTGCGCCACCGTCACCCGGGCGGGCGCGGCAGGGTCTGCCCGCTGGACCGTCACGACTCCCTCCCGAACAGCCGGAGCTGGACCGCGCTGAAGATCGCCGCGAGGGCCGCCACCGTGTACGCGATGGCGCTCGCGTACCCGAAGTTGAAGGAGCGGAAGCCCTGCTGGTAGAGGTACGTGCCCAGCGTCATCGTCGCGTTGCCGGGGCCGCTGTTGGTGATCAGGGCGGGCTCGGTAAAGAGTTGCAGGGTTCCGATGATGCTCAGCACGACGCAAAAGAGCAGGGTCGGGCGCAACAGCGGCAGGGTGATCTTCCAGAACTGCTGCCAGGGGGTCGCCCCGTCGATGGCCGCCGCCTCGTACACCTCCTCGCTGATGCCCTGGAGGCCCGCCAGCAGGATGATCGCGTTGTAGCCCGTCCAGCGCCACGTCATCGCCAGGATGATGACCGCCATCGCGGGCCCGGGCTGGTTGAGCCAGTCCACCGGGCCGAGTCCCAGGGCCGTCAGGCCCCGGTTCACCATCCCGAAGTCGGTGTTGAAGAGCAGCCGGAACACTGCCGAATACGCCACCGTCCCCACCACGAGCGGCGCGAAGAAGGCGAAGCGGAAAAGGCCCCGCAACTTCAGCAGGCGGCTGTTCAGGGCCACCGCCAGCGCCGTCGCCAGCATCAGCATGATGGGCACCTGAAGCGCGAG
>NZ_AP026563.1:0-102500 GCF_025997855.1 Deinococcus aetherius
CCAGCTCCTCCAGCCACTCGGTGGTCTGCAAATCGACCTCGCATCTCAGTGCTAGGAGCAGGGCGTGGACCGCGCGGCGTCGCTCCCCACCCGCCACACACTGCTCCGCCAGGTGTGTGGCGACCGCATGCGCCCGCCTCATCAGCTCGCCATTGACTTCCTGTGCGAAACGACTCTCCGTCGCACGGGGACGTGGCAGGAAGCGCCCGCACTGCTCCAGCAACATCCAGAGTTCCGTCTGGTCGGGGTTGGTGGGCAGGAAGCGCGGCGAGAGATACGGATCTACGTCCAGCTCGATCTTCCAAGTGTGGGTGCGGCGGAGGGTGAGGACCTTCTGGCCCTGCCAGTCCTTTTCGCTTTCCTGAACGACTTCTTTCAGCTCCAGCTCTCCAAGCACCCCCCGCAACATGGAGACCGCGCTGCTCGCGGTCGCCGTGCTGTTCGGTTTCCCTGTCCACAGTTGTTCTCCTAGCCGCTCTCGCGTGACAGCCTCCCCGCGCAGGGCAAGATAGGCGAGCACGTACACGGGGTATTTGTTCGACAGGTGCACACGCTGCCCGTTCACCTCCAGGCTGGTGGCGCCCAGCGTGATGAGGCGAATCACGTGCTTGGCCTCGAACGGTTGAACTTGCTGCGCGGTGGCGAGGATGCGCGTGAAGCGCTCGGGCTGTTCCTTCATCCTCGCACAGGCCTCGTACACGTCCCCGAACTCGTCCGCGAACATCACCGCCGTGATGTCCCGCCGGGAGCCGCGCGCATCCAGCACTTCGAGGAGGCGCCGCACCTGTTCCGGCTTTAACGTCCGGCGCTGCACCGCCAGTTGGCAGAGATAGAGCTGTGCCAGCAGCACGCTGTCGTAGGTCATCGCCCCCTTGCAGCGTACCCTGGCGAACGCTTGAGCGGCCTCCTCGCGGTTGCCCCTGCCCAGGGCGTAGAGCCCCTCCGCGAGCGGCAGGTAGGAGTGGTACTCGGAATACTCGGCCAGGACAGGGGCCCAGCGGCTGATGACCAGGCGCAGGTAGTGCAGGTAGGGCTCGATGCGCTCGTACTGCCCCTGGCGGTACAGCGGGTAGCAGATGTACGTCAGGGGCATGAGGAGCCCCGCCCGATTCTTGACGCGCTCGAACTCCTGGACTGACTTCTCGAAGCTCTCGACGGCCTCGTCGAAGCGCCCGAGTTCGTTGTAGATCAGCCCGCGGGTGTTGTACAGGTAGCCTATCGACGACTCTACCGCCTGCTGGCCAACCGAGGAGCGGTCAGTCGCCAGCGCCAGGGCCTCCTGAACGAAGGACAGCGCCTCCTCGTGGCGCCCGGCGTCCTTGAGCATGTCCCCCAGGCTGTCGTAGATGGGGGACAGCAGGTCCCCGTAACGGTTCGCGTCCAGGTCAGAGCTGACCAGCTTGATCGCCTCGTAGGCCCAGTACATCGCTTCGTCGAGGTGCCCCATCATCTGGTGGCAGTAACTCAGCCGCGTGAGTGCGAATACTTGCAGCTCCAGGTTGCCGCTCTTAACCGCCTGCTCGTACATCGGCTCCGCCGACCGCAGGGCCGCCTCGTACTCGTGGAGGCGCACATGCAGCAACGTCTCATAGGCGTAGGCCCGCGCCCGGTCCCGGTCCGTGGCGGCGTGCTGGTGGATCAGCGGCACCACCGCCTTGAACTCCACGAAGTCGTTGCGGAAGTTCGCCAGCCGGGCCAGGGTCGCGCAGGTGCGGCTACTTACCGTTCCCCGGTCGCGCTGGTACGCCAGCACCTCACGTGCCTCGTCGTTCTCCCCGATGTCCACCAGCAGCATGGCGAGTCGGTCCCGCAGGCCCGGGCTGAGGTGGCGAACCCCGATGAACCGCAGCAGTTCGACCTTGGCCCGCAGGCTGTGCTGGTTGTCGTCTGCATCTTCGGGATGGCGCTCGAAGAAGGCCTCGATGGTGGCGACCCCCGTGGCCCAGTCAAGGTGCTTAACGGTGTGGAGGAGCGTTTCCGCCTGGCTCTCCGGTCTGGACTCCTGCGAACTGCTCGGGGTGAGCAGGTACGACCACAAGTAGGGGTGCAGGTGCAGGTGGTTCCTGATCGGGACAATCGGCAGGCCGGAGTTCATGACCGCCTCGAACTCCCCGTCGTCGCGCTGCCGCAGCTTGGACAGGTGGGCGTCCCAGACCTCCAGCATGGGCGCGCTCTGGAGTTGGACCCGCAGGCCGGGGTCCAGGTCGCGTAGGAGGTCTTGCAGGTACTCCTGGGCGCTGAACAGGGGGTCCTGAAAGTGGACGGACAGGTGCGGCCAGCCCAGCGTCTCGGCGTACACGTCCTGGGCGTGGTCGTCCTGTGCGAGTTGCAACATCTCCACCGGTGTGAAAGCCAGCTCGTTCGCGTCGAGTACCAGCAACCGATCACGGCTCTGCAACCCGTGGACTCGGGGATAGCGGGTGTGCCGCACCGCCAGCAGCACCCGCACACCGCTCTCCTCGGCCCGGTTGAGCAGGGCGCCCACGCCCTCCTTGCTCAACAGCCACGCATCGTCCACCAGCAGCGTCTGGAGGCTCAGGTCGCTGAACAGCCCACCGGCCGTCGCCGAGGCCTCGCCCGCGCGGTTGAGGACCCGCGCGATGACCTGCTCGGGGCCGTCGCCCACCCGGGCCGTGACCAGGTGCGCCTCGGGATGGCGTTCCCGGTACTGGCGCAGCAGGACACTTTTCCCGAAGCCGCTCGGCGCGCACAGCAGGACGTGGCCGGGGGCGTCGCGGAGAACGGTCAGGAGCCTGGTGCGGGTGAAGACCGACGGGCGCATAGGCTACTTCGAGAGCTGGCCGAGCACTGCGCCGATCCAGTTGGTCACGGGAACGATCTGCTCTTCCATCTCTTCGGCGTCGAGGGTGTTGCTCTCGTGGTTCAGGTAGGTGTAGGCGAGCGCGCGGCCGTCGGGCAGCTCTACGTACCCAGTGAGGTTCAGCAGCCGCCAGCCGCTCCCCGCCTTCGAGCCCCAGTAGGTGTAGGTGAACGGGGCCTTCTTCGGGTGGCAGCAGCCTTTCGCCATGATCTCGCGCATAATCTGGCGCGTCTGCGGCTTCAGCCCCGAGCGCAGGTACAGGGCCGCCGTCAGGTCGGTGAAGGCGCGCGCCGTGCTGGTGTTCTGGAAGGCGGTGTCGAAAGACGGGTCATAGGTGGAGCCCCCGAAATAGAGGTCGAGCTGCTGGAGCAGGACGGGGGCGCTCACCTTGAGGCTGGCGGCGTTCAGGCGGCTGGCGAACGCGAGGCGTTCGGCCGGGGCAAGCCCCTGGTACTGCGCGGCGGCGCCGAGGAGCGTGGCGTGATCCGTCGCGGGAATCAGGTCCGGCAGCATCCCGGCCTGGGCCGCCCAGAAGGTCTTGGTGGTGAGCAGGACGTTGGTGCAGGGGCTGAGGCGGCTCACCAGAGTCGCCACCCGTTCGGTGCCCACGGTGCGGTGCAGGATGTCCGCGGCCGTGTTCTCGCTCTCCTCGATGGCCCGGTGCGCCAGCTTGAGCAACGGGTTGGTGCCGGGTGTGTAGTCCTCGATGGAGCGGTTGGCCTCGGTGGTGGTGAGCGGCGTGTTCAGCTTGAGCCGTCCGGCGTCCACGTCGCGCAGGGCAGCCCACAGCACGGTGGGCTTGTAGGTGCTCGCCAGGGGCATCACGACGTTGGCGGGGCCGATGGCATAGGCCTGTCCTGACGTCATGGTTCCTGGGTCGTACACGGTCGCGTAGAAGCTCACCTTGCCGGTCACCACAGCGGGGAGCGGCACTGAAGGCGCCGGCGCCGTGACGGCCGGTCCACAGGTCAGCGTCGGAAGCGAGGCGCTGGGAAGCGGGCTCGTGGGGAGAAGTGGAGTTGTAGGAGGAGGCAACGACGGGCTCACCGCTTCGCCGGGCAGGGTGATGTTCTGGCCGACCTTGAGCGCCGTGTCCCCGAGGTTGTTGAGCCGTTGCAACTCAGCCACGCTGACGCCCGCACGTCGGGCGATGCTGAAGAGGGTGTCACCGGGCTGCACGACATACGCCTGAGCACTCACGGTGAGTAAGCTTACGTTCAGCAGAAGGTGCCGAATACTCATTTGTTCATCTCGTAGAAGGAGTCGCCGACCGTCGCCAGGTTGAAGTTGCGGCCCCCCAGCCATTCGCGCCGGATGCCCGAGTCCACCACCTGGTAGAGCGGGATGCCGAAGGCGTCCCGGGCCTGGAGCCCCTGCACCTGCCGGTAGAGGGCCTGCCGCTTGGCAGGCACCGTCTCGACGATGGCCTGGTGGAGCAGGCGGTCGATCTGCGGATTGCTGTAGTGCTGGGCGGTCGCGTAGGTTCCGTCCGGGCCCGTCCAGGGCTCAAACAGGTTGTGGGGATCGTAGTAATCCAGGGTCCAGTTGCCCACCCAGGCGGTCAGCTCCCCCTTGGAGCGGCGGGCGAAGTAGTCCTGGGTCGTCAGTTGCTGCACCTCGACCCGGAACTTCGGATTCAGGGCCTCGACGTTGCGCTTGAGAAGTTGGAGGATGCTGTTGCGCACCGGGTCATTGGTAGCGTAGACGGGCAGCACGAAGCCCTTCTGCCAGAGCTGACCCCCGAAGACCCGGCGGAACTCCTGTTCGGCCTTCTTCGGGTCGTAGCCGTACCCGACGCCGGGCTGTTCGGATGCGAGGCCACTGATGGCGAGGGACTGGCGGGCGATCCCCTGCCCGGCCAGAATCTCCTTCACGATGGTCTTGCGGTCGATGCTGTAGGCGAAGCCCCTTCTGACGTGCACGTCGCTGAAGAAGTTCGCGGGGATGCCCTGGCCGTCGAGCTTGCCGCTGCCCAGTTGCTCGGGGTGGCCGGTGACCTTCTGGTTGAGGAAGAGGCCGTTGAGGCTCACGGCGGGGAGGTTCCTGGTCACGACCACGCCCGGCACGCCTTCGAGCTGGGAGAGGAGGGCGGGCGGCAGGTCGATGATGTCCACGTCCCCGGCGCGCATCATCAGCATCCGGGTGCTGTCCTCGGGCACGACCTGGATCGCCACCCGCCTGATGCGCGCGGGCCCACGCCAGTACCCCACGTTGTGCACCATCACCAGGGAATGTGGCGGGTCGTAGACCGCCAGCTTGTACGGGCCGCTGCCCAGGGGCTGCTTGCGCTGAAAAGGGCCGCTCTCCTCGTGGTTGTGCTGCGCCCAGTCCCGAGCGGTGCCGCTCCACGCCCCGGCCCTGATGGCAGCGGAGCGGCTGTAGACACTGAAATAGGGGTTGGTCAGGATCGTCAGGAAGGGGGCGAAGGGCTGGGCCAGGCGGATGGTGACGGTGTGCGGGTCGGTTGCCCGGATCGCCCGCTCAATGACCGCGTAAATGTCCGGATTCTCCTTGGCGTCGGGAAGGTCGGGCGTCCCGAGCAGGGGTTCGCTCAGCAGTTGGGCGGGGCCGGTCGCGGCGGCCACCACCAGCATTCGGCGCAAGCTGTACTCGACGTCCCTGGCGGTAACGGGCGTGCCGTCCGTGAAGCGGAGGTTCGGGCGCAGCTTGAAGGTGTAGGTCCGCCCGTCCGCGCTGATTCCACCGTTGGCCCGGGTGGGAACCTCGCGGGCCAGCAGGGGCACGATCTGCGGGTTGCTGCCGTTGTACCCGACCAGGGTATCGAACAGGTTGTGCAGCACCTCGCCGCAGTTGAGGTCGTAGCACTGGGCTGGGTCGAGGGTCGTCCACTCTTCCGAAATCGCCTTGACGACGGTGCCGGGGTTTTTGACTTGCGCGACGGCCTGGGCGTTCATGACCAGACCGGCGGTAATGAGCAGGAGTGCGCGAAGCATGGACGAGGAAAGTTCCTTTCAAGAGCCAGGATGAGGGGGATTAACGCTGGGATTCTGGGTGTGTCAGAAAGCTCACAGCGTGGTCAAATCCACGAATGACGTGTGGCTTCTGGCACAGTGCCTAGGTTCACCGGCGTTCCAGTCGGTTTCGAGATGAAATATGTATTGACAACACCCCCAAAGAGGAGCGAGTTCAAAATTTCCGTGAAGTCCCGTAAGGTCCTTCAGGGCGGTCCAGGGTAGGAGGTGCAGGGCTTCTCATCTAGGAGCACATGGTTTCCTGTGTGGTGGGGTAGACTTTCTCCTCTGAACAATGAGGTCGGCCTGGAGGTGAGGGGCGCTTGATGTACAGCGGCAAATTGCCAGCCCCTCACCCTCCGGGGTGTGGCTGGATGCATGCCTGGCTCCTCTCCCCTCTCCGCTGTCGCCGAGCAGCTCAGCCAGTTGCCGGTTCACTACGCGCACAGCCGTTTCGGTCCGGCACCCATCCACGTGCGGGGCAAGGCTGGCAGTAGCCTTGCGCGCCTCGACGTGTACGTGCGTGAGGACGACCTGTGGGAGTTCGTCCGGGAATTGCCCCTCCATGCCGCCGTGCCGGCCCTCTGGACGGTCTGGCTGCAGCGCCGGGCGCCCCTGCCCCTGGAATGGGCCTGGGGTTTCCTAGAAGCGCAGAGGCAGTGTTTCCCACGCAGCGGGGTCTATCGGCCCAGCCGGACACTGGAACCTTCCCAGCACTGTGAGGCGGGCGATCCGGCGGTGATGGACGCGCGGCAACTGGGCATGCTGGCCTACCTGCTGTGCCTGGCACGGGCCGGGGAGCAATCCATGACACCCAATGCTGCGGATTGATGCCGCCCTCGACCCTCCCCCGCCGGGGCGGGGGTTGGCGGCTGGCATGATTACCCTCGATACCCACGGCGACGTTCGGGAAGCCCTGAGACAGTACTTTGAGCGGCGCAAGAAGCCAGGCAGCGAGATCAGCGGACTGGAAGTCGGAACCCGTGAAGCCTACTTGGCCGTGACCGCACGGGGCCTGACGAGGGCCTTTGTCATCCCCCTGGCCCCGCTCGATCCGGGCCTCTGTTACGGGCAGGACCTGCTGCTGCTGCCGCCCGTCAGCGAGACGTGGAATCCGGAACCCTGCCAGGTCAGTGCCGACTTCCTGAGGAGCCTCTCCCCTGCCCCACTGTTCCTGGTCGGGGACGAGGGACGCTGGCGTCGGCGGGCCGAGCGCTTCGTTCACCGTGCTCAGCAGAGTGGGCAGGGAGAGGTGCTCCTCGGAACCTACGAGGACGCTCGCGGCGGCATCAGTTACAACGAGCCAGCAAAAAAGGCCTTTGAAAGGGATGCGCGGCGCTACCTCAAGCGGCTGGCGAAGTATCTGGGGCGGCCCGTGCCAGCCGGACACAAGGGCGTGTCCTACAACCCACCCGGCATCGCGTGCAGTGGTCAGGCCATGTTGCACCTGGAGATGGACGAGCACACGCTGCTCTTCGTGGAGGTGGATGCCGGAGGGCTCTGCGCCCCCTGGCAGCGAACCAGTCCCAGTGGCGTGGCGATCATGTGGCGCTTCGAGGGACAGGGGGAAGCGCTGCGGCACGAGCAGCGTTTTTTCTATCCCAACCAGTGGGTGCGCTGGGACACGTCTGCCCGTGACTTTGCAGCCTTGATTGAGGATGGGTGGGTGCTACTGACACAACCCGCAGCCACTGAGGCGGGACCAGTACCTGTCTGACGTGCCTGCGGCTGCCGGAAGATAGCCGCGCACCCGCAAGGCGCTCGAACCCCTTTGCTCCTTGATGGCCAGGTTCATTCCTGGCGGGACGGCTCCCTCGCGGGACAGAGGGAGGCAGACTCATTTCTCGAATTACGTTATTCAGCGCTTGCTTAAATGTGTACACATGCGTACACTCCTGCTATGGCACCCAAGACCGTTGGGATTCGTGCACTCCGCGAGGAGCTTCCGGAGATGTTGCGTCAGGTGGGAACGACCGGGCAGCCGCTGGTTGTGACGAAGCACGGTGAAGCTGTCGCAACCATCGTCCCTGGTGCTGCCATCAGGCCTCCTACCGCAGACGCACCTCGCATTATCGCGGTCGTCAGTCTGAAGGGGGGAGTGGGCAAAACCACGCTGACCATGCATCTCGCGGCCGCTATCGCGCAGGAGCGTGCCCAAGTGGTGGTCTTGGATGCCGACGAGGAGGTGAGCGCCTTTCGCTGGCAACAGCACGCCGCCGCCGAGGGCCTGACCCTCCCCTTCAAGGTCATGCCAGCTGAGCGCAACACGTTGATGCGTCAGGCGCGCGAGCTGGCCAAGACGGGCGCGACCGTCCTGATTGACACCCCACCCAACAACCGCGAGGTCCTCAAGAGTGCTGCCACGGTCGCCGATGTGGTCCTGGTCCCCGTGTTGCCCACCGGCATGGATGTCGACCGCCTCGCCACCACCCTCGAACTCCTGGCCGATCTCGAAGCAGCGCTGGAGAGCTTCAACTACGCGATCATCCTCAACCGATTCGACGCCCGGAAGGGCATGGCCCACGAGGCGAACGAAGCGCTGAACGCTCATCCGCGACTGAACACGGTCGTCAAAGCGCTCAGTGCTTACGAGAAGGTCTTTGGGCAAGCTCCCACCGAGCTTTCGCAATTCAACGAGATCTGGCAGGAGGTCAAGCAGGCCCTGGGGAGCGACGCATGACCAAGAATGCCTTCAAGAAGCCCAAGGCTCCAAGCATGGGCACACTGCTGAGTCGTTCGCTCGAGTTCTCCGGAGTGCCTCTTCCCCAGACTGGTGAAGTGGGCGAAGTTCAAGAACTCCCCACAGAAGCTCTGCGCCCGAACTCCCGGCAGCCTCGGCGGTTTTTCAACCAGGAGAGCCTGAAGGCGCTGGCCGAGAGCATTCGCGAGGAGGGCATCCTCCAACCGCTGATGGCGCGCCCCCTGGAAGGTGGGCACTTCGAGATCGTTTACGGAGAGCGCCGCTGGCGTGCGGCTCGACTCGCAGGACTCCCAAGTGTTCCCGCCCGGGTCCGCATCCTGACCGATACACAGGTTGAGCTCCTGGCCGCCGTCGAGAACCTGCAACGCGAGGATCTCAACCGTTACGACGAGGTGAACTACAAGCTCCGCCTGGTCGCAGCCTTGTTTGAGACTACACCTGAGGAAGCTATCCGACGTCTCAAGGAGTTGCGAAGCCAGCCGGAGAGCGACCCTGAACGGGTCGCCCAGCTCGAACACCTTTTCACCCAGCTTGGTCGGGAGAAGTGGCCTTCCTTCGTCACCAATGGGCTCCCCGCTCTGCGGTTGCCGGAAGCCCTGGTCGAGGGCGTGCAGTCAGGGAAGCTCGAATACACCAAGGCCCTGCTGATCGCTCGCGCTCCGGAGGAGCACCATGCCGCCCTCCTCCAGCGGATTTTGGAGGAAGACCTCAGCCATGCTGCGCTCACGGACATCGTGGCCCAGCTGAAACCCGCCGACCGGAGTGAGGCCGACGCGCAACTTCTCAGTCTGCGCAGGAAGATTTCCCGCCGGCGTCTGGGCAAGCTCCCCGGTGAGCTGCGCGCGGAGGCCGAGCAGCTGATCCGTCGGTTGCATGAACTGCTGGGTGATTGAATCTGAATAACGTTATTCGGGCGGCCGCCTGGCTACAGAGGTGCGCCGCCTTCACTGTTGCGATTTCTACTTTCCGCCACCAAGCGTGCGCGGTGCCTCGATGACTTTCAGACGCTCAACCCCGGGAAAAGGTGGGAGGTGAGCAGGCAGGAGAGGTCGCACGCCCTTTCCGCAAGGAGATCACTCGATCGACCCCTCTGAGCGTCGCGTGTCGCCCATTATGGCGCTGGGCATGATCTCGGGTACTGGCGGTCGTCTGCGGCGAAGTACAAGCGGATCATGCCCTCATCGTCGGCGAACCAGCGCGCGACGGTCTGGTAACAGGGGCGAATCCGGCTGGAAAGCTTGGCGAACCCTTCGGGAGTGTAGGCCACGCAGTCCACCCAAGTGGCCGTGGGGAAGCTGGACCGTGTGGCCTTGAGGCAATCCAGAGCGGTGTGTACAGGGTCCTCTCCGGGGCGCAAGGTGAAACGCACGGTGAGGTCGGTGCGTGAAGTGCTGGAGCGGTTGATTCGACGACCCTCGGGCGTCCACGTGGCGTGAGCCATACCGAGCAGGGCGAGGGCGAGGGCGAGACTGAGCCTCATGCCCACATGGTAGGGCGTGCCAGTGGACCCACTGGACATCGCTGTGTGGGCGAGTTCTGGCGGGCCTCGCTCGCTCTGGACCTGCCTTATGCCTCCAACTCGAGTGGAGATGAACCAGTGTCGGCCACTCTGAATAACGTTATTCAGCATCCCTCCCCGGCTGGCGCCGGGGCACTTCCTCCGTAAGGAGGTCGTGATGACCCTGTCCGGACACCTCTTCAGCGCACCGCTTCACACCGAGATTCAGATGGTGCCTGTCCGTCTGATCGAGGAACCTGACACCCAGGAGGTGAACCCCGGTATCGAGCGGCTGGGCGTGATGCAGAGCGTGCTGCTCAAACTCAGCGGCCACCCCGAGCGGCCTTACCGGATCGTCGACGGCAAACGCCGGGTGCGCAGCGCGTTGAACTACGGCATCGAGCAGGTGCCTGCCCTCATTACTGACGGAACCCGCGGGCAGATCGCCGCCGCGAGCGCGATCCTGAACGCTGCTCGCTCCAGTCACCCGCTCGACGAGGCCCGCAACTGGCAGATCGCCTTGGAGGAGGGTCAGTTCGGCGACGTGAAGGAACTCGCGGCCCACGTTCGCGTCAGCGTCCAGACCATCCGCAAACGTCTGAGGCTGCTGACCCTCCCCGAAGACCTCCTCGCGCACATCGGCGTCAGCATCGCGGAAGGCGTAGCGGAACGTATGGCGAATCTCGCGCCCAGGTACCGCGAGCAGGCGATCCGGGCGGCCGAATGCCGCTTGGACGCGGGAGAGCGGTTCACCGCCGCTGACCTAGAAGAGAGTCAGACCGCCCGCGCCAGGGACTTCGAGCAGAGCCTCGACACGCTCTTCGGCACGGAGCCGCTGCTGGAGGTGCCCCGCGACCCTGTGGCCGAATTGGTGCAGGAGGTCAAGCGGCTGGCAGCGCTGGGCGGCATTGAACTCCCCGGGCTGGTTCGGGCGCTCGCGAGAGAAGTGCCTGGACTGGACGAACCCTCGCCCACCCCAGCCGAGCCACCAGCAGCTCCGCGTCCCAGCGTGAGTCCTCGCCCCGGCCGTGTAAATCTCGGCCTGCGCCACTCGGAGGGGTTGCCATGACGACTCTGCTCGACTTGATTCCCGCCCGGGGCGGACCACGGGAGTGCGGCCCCGGGCGGCAGGAAGGCCACATCTACGCGGAATGCGGGTTCAGCTCGCACGGTGTGCCCATCGAGCATTTCCTGGTCGACCTGCCGATTCCAGTCAACCCGAGGCAACTCGGGTTGAGCAGCCAGGGAGTGACGTTCATCGAGCGTCAGGGAACCTGGCACGTCGTCGACGTCATCGGCGAATCGCACTACCCCTGCGCCGCCGACTTCGTGGAGGAAGCCAAGGTGCTCGGCGTGAGCCGGAAAATTCCGCGTACCGGAGACTTCAGCCGGCTGACGCGCGAAAGCACCCTGATCCTGATTCACCCCCGGGGCCGGGTGACCAACAGCCTGCCGTTGGCTTCCTTCACCTCGGGCTTTCTCTGCCCTTGCGGGCATGGCCACTCCGCCCACGAGCCGTGCGCGGGGTACCACTGGTACACGGCCGAGGCGAACGTGCCCGGAACCGTGAAACGACGCCTCAAACGCACGAGCTACGAGGTGAGGCCCCTCCTGATGGGTGCTCCTGCCCTGGAATTCACCCCCGCCTACATCCTGCGGGTGCCGATCAGCAACCTGAGCGTGATCCGTAACAAGGACGGCAGCGTGAATCGCCAGAGCCGGGCCATCGCGGACAAGGCCCGGCTCCCGGTCATCGACGCAGACGGCTGAACATGGTGGGGGAGAGGGACGTCCTTCTCCCCTCTGCCCGTGGAAATCGGCGTCCTCGGGCCGATGAGAGGGAGGGGCCCTCGCCCGCTTGGGCGGGCGGTCCCGACGCATGTCCTTCATCGACATCCGCGACTGCTTCGAGCGTGCCTACCGCGCCGAGAGTCCCTTCGAGGGGACGACGCGTAACCAGGAAATCCGGAAGGAAGATCGCGCCTGGCTGCGCCGTGAGCACGCCAGCGTGTACGCACCCGGTCTCGGCACGGCGGTGCTCAAACTTCTCACCGGAGAGGTGGGGCTCTGGCAGCAGTCGGATGGGAGCGCCCGCCTCCGGCTCGATGAGCGCGAGGACGGCCTCCGGGTCTACAGCGTGCCGAACGGCCTGCAAAGCCGGTCCTGGCACGCGGGCGGGACGCCGTCGGGTTCGTTCCTGGGTGCCCCGCTGTTGGCGCTCGTGGAAGCACTCACCGGTACTGGCGCTCCCCAGACCCGTCAAGCCCTCCGGAAGTTCGTGCGCGTCCTCATGCCCCTAGGCTTGCGGTATCCCATGCCGAAGAACGCCCTAGCCGCCGCCACACGGTTACCGGACGTCCGGTTCGCCTTGCACCACCTGACGGATACGTTGGACGCCGAAACGCAGGCCCGCCTCGCGGAGGGAACCCTGTCGTCCCCCACGCACATCACCCCACACGACCGGTTCCTCTCCAGCGTGAACCTCGCGCTGCTGATCCACCCGCCCGTGCAGCGTCCTATGCCCGAGACGCCTGCCACGAAGCTGCGCCGTCTCGCCCGCCGGGGCGGCGCGGCCTTGCTCGTCGGCCCGCCCGGCACCTTCAAGACGGAGACCGCCAAGCGTGTCGCGGTCGAGGAGGGCCTGACCCTGGTGATCGCCAAGGGGGCACCCGGCGTCGAGGACCGCGACTTCATCGGCGGCGTGTACCCGACGGAGCAAGGACCACGGTGGGTGGATGGCCCGATCAGCCGCGCCTTCGTCGCCGCCACGCGGGGCCGCACGCTGCTGCTGATCGACGAGGCCTTGCGGTATCACCCTGACGCCCTGAACGTGCTGCAGGGGGCGATGGACACGGTGTCCCGCGGGGAGGCGCTCGCGGTCAGCATCCCGGAAACGATGCTGGTTGGGGAGAGGCATCACCTGCTGCCCCTCCCCAACGGTGAGCACCTGTGCTGTCCAGCTGAGAATCTTACCTGGGTCCTGACCACGAACCTCGGCGAGGACCATCTGCAGACAGCCGACCGGTTCGACGGGGCCCTGCTCAGCCGCCTCGACCTCGTGATCGACTTCGAGTACGCGGACGAGGAGACCGCCCGTGCCCTGTACAGGCAGGTCGGTGGATCGGAGCGGGTTGCGGACCTCGCCTATGCGGTGGAGTTGGTCATGCGGGAGGCCCGGCAGGGAACCGGGGTGCAGCCGGTGCGGGCGCTCGACGCGCGCAAGACCATCGCGCTGGTGAAGGAGGTCGCGGCGCTCCTGAACGAGGGCTTGGAGGAGGCCGCGGCGCTGCTCTGCGCCTGCGAAACGGTGGTTGTTCCTCACTGCTGCGCGCGTGACGGCGACGGCCGCTTGGAGAAGGACGCAGTCGAGATGCTCATCCGCCGCATCATCGAGGAGGTGCTGGAAGTGGCATGACCCTCCCCGGATCGAGGAGCAACGTAAGTATGCTCACTCTTCCCAGGCAGGCTCCTGCCGTGCAGTGGCACCGGCAGCCCGCGTGGCGGACCTACGTTCAGGAACTCTTCCGCCTGGTCAGCCGCCGTCGTGACTTCACCACCGAGTTCCGTCGCCTGCCCTTCACCGCCGGGGTGCTCCCCGAGCAACGTCGCCTGCTGCTTGACCCGGCCCTGCTTTCTGTGCCACCGCTGGGCGTCCGCTTCGATCCCGGGGACGAGTACGGTCGACGCGTCACCCTGCTGCGCTCGATCGCCTCGCATGAGGGAGGGCACGTCATTTTCAGTGGCCGCAAACCTCAGGAACAACGTCTCGGATGGCTGTGGAACGCGCTGGAAGACGAGCGTATGGAGCGGCTCGTGATGCGCCGCTTCCCGGAGCTGTGCGCCGACTTCGACTTCCTGGGAGACGTCCTGTGGTTGGGAGACCACCGCCCGGAGGTGGACCTGCAGACGTCCTGCCTGGTCTGGCGCTGGGCCCATGACCGCCCCGACGTCCCCTTTGCCGTTCCCCTGGAACTCGAGGTGCTGTGGCGGGAGCAGGTCCGCCCCCTGGTCGAGGAGGCCTGGGAGGCCCACCGGGATGACGTCGTGGAGATCGCCCGAGCCATCCTCAAGGTGCTGCCCGAGGAGCTGCGGGAGGAAGCCGAGCCAGGTCTCGGCGCGGACGGCGGAGGGATGAGTGGGGTGCAGCGGGAGGAGCCCCAGCAGCCTGTCTGCACGAAAGGGAAGCGGGGGAACGAGGAAACGGCGGCTTCGGGAAGCGGTGGACCCGGGAGCGAAAACCCGATTCCGGAGGACAGCTCCCGCCCGGGGACTTCCGGCGCCGGGGAACTCCCCGGGCCACCCCCGGCGCCGGTCGCGACCGCCCCCGACGGCCTGCTGCTCCTCACCGAGGGCCACGCGCGGCGTCTGGCGGTCGTCCTGGCACCCCCCGGCCGTCCCGCCCGGCAGGAAGCGCACCGCTCGCGGGGACGCTTCCGCTATGACCGGCACGTGCAGGGCGCCGAGCGTCCCTTCCGGCGCCGGTTGGGTGAAGACCGTCCCGTTCCCTTTCTGCTGCGGCTGTGCGTCGACCTGTCGACCAGCATGTCCGGGGAACGCCTGCGCGCGGCCCGCGAGGCGGCCTTCATGCTCGCCCGCGCCGCCCACCTCGCCCGCAGCCGGCTGCAAGTGATCGGCTTCACCACCTCCGCGCGCGAGATCGTCGCGCCCGACCTCCCCTGGCAGGAAGCGACCGCACGTCTGGTCGGCCTGGAGGCGGGGGGCGGCACGCAACTCTCCCGGGGCCTCGAACTCGCCCTCCGGGGGTATGCCCGGCCGGACGAGCAGGAGATCTTGATCGTGATCACCGACGGGGAACTTCTACCCGCCGACGTGAGGACCTGCGGCCTGCTTCTGGACGATCAGCGCCCCTATCACCGGACCCTCGCCGTCGTCCCCATCCTGATCGGCGAGAGCGTCCAGTCCGCTTCAAGCTACCTGGACCTCTTCGGTGCCGCCCATCCGGTGATGGCGCTCGACGAGGTGAGCCGGACGGTCCACGCTGCCCTCACCACCCTGCGTGCCCGTTCGCGGACGTGACCTCTGGGACCGGGAGCGGGAGACTTGCCCGGGCGACGTGGGGTCCCTCATGCCGGAGGCCTGACGGCCATCCGGCATGGACGGGATCGCATGCGTCAAACCAAAGGCTTCGCCCTGACCGCCGTGACCGGATTCCTCGCGCTGTTCGGCCTCAACAGCGAGCTGCCGTACGCCCACATGAGTTGGCCCAAGTTCAGTCCGGCCGACAAGTCGGCGCTGGCCCTGAACGGACGACTGCTCACCCGCGAGGGCTACGACGTGGTCAGTGCCCCGCAGCCCGCCCCCGCCCCCGGCGGCGAGCCCTACGGCGTGGAGGTGACGGGCGGCGGAGAACAGGCCCGCCTGGGCGCCAACGAGGCGGCCCGCCACGAGGTCTTGGCCCCCCAGCCTGACCTGGCCGTCCTGCGGGCCTACAGCGGCGGGGGCGGCCTCGGCGAGAGTGTGGACCAGTTCTACACGCCTAATGCCGTCGCGGCGCTGTTATGGAACCTCGTCACGCCCTTCCTCAAGCTGGGCGACGAGAAGCGCCCCGTCCGAGCTCTGGAACCGAGCTGCGGGAACGGGGCGGTCCTCGCGCATGCCCCCGAGGGCGTCCTGCTCACCGGCGTCGAGATGGACCCGGTGGCGGGCCGGGCGGCCGCGCACCTGCACCCGCACGCCAGCGTCCACGTGATGCCGCTGGAGCAGTACACCACCCGCAGCAGTGACCCCCTCTTCGACCTGGTGGTCGCCAACCCGCCCTACGGCCCGCGCGGCGAGACTCGGGCGTTGCACGAACCCGAGGAGGTCCGCAGCGAGCGGTACTTCATGCGTCAGATCCTGCGCCGCGTCCAGTTCCAGACCGGGCTCGTCAGCGTGCTGCTGCCCCTGTCCCTGCTGCACGGCCACCGGCACCGGGACTGGCGGCAAGAACTGCTCACCTCCGCCCTGCCCCTGCACGCGGTGCTCGTCCCCACCGGGGCCTTCAAGGCAGCCGGGGCGGGGGTCACCACGGTGCTGCTCATCCTGCGCCGCCACGACCACGGGGTGCGGGAGGCCCTGAGCACCCTCGGCGGTGTCCAAGTCACGGACACGCTGCTGGAGTTCGTCACCGACCCCGTGCACCGGGAGTTGGTCGAACGCTTTGTGGACGGGAGTAGCCTGATCATCACCGAGGGCGAGGAGGGGGCCTGGACGCACCGGCTGCGCCAGCTCTCCGGCAGCTTCCGGCTGAGTCAGGAGAGCATCCTCCGCTGCGGCCGCTTCGGGAACCCGCTGCTCGAAGGCGAGGTGGACACCCGTCAGGTGCAGCGTGTCCACGACCAGGTGCAGGCCGCGATGAACAGCGCCCCCGTGCTGTTCCGGACCCTGATCGAAACCGTCCGCGAGCGGCTCGGCGAGGACGCCGCGAGAAACGCCGAGACGGCCTCGCACGGCACGGACCTGCACGCGATCCCGGAGGGCACCCTCTCCACGGATCGTCGCCAGGCCTTCCGGCTCGGGCAGTGGGTGGTTACCGACGACTTCGCGGCGCCGGTCGTCGCGCAGGCGGTCCAAGTGGCGCAGGCCCTCCAGGCGTACCTAGAGGCGCGCGAACTGGGCCGGCCCGAGACCCCTCAGCGCCGCCGCACGGCCCTGGCCCTGGACGTGCAGTACCGCGCCACTCACGGTGCGTACGACCGCCAGCGTTTTGCCCGGCTGATTCCCCGTTACTCGCTCTTCGCCGTCCTGCTCGCCCACCTCGGTGCCCTGGTTGAGCTGAACCTGCCGGATGACGAGACGTACGCGCTGCCCATCACGGCCAGCGGGATGGAGGGCATCACCCAGCAACTCGCCGACCTGATGGCGCTCACCGAGCAGACCCTGATGAAGTACGCCGGGGTGTCCGAGCCGGAAGCGGTGACGCACCTGACCCGGCACTACGCCTTCAACGGCGAAATCTGGGTGGAACCGGGGCTGTACTACTCCGGGCACGCCTTCCTGCGCGCCGAGCAGGCCCGCGCGCAGGCTGAGCACTTCGGCGGCCACCGGCGGGCGGCGCTGCTGAGGCAGGCAGACCTGTTCATCAGCCGGGTGCGTCGCGCGAACCTCAGCGAACTGAACCTCAGCCCCCGTGATGCCGTGATTCCCGTGGCCGTGTTGGAAGAGTGGGTCAACGCTTACCTCGGCAGTGCGTCCGACCAGAAGCCGCTGATCAGCGTGCGCCGGGAGAACGGGGCGGTGCGTTTCCGCCTCAAGGGAGGCGCAGGCCAAGCGGGGGTGCGGGCCCGCAGCGCCTTCGATCAGGAGAAGGCCCGGGCGCTGGAGAACTACCTCAACCACAAGACAGAGGTGGAGGCCGTTCGTGGCGCGGGGGAGATGTCGCGCGAGCAGTACCAGGCCGAGCGCGCGACGGCTATCGACGCGGCCCAGGCCTATGAGGATCAGACTCAGGCGCATTTCGGCAACTGGCTGATGCAGAGTGCGCACGTGGGCGTCGTCGAGGAGGCCTACACCTATGCCCGCGGCGCGATCCTGCGGCCGGAGGGCACCGCGCGGCCCCTCCATCTGCCCGACTGGCGTGGCCCCGAGCACCACCCCTACCAGGTGATGGACATCCGCGCGATGGCCGCCACAACGGGCATGGTCAACAACTACGACGTGGGGCTCGGCAAGACGTTCAGCCTTCTCGGCCTGATCGCGTACCTGAAGACCTGCGGCCGTGCCTCGCGTCCCATCATCGTCGTACCCGCCGGGCTGGTCAGCAACTGGGCGACCAATGCGGCTCTCGCGCTGCCCGGCTGGAACATCGTCACGGTCGGGATGAGCGTGCGGCGCGACCGGCAGGGGAACAAGGTCTACAAGACCAAACGCGACGGCACGCCCATGCTCGACAAGGGCGGCAAACGCATCGAGGCCTGGAAGGAGGACTCCCCGGTGGTCAAGCGCGAGAAGATCGCATCCCTCAGCGCCGGGCAGGTGGACCTGGTCATCATGAGTCGCGAGTCCTTCACCGGGATCGGGATGCTGCGTGAGACCCGCCAGCGGCTGATCCTGGAGGATCCACAGTATCAGCGGAACCTGGAGACCCAGGACGGTTACGAGGGCCTGCCTAAGCGCGGCAAGCACCAGGAACTTGTGCGCAAGCTCGGCGTCTTCGGGGCGATGCTCGCCCGCACGAAGATCGCGCAGGAGGGTGAACTCTCCTTTGAGCTGCTGGGCTGCGACTTCACCGGATTCGACGAGGCCCACGGCCTGAAGAATCTCTTCGCCCCGCCGACCACCTTCGGCGAGACCCCCCGCTTTCTCGGCGGGGGAGGGGAGAGCCAGCGGGCGCTCGACGCGCTGCACAAGGGCCGCTTCGTCCGGGAGCGGGGCGGCAGCACCTTCGCCTTCACCGCGTCGTGGATCAAGAACAGCCCGTTGGAGGTCTACTCCATGCTCAGCATGGTCACGGACGCCCTGCCGGGCTACGGCCTTCCAACTGGCGAGGCCCTGATGGAGCAGTACCTGCGTATCGAGCCGGACATCGTGACCGGGATGGACGGCAGCGTGGAGGTGAAGCCGTGCGTGAAGGGCTTCCGCCGTCTGCGGGAACTTAAAGGCATCATCAGCGGGCACGTCATCACCCGCTCCTACGGGGACCCGCTGGTTGTCACCCGGGACGGCCAGCCCCTGAAGGTCCCATCGGCGGTGGCGGAAGAAGTGATGATCGACATGAGCGAGGAGCAGGCTGTGCTCTACCGGTCGCTGCGTGAACGTGCCCGCACCGCCGACGCCCGGGCCAAGGGGCCGAACCACCCCTTCGCGATCCTCTGGGAGATGCGCAAGCTTACCGTGGACCCGGTGCTCAAGGGAGTTGGGGGCCGCAACCCGCGCTTCGAGAAGATCACCGAGCTCGCCCTGGAGAACCGCGCTTCGGGCGGCAAGGGCATCGTGTTCCTCAGCATCGGTGAGAAGGAGGGGTCCTTCGCCCGGCTCAAGGCGCTGCTGGTGGAGGCCGGGTACCCGGAGCACGAGATCGCCATCGTTTCCAGCGACACGCACAAGAGCAGCGTGGCCCGCCAGGACTTGGAGGACGACTACAACTTCGGGGACCTCTCCCTGATCCTGGGGACGGATGTGCTGGGGCAGGGGTTCAACCTCCAGCACGGCACGACGCTCATTGTGAACGCCGACATTCCGTGGAACTACGAGGAGATCCGTCAGCGCGTCGGACGCGGGGCGAGGCAAGGCAACCCGGCGGAACGGGTGCGCAACGTGTACCTGCTGATGCGAGGGTCCTTCGACGCCATCACCTATACGATCATGAGCGGGAAGAAGTCCTGGCTCTCCCAACTGTGGCTGGACGTGGACGAGTTGGAGAACACAGCCGCGGGCTTCAACGGGGAGGAGATGGCCCTGCTCCTGAGCGACGACCCCGAGCAGACCCGCCGGGAGATCCAGGAAAAGAAGAAGACGCTCGAAGAACTGACCGGCCGCGCGGCGCTGCGGCGCAATCTCGAAGTCCTGGCGCGGGTGCTGAGCGTGCGTGAGCGGGTCCAGACCGTCCGCGAGCGGGCCAATGCGCGCAAGAACGGCTGGACGGCCAACGACCACGCCCTGCTGACCCAGGCGCGGGAGGCGTATGGGCGGGTCAAGCGTGAACTCGACCTGCTGGGGGACTTCAGCTTCGCCCGGCTGCTCGACTACGCGGGCGAGCTGCACTGGATCGGGGTCCTGCCCGTCCACGTCGGTCTGACCTTCGTGCACGAGGGCGGGCGGGTCGAGGTGACGCAGGTGAGTGCCGGAGCGGTGACGGTGGTCAGGGAGACGGGGGAGAGCACCGTGCTGAACTTCCGGCAGGTGACGGGCGCGACCGGGTATGAGGGGAGCACCCACCCCGGGCACTACCGCGAGTCGCTCAGCCTGGGAGCACGCCCCACGATCAGCCTGCCGAAGAACGCCGCCGTTCATGCCCTGGACGCCCGACGGGTGAACCCGGTGCCGCAGAATCCCGAGGGGGTGATCAGCGTGAGCGTGAGGGGGGACGAGGTGATGCTGCACGCCAGTCCCGACAAGTACGCGCTGCGCAGCCTGCTGATCACCGGGCACGTGATCATGCATTACGCGGTCAGGACGGAAGGCGAGCACCTGACCGTCACGCAGGTCGCGGTGCTGAGCAGTGACTCCCAGGTGGTGGAGGGCACCCAGAAGCAGCTTGCTTCCGAGCGATTCCGGGAACGCCTGCTCGCCATCGTGGCGATGGCCCTGGGGGCCGACCCGATCCGGGACCGCGCCCACGCCGCCTAAAGGAAAGGGGAGAGGCTCCCCTTCTCCCTCTCCGGGGGAACAGCGCCCCGGAGACTCGGGGACGGTGTCTACCTCTCCCCGATTTGGAGCGCCCGGCACGCCCACGAGAACGCCGTGCAGGACATGCAGGCGGACCACTCGCTGTGCGCCCGAATTGCGCAGGCGGTGCAGCCTCGCACCTCGCCCGTTCCTCGGTCCTAGCTGAGGCGTGTCTCCACCTGCGACCAGCTGCCCCGCAACACCATCGAGTTGCATGCTCCCCATCCCGCAACCGAGTTCAAGGTGGGCTGGGTCGTGCTTTGCTCTAGACGAGGCGGCAGGTCGGAACGTCATCCGAGCCACCCTCGGGTCTGGCCAGACGACTGCCCTCCTTGGAGATGTTCGAGGCCTGACCCTCTCCCGCTGGGGCGGAAGGTCTTCCCGGCGGAGGTAACCCATGCAAATAGAATTCCGCAGTGACCTCGGCGCAAAAGTTCTGGTGGACGTCCCGGATGAGCGGGCGCTGGAGGACACCCTCAGAAAATACGGCCGTCTGGGGTGGACCAGCGGCGAGGTGCCGCCCGGCGGCTATCCGTTCCCCTACGACAATTTCGCCGATTTCGACTGGAGCCTGATCGGGGCCAGGAAGTGGACCAATCCGGAGGGTGACGTCCGGATCATCCACCGGGGGCAGGCGTACAAGATCCGAGAACTGGAGGCGGTGGACTCGCGCAAGATGACGCTGCCCGCTGCGGTCAAGATCAGCCGGGGCGCGAAGAGCACGGACCCGGAGCACGTGCGCGAGAAGGCCGACGGCGAGTTCGAGTACGTCACGCTGGCGATCTTCCGGGGGGGCAAGCGGCAGGAGCGCTACGCCCTGCCTCGGTAGGGCGCACTGACCCCCGACGCTGATAAACCCAGGCCGGTAGCGCGGTCAGGGCCGTTCCCCGCGCCGCTTTCCGCGCCTCGCCGCTTTGTCCAACCCGAGTCTCCAGCATCATGATGTCATGTGCCTGTGCTGCTGGGAGGGGCAATGAAGCTGCTGATCGTCGAATCCCCGGCCAAAGCCAAGAAGATCCAGAGCCTCCTCGGTCGCGGCTGGACGGTCCGGGCTTGCCTCGGCCACGTCCGGGACCTCCCCGCCCGCAAGGAGGACCTGCCCGAGAAGCACTGTGCCCTTCCCTGGGCACGGCTCGGTGTGAACGTCGAGGACAATTACGCGCCGCTGTACGTCATCCGCGAGGGCAAGCACAAGACCATCCAGGACCTCAAAGCCGCCGCCAAGGGGGCCGAGCAGGTCCTGCTGGCCTCCGACCCGGACCGGGAAGGGGAGAGCATCGCCTGGCACCTCGCCGTCCTCCTCGGCCTGGGTAAAGAGGCTCAGCGTGTGACCTACCAGGAGATCACCCAATCTGCCCTGCGGCAGGCCGTCGCCCACCCTCGCCCCATCGACTATCACCTGGTCGGGGCGCAGGAGACTCGGCGGGTGCTCGATCGCCTGGCCGGGTACGGGGTCAGCCCCCTGCTGTGGTCGGCGGTGGGCGGGAACCAGTCAGCGGGGCGGGTGCAGTCCGCGGCGCTGATGCTCCTGTCGCAGCGGGAACAAAGCCGTTTGGCCTTCGTGCCTGCGAGCTACTGGCGGGTGACGGTGGGGGTGGACAGCTGCCCGCCCTTTCGCGCGACCGTGGTGGCCCTGCGGGACGTGCCCCTGGCGACGGCTGCCAGCTTTACTCCACAAGGCGAACTGAAGCCGGACGTGCAGGTCGTGCAACTAGACGCTGGGAAGGCTGAGCAACTTAAAGCGTACCTGGAACGGCAGTGGGGCGTGGTGCAGGCCGTGGAGGTGACGCCGGTCACCCGTAAGCCCCCGGCTCCGTTCACCACGTCCACCCTGCAACAAGCGGCGAACGCGCGCTTGAAACTGGGTGCGGCGACGGTCACGAAACTCGCGCAAGCCCTGTACGAGAACGGCTTCATCACCTACATCCGCACGGACAGTCCGAGCCTGAGTGAGGAAGCCCAGACCCTGGCGCGAGAGGCCATCCAGGGCCGCTTTGGGCCGACTGCTCTCCCAGAAAAGGCCCGGCAGTACGCTACGCGGAGCGCGAACGCCCAGGAGGCGCACGAAGCCATCCGACCGGCGGGGAAGTTCCTCATCCCGGAGGACGCTGGCCTCAGTGGGGACGAACTCGCCCTGTACCGGTTGATCTACGACCGCACGCTGGCCTCGCAGATGCGGGACGCCACTGGTGAGAAGACCAGCATCACGCTGAAAGCTGGGCAGGTGACGTTGCACGCCAGCGGCACCCGCCTGATCGAGAAGGGCTTCACGGTCCTGTACGACGATCAGGAGGCGGACGAGGACGAGCAGGCCCTGCCCCGGGTGCAGGTGGGGGAGAGCTTCGCCCTGAGGGACGCACGGGCGGAGGAGAAACGCTCCAGCGCCCCGGCCCGGTACACCGAGGGGAAGTTCGTGCAGCTCATGGAGCGAGCCGGGATTGGGCGGCCCAGCACCTACGGGAGCACGCTGGACACCTTGCAGAAACGCGGGTACGTGACCGTGCGCCAACGGCAACTGCACGTGACACCCCTGGGCCTGCTCATCGCGGGGTATTTGATGCGGCAGGTGCCGCAACTGGTGGACACGACCTTCACGGCGCAGATGGAGCGGGACCTCGACCGTATCGCGGAGGGGGAACTGACGCGCACACAGTACCTGGATGGGGTGTGGAAGGGGAACCTTGCTCCGGCCATCGAGCGGGCGGGACGCACGCCGCCTCGTGTTCAGGTGCCGCATCTGGACGCGGTGTTCGAGGTGAGGGCGGGGCAAGTCCAAGTGCGGGCGCAGGGGCGGAGTGTGCCGCTGCCGGAGGGTCTGCTGCCCGAGGACCTGACGGAGAAGACGTTGGCAGACGTGCTGAACGGGACGTTCAAGGGGAAACGAATAAAGCGGGAGGCCAGCACGAAAGGCAAGGCGCCGAGGAAGACCCGGCGCACTGCGGGGTCATCCGGCAAGGCGTCGGCTCGGAAGGGCGCGAGAAGCCCCTGAAGTGCAGGGCGGCGGTGGCGCTCGTGCAGGCCGGCTCGCGGCTGATCATCCGAACACAGGAGGAAGGGCGCCTGCTGGAGGGTGCCTGGGAGGCCCTCACCGAAGACCGCCGCGAGCCGCGATCCCCGGCGGTCGAGTTTCCCCTGCCTTCCAACCTGAGCCGTACCTACGCTGCAAGGCGATGAAGACCCAGGCCAACTAGGCCCAGTGTCAGGGAAGCTGCCGTGAGGCGCAACGGGCAAGTTGACCCCCTGCCTATGCTGAGCGAGTGAACGCCGCCCTCGAAGGTCTGCTCGTTGGCTTCAGTCTGATCGTCGCCATCGGCGCGCAGAATGCCTTCGTCCTGCGCGCCGGGCTCCGGCGGCAACACCCCCTCACTGTCGCCCTCGTTAGTACCCTGGGCGACGTGCTCCTCATCACCCTCGGCGCCCTCGGCCTGGGCAGCCTGATCGCCGCCAGCGACCTCCTGCGCACCCTCGCTACCTGGGGCGGCGCCGCCTTCCTCTTCTGGTTCGGCTTCCGTTCCCTGCACTCGGCTCGGCAAGGTGGGCACCTCGACCTCTCCTCCTCCAGCGTCCCCACCAGTATCCGTTCCGCCGCCCTCACCGCCCTGGGCTTTAGCCTGCTCAACCCGCACGTCTACCTCGATACCGTCGTGTTGCTGGGCACCGTCGCGTCCCGGCATGTCGGGACTGAGCGTGCCGCCTTCACCCTAGGTGCCTCACTCGCCTCCGCCGCCTGGTTCTTCGCGCTGGCCTACGGGGCCGGTCGTCTGGTGCCCCTGTTTCAACATCCCCTGGCCTGGCGGGTCCTCGACGTGCTCATCGCTGCCGTAGTCTGGACTCTGGCCGTTCGCCTCCTCCTCGGGCATTGACGGTCAGGTCGGCGTGGAGAGTCGCTCGGCCACCCGGCCTTCCAGCGGTGAGGAAAGCACGATAGACGTGGTGAGCTGCCCGAACATGGTGAAGCGGTCCGTCACCTGCTCCAGATGCGGGATATCGCGCACCGCCACCTTCAGGATGAAGCAATCGCTGCCTGTCCCCCGGTGTGCCTCCAGCACCTCCGGCGTCTTGTTCACGACCTCCGCCACCTTGACCTTCACGTCTCCGTAGGCACTGATCCGCACGAAGGCGAGCAACGGACGACCCGCCCGGCCCAGGTTGACCTGAGCCCGGTAGCCGCTGATGACCCCTGCGTCCTCCAGCTTGCGCACCCGTTCTGCCGCCGCGGGCGCCGACAAGCCGACCCGCCGCCCCAACTCGGCCATCGAGAGCCGCGCGTCCGCTTGTAACTCGTCGAGGATGTGCCACCCTACCTCATCCAGCAGCCTTTCAGCGTCGAAGGTCATGTAATGATTCTACTTTCGATGGCAAAAGGTGAGGGGCTTTTTGAGTCTCGTCTCCTGCTGTCCGGTTCCTGTCTCCTTCTTGAGAATGAAGGGCACGCCTTGTTGTAAGGCGCAAGGAGACGCATGCCCCAGAAACTGCGCGCCGGGATTCTCGCGGCGACCGGCACCATCGGCCAACGCTTCGTAGAACTGCTCGCCGACCACCCCCACTTCGAGATCACCGCGCTTGCCGCCTCCAGCAACTCCGCCGGGAAGACCTACCGTGAGGCCTGTGCCTGGCAACTCTCCAGCGATCCCCCCGCCAGCGTCGCCGGGATGGTCGTGCGTGAATGCACGCCGGACCTGGAGTGCGACGTGGTGTTCAGCGCCCTGCCGACGGACCAGGCCCGGGACCTGGAGCCGCAGTTCGCCGCCGCCGGGTACAAGGTGTTCACCAACGCCTCGGCCTACCGGATGCAGGGGGACGTGCCCCTGCTCATTCCCGAGGTTAATCCTGATCACCTGCAACTGGTGAAGCAGCAAAAGGTCTTCTCGTCCGGGGGCTTCATCGCGGCCAACCCCAATTGCTCCGCCGCGGTGGTCGTTCCCGCCCTGGCCCCACTGCACCGGACCTTCGGGGTGCGGGCGGTCATCGTCAACACCATGCAGGCGCTCTCGGGGGCAGGCTACCCGGGCGTGCCCTCGCTCGATGCCCTGGACAACGTGATTCCCTACATCCCCACCGAGGAAGAGAAGATGGCGGCCGAGGCGAAGAAGATGCTCGGCGACCTGCTGGACGGGCACCACCACGACGCGGCCTTCAAATTCAGCGCCCACTGCAACCGGGTGCCCACCCGCGACGGCCATATCGAGACGGTCTCCGTGGCCCTGGAGCGGCCCGCCTCCCTGGAGGACATCGCCCGGGTCTGGCGGGAGTGGACGCCTGAGCCACAGCAACTCGGCCTCCCCACCGCGCCGTACCCCGTCATCTCGCTGCGCACGGAACCCAACCGGCCACAGACGCGCCTCGACCGCGACGCAGGACGGGGCATGACGGTGACGGTCGGGCGGCTGCGGGCGTGCGAGGTGCTGGACTTCAAGTTCGTGGCGCTGGCCCACAATGCCGTTCGCGGCGCGGCGGGGGGCTCGGTGCTGAACGCAGAGTTGGCCCTGGCGCGTGGGTACCTGGGATGAGTTCGGCTGGGGCACAGGGGGCGCGCTCCGGCCTCGACCTGACGCTCGTGCTCGCCGCAGCCGTGACGCTGATCCTCTGGGCCTCGGCTTTCCCGGGCATCCGGGCGGGCCTGGCGGGGTACGAACCCGCACATCTCGTGGTGCTGCGCTTTCTGGTGGCCTCACTGGCCCTGCTGCTGATCGCGCCGTTCGCGCGGGTCCGCGTGCCGCAACGCCGCCACCTGCCCCACCTGCTGCTGCTCGGAGGCGTCGGCATCACCGCGTACAACCTGGCCCTGAGCTGGGGCGAGACCCACGTGACGGCGGGCGCGGCGAGCCTGCTGGTGAACACCGGCCCGATCTTCACCGCGCTGCTGGCCCTGATGTTTCTGGGCGAGCGGTTGCGCCCCTGGGGCTGGCTCGGGCTGCTGGTGAGCTTCAGCGGCGCCGGAGTCATCGCCCTGACCTCGGGCGATGGGCTTGCCCTGAATCCCTGGGCGCTTCTGGTGCTTCTGGCGGCGGTACTCCAGGCATCGTCGTTCATCCTGCAAAAGCCGCTGTTCACGCACTATCGGCCCCTGGAGTTGACGTGCTACGCGATCTGGGGCGGCACGGGGCTGAGCCTGGTGTTCCTGCCGGGTCTGGGGGGAGCCGTCCGGGAAGCGCCGCTGCATGCAACCCTGGCCGTGGTGTACCTCGGCCTGTTCCCGGCGGCGCTGGCGTACCTGGCGTGGGCCGTCGTGCTGTCCAGGTTGCCCGCCGGACGGGCGGGCAGCCTGCTGTATGCGGTGCCGGTCCTGGCCTTCGGGATCGCGTGGGTGTGGCTGGGGGAAGTGCCGACCCTTGGGGCCGTGCTGGGTGGGGTGCTCGCGCTGGGCGGCGTAGTCCTCGTTAACACCCTGGGTCGGACACGTTGAGCGGAGAGGTGGCCCATCGCCGGGGCACGCTTCACAGAGCAAGTGCCGAGTTGCTGATTGGACGTTGAACTCTCCCCAGTTCCTCCTCTCCTGACCGCCCTGGGCACCTGAGTTCAGAGGGAACACGGTGGAAGAAGTGCCGACACGGTGGGAACCAGGAACATTTCGGAGGGCACGTGCGTCAAAGCTGGACCATCGACGAGCTGATCGACCACTGGACCTTGCTCCCCGTCGAACTGGACGTGCTGGGGACGAGTAGGGACGCCAATCGGCTGGGGCTCGCGGTCATGCTCAAGGCGTACGGACTCGAAGGGCGCTTCCCGTACAACATCTCCGAGGTGCCCGAGGTTGCTGTGGACTATGTGGCGAGACAGGTCGGGGTCGAGGCTGCGTTGTTCGGGACCTACGACTGGCGGGGCCGGTCGAGCAGCAGCCACCGCACCCTGATCCGCGAGCACTTCGGCTTCCGGGTCTTCACCGAAGCGGATGTGCCTGCCCTCACCGCCTGGCTGCGTGAGCACGCCGTCCCGCACGAGGAGCGTCCCGACGCCTTGAAGGAACTCGCGCTGGGCTACCTGCGCGCCCAAGGCATCGAACCGCCCAGCGCCCTGAAGCTGGAGCGGCACGTCGCCTCAGCCCAACGCACCTTTGAAACTCACCTCTGCAAACGTGTATTTGGACGGCTGCCGGAGGAAGCACGTGCCCGGCTCGACGAGGTGGTGCGTGCCACCGTACAGGAGGACGAATCCGAGAACGAGGACGACCCGGACGCCCACACGTCCCTGATCCACTGGCTCCGCAGCGACTCCAACAAACCCGGGCTGGAGAGCGTCGAGGAGCAGATTACCAAGTTGCGCCGGCTCCGGGCTGTTGGCTTGCCAAAGGACCTGTTTCAGGGTGTGCCGCCCCCGGTCCTGCGCCGCTACCGGGAGCGGACTGGGGTAGAGACGCCGAGCGAACTGCGCGCCCATCCCGAGGCAATCCGGGCCACACAACTCGCGGTCTTCTGCCTGCTGCGGGAGGCCGAGCTGACCGACTCGCTGGTGGACCATCTCATCCACACCGTCCATCAGATCGGCGCCCGTGCGGAGCGGCGGGTGGACAAACGGCTGCTGGAGGAGTTCAAGCGCGTCGAAAACAAGAACGTCATCCTGTTCCGGCTGGTCGAGGCGGCCCTCGGCAACCCGGATGGGAGGGTCCGTGATGTGCTCTTCCCCGTGGTCGGCGAGGAAAAGCTGCGTGACCTCCTTCAAGAGTTCAAGACGAATCACGCTGGGGTATACCAGAGGAAGGTCCACGCGACGCTACGGGTGTCGTACCGCAACCACTACCGCCGCATGATCCCCTGGCTGCTGGGGACCCTGGAGTTCCGGTCGAACAACGCTACCCACCGCCCGGTCATCGAGGCCCTGGAACTCCTGAAGCGGTACACGGGTAGCAAGGTGCTGAACTATCCCACGCATGAGCGCGTCCCGGTCGAGGGCGTCATCGCCAGGAACATGCACGACCTCGTGGTTGAGGAACTGGACGGCGGCGAGGTCCGAATCAACCGGGTGAATTACGAAATCTGCGTGCTCGATGCCTTACGGGATGCCCTGCGCTGTCGGGAGGTCTGGGTGGTAGGGGCGGACAAGTACCGCGACCCCGAGGCGGACCTTCCCCAGGACTTCGAGGCGCAGAAGGAGACGTACTTCGATGCCCTGAAACAGCCGCGGGAGGCCGGGCCCTTCGTTGCCCTGCTCCAGCAGCAACTCAAGGATGCCCTGATCCGCTTCCACGACGGCCTGCCCAGGAACGAGAAGGTCAGGGTGACCGAGAAGGTCGGCGGGGGCTTCATCGTGACGCCGCTGGAAGCGCAGGCGGAGCCGCCGCACCTGAGCAGCGTCAAGGGCGAGGTCGGGCGCCGGTTCGGTGTGAACCTGCTGCTGGACTTCCTCAAGGAGACCGACCTGCGGACGGGGTTTAGCGAGCGGCTGCGCAGCGTGATGACGCGCGAGATGTTGGACCGCGCCGAGATTCAGAAACGCCTTCTGCTGTGCCTCTTCGGGCTCGGCACCAACACCGGCCTCAAGCGGGTGGCCGCCGGGGACGAGCACATGACCTACGCGGACCTGAGGTACGTGCGGCGGCGCTTCATCACTCGGGAAGGACTGCGCGCCGCGAACGCACAGGTGGTCAACGCCATCCTGGCGGCACGGCAGAACGACGTGTGGGGCGAGGGGACGACGAGCTGCGCCTCGGACGCCAAGAAGTTCGGGGCCTGGGACAGCAACCTGCGCACCGAGTGGTCGGTGCGGTACGGCGGGCGTGGGGTAATGATCTACTGGCACGTCGAGCGCAAGGCCACCTGTATCCACTCGCTGCTCAAGACCTGCACCAGCAGCGAGGTCGCGGCGATGATCGAGGGGGTGCTCCGGCACTGCACCGACATGTCGGTGGGGCGGCAGTACGTGGACAGCCACGGGCAGAGCGAGGTGGGCTTCGCGTTCAGCCACCTGTTCGGCTTTCGCCTGCTGCCCCGTCTCAAGGACATCGGGAGCCAGAGGCTTTACCTGCCCGACCTGGGCTTCGCCGCCCAAGTGGCCCGCCTGAAACCCGTCTTGGCGGGCCGTTCGATCAAGTGGGACTTTATCGCGCAGCAACACGAGCAGATGATCAAGTACGCCACGGCCCTGCGGCTGGGCCTCGCCGACCCCGAGTCCGTACTGCGCCGCTTCTCCCAGGCGAATGCCCAGCACCCCACCTACGCGGCCCTTAAGGAACTCGGCAAGGTCGTGAAGACCGTCTTCCTGTGCGAGTACCTGCACGACGAGAGGCTGCGCCGGGAGATTCACGAGGGCCTGAACGTCGTGGAAACCTGGAACAGCGCCAATGGCTTCATCTTCTACGGCAAGGGTGGGGAGATCAGCACCAACCGCCTGGAGGACCAGGAGATCGCCGTGCTGGCGCTGCAACTGCTGCAAAACAGCCTGGTGTACGTCAACACCCTGATGATCCAGGCCGTACTAAATGACGAGAGTTGGCGCCGGGAGATGACGGCCGAGGACTGGCGGGCACTCTCGCCCCTGATTCATCATCACGTCAACCCCTACGGCGTGTTCCGGCTCGACATGAGCACCCGGCTTAACCTGGAGCCGGGAGGAACGGAGCATGTCCGAACCGAAGCGGACGCCCGCGAGGCGCAAGGCACGGGAGTTGGCGAAGCTGCTGCGCGCTGAGCGGCCCGATTACGCCTACCTGAAAGAAGTCTTCCGGCAGCTCCGGGCTGAACTGGAGGTCGAGGTGCCGGGGCCGAGCCGCCGCCTGCCCTGGGTGCCGAGCGAGGAACAGGTGCGGGCCCTGTATGGGGCGGTGTGGCGCACCCGGCGAACGGGCGACCTCGTGCTGATCAAGACCTTCCTGTACACGGGTGTGCGGGTCAGCGAGCTGGTGAAGATCAAGCTCGCGGACGTGGACCTGGACGCCTGCCAGATCAGGATCAACGTGGGCAAGGGGAAGAAGGACCGCGTGGTGCCCTTCGCGCCCGCGTTCAAGGAGACGCTGGCCCTGCACGTGAGGGGGCGCCGGGACGAGGGCGGCGAGTACCTGTTCGAGTCGTCGTGGAAGCGGCGCTACAGCGACCGGGGCGTGCGCAAGATGCTGGAGCGGTACGCCGTGCTGGCGGGCATCGAGCGCACCATCAGCCCACACAAGCTGCGGCACTTTCTGCTGACTTGGTTGAAAAAACAGGGCCTTGACGACGCCCTAATTCAGCCGTACAGCGGGCACGCTTCGCGGCAGTCGCTGGAGGTGTACTCGCGCCTCGCGCTGGGCGATGCGCAGCCGGAGTATGACCGGGTGATCGCAAGATTTCCCGTCTGAGCGTGGGCCCCTTGCCATTGCGCCTCACGGCAGCTTCCCTGACACTGGGCCAACTACGACAAGAGGAAGCCCAGCACGCCCAGCAACAGATGGCCTTCCCGGGGGCGTTGTGCATGAGCGGGATCAGCAACCGGTCGGGTATCTGTGAGGAAGTGCGGGGCGCGCTCAATCGCCCTGGCCTGCACCCGCCACACTGGATGGCGCTCATCCTTTTCCCCGCCTGGCTGGGCCAGGTGGTGGGTGACCCCCCAGGTCCTCTTGTTCCCGGCACGCGAATCGGCCTCCACCTCAACGGCTCGAAAAGGCATCCTGAGAGTTTAGACCCGGATCGAGCCGAGGAGGACGATTTCGGCATCCCCGCTTCCTGGGAGGAGGTGGTTGAGGAGATGCGACGGGAAGGAGCGCTCACCGTCGAGGAACGTGAGGCGCGGGAGGCGGAACGGCTCCGGCTCCGCCTGAATTGAGCCTCGCCACTGCCGTCCCACCCGGCGGTACTGAGTCGAGTCCGTTGTGCTTCTGGTACGGAAAGGAGGATACATGACGCGAGCCCGGCGCCGCCACCTCCTGCCCCTGCTCCCCTTCAAGCTGCTCGAAACGGAGGAGCATGAATGGCGGCGGGAAGGCCATACTCGGCGCGAACGCCAGGCCACCTTCGAGTGGCCCGGCGCACCATTTCTGCTGAAGTACCAGGAAACTCAGGAAAGTCTGCCTAGCTGGTCCACGTGGTCCCGGGTCTTCACCGTTGGCCCGCTTTCCTGGCATGACGAAGGTGGTGAAGGGACTTTCCGTCACGACGATGGGTTTCGTCAACTCGAGTCCCTCACCGCAGCGGTCTGGCCTCCGCTGACCCAGCGGCAACAGGGCGAGCTTGGGTGGCGCCCGGGCATGATCCGACACCTGCCCATTTCCGCTGCCTTCTTGGACACGGCCATGTGCAACGCCGGAGGCACGTCCAGCCCGTATGCCTTCACGCCGTTCCAATAGTGGTTAGGGGGGGAAGTGGCGTACCCGGCCCAGGCACCGGAACACCTCCCCCGCCTGCGGGTGAGCTACCCCGAACTCGCCCATTTTTCAGATGGGCAAGTCGTGCTCGCTTGGCAACTCTTCTCCGAGCAGACGTGCCCGGTGTCCTACCGAGGTCTCGTGCCGCCGCACCGAACGGCCAAGTTCCTCGGCTTCGTTCAGACATTCACGTTCTCGGAGGAGCGGGAATAAGCCGGGACGTCCACTCTTGGAAGCGCACATGCTGACCCTGCTGCCCACGGTGTGTTAGCTCCCCTAGTTCAATTCATTAGCGCGCCCTCCCGCTGGGCGAGGACGCGCAGGGCATGGGCGACGGCGGCGAGGAGGGTCCCGGTGGTCGCCCCACCGTCGAGACCGAGGTACGCGGCGGCGTGCAGGGCGTGATAGGCGACTTGCAGGGGGTCGTCACGCTGCGCCGTGAGGTTGGCGTACCAGTTCAGCCCAGCGGCCTGGAGATCCGTTTCAGGAGATCCGGCGAGGGCAGCGACGCCCTGCGCGTGCCGCTCAGCCTGTTCGGCGAAGGCGAGGATCATCTCCCGCGTGGGCCGGTCGCGTCCGAGGACGGGAGCGAACTCGAGGGTGGCGACGAGTTGAAGGGTCAGCGCGATACAGGTCTCGAAGGTCTGCTGGTTGTGAACGTGCAGGGGAGGGGAGAGGGGCAAGACGGTCATGCTACACCTGGGGGCCTTGAGCCATCTGCTGGACGTGTTCCAGGGCGTGCTGGTGGCCTGAGGTTACTGTAGCCCGTGCCAGCGGGCCTCGGTGAGGAGCGGCCTCATAACACAGAGCTCAGGGAGCGGCGCCTGGTGCTCGGCGCTGTGGAGCCCTGGGTCCTCGCGCGACGGCGCTCAGGTGTTCTTCGCTCTCGCGTGGCGCTGCGCCCGCTTGGGCTGGTCCTCCACCTGCAAGGCACCGGCGACGCGCTTGGCGTGCTCGAAGGCCGGCTCACCCAGGAACCCGGCGTCCTGTCTGCTGAGCCTCTCCCCGTAGTCGCGCAATCCAGCGAGGCGCAGGCGGGAGGGGGGAGAATAGGGGACGTTGGCGGCGTGGCAGGCCCTGAAGAGGGCGGGACGCAGGGTGGCATCGGTGTAGGAGAAGACCGGCCCCTGGGCGTGCAACTCCCCGCCGGCCTGACGCTGGAGGACCCGTAATGCCTGCTCCACCTCTGCCGGAATCCGGGCGACGGTGCGGCCGCGGACGAGGGTGCCCAGCCCCAGGTGCACACCCTCCCAGGTCAGCTCCCGGAGTTCGCGGGTGTCGAAGGCGAGTCGGTCGATGAGGAGCAGGGCCGCCTTGAGCGTCGGATCGGTGACTTGCTGGTGAAGTCGGGTGATCTCCTCGCGGGAGAGCATGTCGCCGCGGCTCTCGCTGGCGCGTTGGGGGCGGGGGGTCTCCCGCACCGGGTTGCTGGCGATTAGGCCCTCATCCCGTAGGAGGTTATAGAGGCGGGAGAGGACGGTCAGGCGGTTGATCACCGTGCCGCTGGCGACGGTGCCCTCACCCCTCAAGCGCAAGTGGATAAAGGAGTGGAGCCAGGTATCGAAGTCGTGCGGGGGGTGGAGGAGGTCTACCTCCTCCTGCTGAGCGCGCACGAAAACGGGCTTAAGGACGGAGTGGATGATGCGGCGGGGTTCACCCAGGGCAGGGAGGAGACCGACCACTTGATCGAGGTCGTAGTTCCGCAGAGCGAGGGTCAGTTTCTGGGCGTGTTCGTCGGCGGGGTGCATGCGTCAGTGTATGGCAAGTAATAACAATGAGCACCAGGCACGCCCCACCCCACTCTTCCCTCTTCCCCCTGCTCCAGCACCTGCCTCAGCAGGGGAGATAAACTCCTGAGCTAGAGTTAACCCGCCGTCCCCACGAGAACGAACCCAGCCCCATCTTCCCGCTGACCTTCGAAAAAGAGCGAGAGCACATCTTCCTGACGTGCTCCTCCGTCGACAGCAAGTTCAGAGCTCTTCACCCTTCGGAGCGTCTCTCCCAAGGGATCAAGCCCGCTGAATGGTTACCGGGCCAAGGCTTGCCGTTGTGTATTGGACTGCGGGCCTGAGAATGGTTCTCAGTCAAGCCAGCCCAGACCAACAAGCCTGCGCTTAGCGTTGACCTCCGAGGTCGTTTAGTAGGTGGGGCCGGTCTGGGCCCTTTCTTCGAGACAGAACGATATCCGAGGCGTTCGAGCCTGCACACAAGGGCCTGCCCCAAGAAAGACGTGCTTGACCAGTCCAACAGCTCCTTCTGGAGGTGGTCATGTACGTTCTGGGTCTCGATATCGGCAAAACCGAGGTCTACGCGCGTCTTCTTGCTTTGCGGACTCACGCCAGTCCGCAGCCCATCGGCACCGTACAGGTGTTCATCTAGGGGTGACGCCAGCAGTCGCGCGGAAACGAACGCTAAGCTCCAGGACGCAGCTTTCACCTCGCTCTGAGGTACTCCCGTGCGGGCGCGATACCCCACTAGACTCGGTAAGCCGTTCAGTAAAGAGCGTGTCCGCGAGCCTCACCGGGAACGCGCACTGGGGAAACCTGGTGCCCCACACAGCGATGTCTCGCGCTCCTACCGGGCGCCCGGCGCCCGCAACAGGCGCACCATCCCTGAATACCCCCGCTGCTGGGCGTGGCCCAAGGCCGTGATCCCGTCCCGATCCGTGATATTCGGGTCCGCGCCCGCGGCGAGCAGCAACCGGACGACCTGGGTGTGTCGCGGGCCCCCGTCCCCGAGGATCACCGCCTCCAGCAGGGCCGTCCAGCCCAGGTTATTCACGTGGTTCACGTCGATTCCCGTTTTTAGAAGCTCGCGCACGTACTCGACGTGGCCGCGGTCGGCGGCGGGAATCAGGGCGGTGCCTCCGAAGCGATTCGTCCGCTTGAGGTCCGGCCCCGCGCGCAGGACCTCCCGCAGCATCGCTACGCTGCCCGTCTCGCCCGTCACGAGCAGGGCGTTGTTCCGTGCCTGATCCTGGGGGTCGGGGTTGGCCCCGGCGTCCACGAGGAGGCGCGCGACTTCCACATGGTCCCCGAGCGCGGCGGCGGTCAGGGCGGTGCGCCCGTCTTCGCGCCGGGCATCCGGGGACGCGCCGCGGACCAGCAGGGCACGGACCGTTGCGGCGTCCCCACGCCCGGCGGCCCCTATCAGCCTCGCGTTCAGGGTCATCCGGCTCACCTGGGAAGGAGGGGTGGCCGCCCCACCCGCGGGAAGCGTGAGCAGGGCGGCCAGCAGCAGAACCTTCACCGGCTCAGCACGGTCGTCACGGCGTCCGTGGCGCACTTCTCGTCGATGGTCCCGCTGGGGGCGCCGCCCACGCCCACCGCGCCGACCACCGCATTGTTCACACGGATGGGCGCGCCGCCCGCCAGGACCAGAAAACGGTCGATGCGGGCAAGTTCCGCCTGCGCGGGGTTGTTGCGGATGTTCTCCGCGATGGCGGCAGTCGTGTTGCGTGCCGAGGCGCTGGTGTATGCCTTTCGAAAGGCGGCGTCCACCGTGTGTGGTCCGGCGTTCTCGGCACGGGCGACGGCAAGCGTGACCCCGGCGTGGTCCACCACCGTCGCCGTGACGTTGTAACCTCCCTGAGCACAGTTCTGCACGGCGAGTTGGGCGATGCGAACGGCGGCGGACGTGCTCAGGCTCGCCTGGGTCACGGTGGGCGTGGTGGCGAGCTGGATGGGCTGGGGTGCCGGGGTGGCCTGGGCAGGCTGGGCGGTCTGGGCGAGGGCGGCGGGCAGGCTCAGGGCGAGCAGGGCGGGCAAAGTTCGCTTCATGCGCCCACTGTGGCGCGCGAGCGGGGGGCGGCACCATTCGCGCTTTCCCCAGGTGGCCTCCGTAGTTCTACGGAGCTTCCCCCACACTGGTGAGGTACACCCGGACGAGCTGCGCGAGGGAGTCCACCCCGAGCTTCTCGAACACGCTGGCGCGGTGGGTCTCGACCGTGCGGGCTGAGATGCCGAGGGTGCGCGCGGCCTGCTTGTTGCTCGCCCCCTCCACGATCAGGCGCAGCACCTCGCGCTCACGCCCGGTCAGGGCCGCGACGGCGCCCCGCGCCTCCCGGGTGGCGGCGAGCCGTTCCCGGCGGGCGAGGTGGGTGCGAATCCCCAGGCCAATCGCCTCCAGCAGCGCCAGTTCGTCCACCGGCTTGGTGAGGAACTCCACCGCCCCCGCCTTGAAGGCCCGGCGGCACACGTCAATGTCCCCGTGCCCGGTGATCACGACCACGGGCAGGTCCACGCCCTCCCGGGTGAGCTGTTCCTGAAGTTGCAACCCGCTCACGTGGGGCATCCGCACGTCGAGGACCAGGCAGCCCACCGCCTCCGGGTCGAACTCCGCCAGGAAGGCCCGGGGATCGGGGTAGTCGCGCACGCCGAGCCCGACCGTGCCGATCAATGTGCCGAGGGCGTCGCGCACCGCGTCGTCGTCATCCACGAGGAACACGGTGGGTTCGGTGGCGGGCGCCCGGGCAGGGGAAGGCTCAGGCATGGACGGCCTCCCCCACGGCGAGCGGCAGGGTCACGGTGAAGACCGCGCCACCCCCCGGCCCGTCCTCCCCCCGCAGGTCGCCGCCCATCCCTTGCACGAGCGTCTGCGATAGGGATAAGCCCAGCCCCAGCCCGTGCGGCTTGGTGGTCGTGAAGGGGGTGAAGAGCCGCCCGCGCACCGTCTCTGTCAAGCCCGGCCCGGTGTCGCGCACCTCGACCCTCACGTCCTTACCCCGGCGGCGGGCCTCCAGACACACCTCGGCGCCCGGCGCCTCCCGCGTCGCCTCGACTGCGTTGCGCACGAGGTTGAGAAGCACTTGCTCCAGATGCACCGGGTCGCCCCACACGATCAGGGGGGCGGAGTCCGGGCGCACGGCGAGCGTCACCCCGGCGAGGTCGGTGTCGAAGGCGGTGAGGCTGGCGACGTTTTCGAGGACCTGATTCACGTCCACCCGGCGGGGCTGAGTGGGGGCCCGCTTCACCAGGGCACGCAGGTGGGCGATGATGCCCGCCGCCCGCTTGGCCTGGGTGACGGTGGCCTCCACCGACCTCTGCACCCGCGCCTCGTCGCGCTCCGGGTCGGCGAGCATCCGCAGGGCGGCCTGCCCGTGGCTCACGATGGCGGTGAGGGGCTGGTTGAGTTCGTGCGCCAGGCCCGCGCTCATCTCGCCCAGGGTGGAGAGGCGGGTGACGTGGGCGAGGGTCTGCTCGTGCTCGTGCCGCCGCCGCTCGCTCGCCTCCAGCGCCGCGACCACCCGCGCCCGGGCGGGCCCCACGTCGCGCAGCACGAGGACCCACCCGGCCCCCTCGCCGTCCTCGCCGCGCACCGGGGCCAGCGCCCCCTCCACCAGCCGCGCCCCCTCCCCAGTCACGAGGGTGATCCCCTCGGGCAGCTCGGCGGGTACGTTGCTTCCCCAGAAGCCCCCCGCCTCGAAGGGCCGCTGGTCGAGGGTGGCCCGGAAGTGCGCCACCTCGCGCAGGTCGCGCCCCTCCGCGAGCGCGTCCCCCAGCAGCGCGCGGGCGGCGGGGTTGGCGAGGCGGACCCGGTGCCCGGCGTCGGTGACCACCAGCGCCTCGCTGACGGCGTGGAAGGCAATCCGGGCGCGCGCCCGCTCCGCCTGGAGGGCCCGCTCGGCCTCCCGGGCGGCGGCGCGGGCCCGTTCGCGCCCCTCGGCGAGGCGCACCCACCCCCCGGAGGCCAGCGCGGCGAGGAGGGCGAAAAGCGCCACGCCTCCCAGCGGCAGCTCCGCCCAGCGCAGCGGGTGCTCGCCCTCGAAGACGAGGGGTTGCCCCCCGTCGCCGAGCACCTTGCGCACCCACAGCACCGGCAGCGGGCCGTCCGCCGGGCGGGCCGCCTGCCCGGCGAGGACCGCCCCGCTCCCCGGGCGGCGCAGCCGGAACGCCGAGGACAGGTCGGTGAAGTCCTCCTCTCGGAAGAGGCGCCGGGCGTCCACCCAGACGCGCACGTCCCCGCGCGTGAGGGCGTAGAGCGTCGGGGCCGCTGGGTGCCAGCGCAACCCCCCCGGGTCGGGGGAGAGCGGGCCCGTGGGGAGCGCCGCGCCGCCCGGGCCGAGGTCCACGCACTCCGGGCGACACCGCTGCACCCCCACGATTTGCGGGTACTGGGCCCGCATCGCCCCAGCGTACTCGTGCAAGGCGGCGTCCGCCACCCCCGCGCGGGTGAGGGCGGTCAGACTGGCGAGCACGGCTTCCTGCTGCTCGCTGCGCTGCGACAGCACCCGGTGCAGGATGCGCGCGCCCGTCTCGAACCGCGCCTGTACCCCTCGCGCCGACGTGACGAGCCAGGTAGTGCCCACGAGGAGTGTCACGAACCCCCACGCGAGCAGCGCGGCGCGGCGAAACGGCGTCATGCACCCATGATGGGTGCGCGACTTGGGAAGGTGTCAAGCCACCTCTTCCCCCGCGTGCCCCGCCTCCAACCGCCCTCCGGTCCCCTGGGCCACCCGACAGAGTAGGTATTTCGGCTGCCAGAACTTGGCCTGTCAGCTCGGTCAACGCCACGTTTCCAGGTCGTTCAACCCAGTTTCTTGTACAACGCTCCCGTGCAGGATTCGGCGAATCATTCAGGCGGTGACCCCCACGCTGGCGACGGGCAGGGAGCGGCACCGTCCCAAGCGGAGTGTGGGGCCGAGGTGGTCCTTCCTGCCCTGGGTTAGCGAGCCTGGAGGCTTAGCGTTTGTTTCCGCGCCACTGCTGGCGTCACCCCATCTACGACCGCATGGGCCTTCAGGCCCTGCGGAGATGGCTGATCAAGAACAGTGTGCCCGCCCAGCAACTGCACGCGGTGATGGAAGCCACCGGCGTGTATTGGGAGCGGTGCGCTCACTTCCTACACGAGCTAGGCTGCACGGTCAGCGTGGTCAACCCCGCCCAGATCAAGTTCTTCGCCCAAAGTTCGCTGCGACGCGGGAAGACTGACCGGATGGACGCGGACATCATCGCCCGCTATGGGGCGACGATGCGACCCAAGGCCTGGACGCCGCCCGCAGTCGAACTCGAAGCGCTGAAGCTGCTGGTCCACGAGCGGGAAGCCATCGTTAAGGAACTGGTGCAGGCCAAGAACCGGCGGCACTCCCTGAAACAGCGTCAGGAAGCCGACGTGCTGGTGGTGCAGCTCACAGAGGCGCGGATCGCGTTCCTGACCGGGCAAATCGAGACCCTGGACCGCGAACTGAGAGCACGGGTGGGCACCGTGCCCGATCTTGGGCGCCAGGTCGAGCTGCTACAAAGTCTGCCGGGCTTCGGGTTCCTGGTGTCGTTGACGGTGTTGGTGGAGACGAACGGGCTGAGCACGATGGAAACGAGCCGACAGTTGGCGGCATATGCGGGCGTATCGCCCGCCCCACACCAGTCGGGGGCAATGAACAAGCGGGGCAGGATTTCTAAGATCGGCAATCCTCGACTGCGCCGCATCGTCTACCTGGCGGCGGTGGCCGCAACCCGCACCCAGAGCAAAGAAAAGGCGTTCTATCAGCGGCTACGCGACCAGGGCAAGCCCGGAAAAGTGGCGGTGACGGCCCTTGCACGGAAGTTGTTGTGTGTGGGCTTTGCCGTTGTTCATTCGGGGCGGCCCTACGACCCCACGTACGCCAAGCCTGCAAAACAGGCCGCTTGACCGCGGCCTGCAAAGACAATATCTACTATCTCGGGCTTGTAGCGCGTGACCTCCGCTCGCAGGTCATCCCGCAACCACTGCGCGTCCTCTGGTAGGGAGGTGAACACCTGCTCGAGTTCAACGAACGCCTGACGCTCCAGGTCCAGGTACCGCTCAGGCGTCAGGGTGCCCGCCCGCCTCGACAGGAACAGTTCCGTGGTGATCTCGTCGAATCGCTGGTTCAGCATCGTCATGGCGTCACCTCCTGAGCGTGGCGTGGAGTTCCTGAACCATCTTATGCCCGACGGGATCGTGACGCACGAGTTCTGTTCGGAAGAAGGTGAACCCGGTCAGCGTCTCGCAGGAGTATTCCTGCCAGTCGAACCGTGCCCGGAGACTGACGGGGCTGACCTCCGGATGGCGGGCAGCGGCAAGGGCCAACTCGAAGGCGGGTGGATGCTGCTCCAGGAGGTGGTGCCCGAGTTCGTGCACGAAGCTCATCTGCATCGCTTCCTCCTTGGTGGTTCCCCAGGCCGAGACGGCGGCGACCCGGCCGATGGGTTCCGTCCTCCCGAAGGTCGCTCCTGCACGGGCTGTGTTCAGTTCGAGGGCGCGGGTGTCCGGGATGTACTGGCCTGTGGTGAAGCGTGAGGGGAGCGCGTGCAGGGCGAGGGCGGCCTGGGGGTGGTCGGTCAGGAAGTCGGTGAGGCGGGCTTGTGTCGCACCGCGCAGGATGAAACGGGCTTGCGTCAGGCTGACGTCCTCGACGTTGAGGTCGTCGACGTGCTTGCCTTCCTGGAACTGCTCGTAGTGGGCTTCTGGTTGGGGGTCGGTCATGGGGGAATACTGGCCGCAGTATCGGGCACGGATGTTCGGGGTTTTTCTTCTGGAGGTGGATCTTCATGCGTCTGGGCTGGAGGTGCTTGGGCTTGGGCAAGCGCGGGGACGGGGGAGGGCTTGATTGACCCTACATTGTTATTACTCAACATAACACTCGGAAAGGTTGAACTCCCCTGCTGCCTCCGGGAGCCCGACGCGCCCACCTGAAGCGCCATAGACCCTCCCCGGGACCGCCCGGGGCTCACTCGGCCATGCCTTCCACCCTCCCACTCGCCGTGCTGTACCACGGCATCCCCTGGCAGGCCGTCGCGCTCGCCGAGGGTCCGCCACACCCCGCCGACGCCCTCCGCCGCCTCACTCACCCCGGAGCGCACCCCCTCCTACTCACAGCCCAAGCTCCACCCCCCAGTCACGGCGACCACCTCACCCTTCAGGGCCAGGTCTTCCGGTACGAGCGAGGAGAGTTCCTAGGGGTAGGCGTCAGCCCCCTTCTCCAACTCGCCCTTCACACCCAGGTGCCCGTCACCGCTCCCCCCGATGTCTGGCCGCAGCTTCAAGAAGCCCTGGACACCTACCCAGGTGCTTACGCCCTCCCCCATCTTCAACGGCTCCTGCTGTCTCGGCGCTTCTCGTTGACGCTCGGCCCCGACCTGCACCTGATCCTGGCCGCCCTGCAAACCCGGCAGGAACGTCAACTCGCCCGCCTGCTCGACGGCCTGCACCTGCTGGAAGTCCAGAGTGACCCCGGCCAGATCGGCAGCCAGCTCGACCTCGTATTCCGCTGAAGGAGGTGGGCCATGAACCAGACCCTCTTCGACCACCTCGAAGCCGTCCGCCGTGGCGCCAAGACCACCGTCCGACAGAAGCGCACCCCCAGCGCCTATCAGCGCACCATCCTCGACGATGTCACCCAGGGTGTCCGCGCCATCACCGTGGAGGCCGGGCCGGGCAGCGGCAAAACCGCCCTGCTGGAGATGATCGCCGCCCTGATCCTGGAACTCAGCCTGCTGCCACAGGGGGAGAAGGCCGCCTTCCTCGCCTTCAACAAGGACATCGTGGGGACGCTGAAGAAGGTCATCCCGCCCGAGTTCGACGTGCGCACCGTCAGCAGCCTGGGTCACCTGATCTGTACCCAGAACCTCAGCGGCCTGAAATTCGAGCCGCGCAAGTACGACGACCTCATCCGCGAGATCGTCTGCGAAGCTCGGGTCGCCTCCCCCGCCGCCCGGCGAGAACTCACCGAGCGGCTGGGCACCTGTGTCGAACTGCATGTGGGGCACGCGTTGGGATTGGACCCCCGGTTGGAAGACTGGGCCGAGGCGATGGACGTCGTGGACGCCCCGATCCTCGGCGCGGAGACGGCGCTGCATACCCTGACCCTGAAGGTGCTGCGGCGGGGACTAAAATTGTTGCAGGACGGGCGCGTCATGAGCTTCACCGACCAGGTGCTCGCTCCGGGAGTGTTCGGCTGGCGACTGGGCACGCCGTACCGCTTCCTGCTGGTCGACGAGCTTCAGGACCTCTCCCGTGCACACCTGGGCCTCTTGCAGGCGGCCACCGACGAGCACACCCGGGTGGTAGGCGTCGGGGACCAGTCACAGAGCATCTACGGCTTCAACGGCGCGGATCAGGACAGCATGCGCCACTTCACCGAACTGTTCGGGGCCATCCGGCGGCCGCTGTCGATCACCTACCGTTGCCCCTGGCGGCACGTCGCACTTGCCCGAAGGGTTGGGCAAGCCCTCGAAGCCGCCCCGGGCGCACCGGGGGGCACCCTCGATGACCTCGACGGCGAGGAGTTCCTTGCTCTGGCGAGGCCCGGCGACCTGGCGCTCTGTCGCACGAACGCGCCGCTCGTCGACTGGTGTTACCGACTGGTAGCCGCAGGAATCCCGGCCATCGTCCGGGGACGAGACCTCACCCGCAGCCTGGTCGCCTTCGCCCGTGACGCGGCTACCTTCGACGGAACGAAGCCCCAGCGCGACCAGGTTCAGGACCGCCTCCCGCTCACCGACATCACCGGGCGGCTCAATGGGTATGCCACCTTCCTCGCCGAGCGGCTCACCCGGGAGGCCGAGCGCGAGGGCCGTGATCCGGGGTTGCGCCTGGCCGGACTCGCCGACCGGCTCTCGACGATCACGCGGGTCCTCGAGGCCGGGGGTGCCCAGACGCTGGGGCAGCTCGTCGCCGATATCCGACTGCTGTTTCAAGGCGACCCGGAACGCAGCGTCGTCCTGAGCACGGTCCACCGTGCCAAGGGACAGGAGGCCGAACGCGTGTTCATCCTGGAGCCCGCTCTGCTGCCGCACCCCAAGGCCAGGACGCCGCAGGCGCTCCAGGCCGAGCGGTGTCTCCAGTTCGTCGCCTTCACCCGCAGCAGGCGGGACCTGTTCTTCGTGGACGCCCAGCACAGCCACATCCCGACGGGCTTGCGGGCACGGGAGGGCAGGTGAGACCTGCGGGCAGGGAACACCCTCCTGGCCTGCCTCCGCTCGGCACTCGGCAGGCTCCCAGCCGATCTCACTCGGCCTCAGCAGAAAGTGGAATTGCCAGGAAAGGAGACCCAGGAACGGATGCCCCGCGCCACCACTTCCTGGTCTGGGACGGTCCTCGGCGCCGCGTCGACCACACCCGCACCTGCGTGATCCTGGCCGGGATCACTGCCGGAGCGCTCCCGGTGACGTCCCCGCCAGCCACCTGAGCACCCACCGGATCGGCCTGACCCTCACCGCTGACGCGGTGGGGCGGGCGGTGGAGGTTTCCAACCATGACCCAGGGCAACACCGCTCCACTGCTCCCCTTCGACGAACTCCGGCGCACCCTGCAAGATGTCCACGACGACCTCAAGCGGGAAATGGCCCGCCTCCACAGTCACCACCCCGACCTGTACGAGGAAGCGGTCGGGCTCTTCAAGAAGAACCAGGACGCCAAAGAGCACGTCCCGGCTGCCGAGCAGCTCCTCGCCGACGTGCAGGCCCTCTCCCACCTGGTCAACCTGCCCTTCGTCCCCGCTACCAGTGCCGAACAAGGGGCCGTAGACGAGGCGCTCGACCACCCGGAGACGACGCCTGAACCGGTCCCCACTGACGACACGCCGGGCCTGGAGGACGGGGAGGAAAGCGAGGAGGGTGAAACTGAACTGGGCGAGACCGCCGAGGACGTGGACTCAGCAGCAGACGACGCTGGCCCAGAGGGACTGGGGACCGCTTCCAACGTCCCGGAGGCCAGCCCACCCGTCACCTGGCCGGAAGGGACGCTGGGCGTCGGAATGATCAGCCAGTTCGCGAGCACCCTCGGGGCAGGAGAAACCCTCAGCCTGATCCTCGCCCGGGTGGGGGATGCGCTCCTCGTGACCGTGCAGCCCACCCCAATCAAGGACGAGCCGAACAGCACGGCAGTACCTTTGCAAGTCAAGGGAGCCCCGAGCGCGCTCGACACCCAGCTTGGCGTGAAGCTCGAGGAGTACCGGGAGGGCCGCAGCGTCGCCCGGGAGACGGCGCACTACGCCGCGACTGTCCGGTCGGCCGCGGAGGCGCACCGCCAGGCGACCCAGAATACGGCCAAACTGAGGGCCGCCTCAAGTAAGGCCGCCACGCCAGCCAGCCAGGGAGGGCACCTCACCGTCGAGGTCTCACCCAGGGACACCACGCTCGTCCTCACCGACGGGGGAGGGAAGACCCATCCCTTCCAGGCCGGGAAGAAGACGGCCCTGCCTGCCGGGGAGTACGCCCTCAGCCTCGACGCCCAGGGCTACGAGGCCCAGACCCAGAAGCTGAGCGTGAAGCCCGGCAAGGAAACCAAGACGGCCTATGTCCTCAAAAAGACCAGCGCTCCGGGCTTGTTCTGAACCGCTCCTCCCCCCCCAGTCCGTGGACTGGGGGCCTGCCCTGCCAGGAGCCCTGGATGAACGCACCTGCCGCCGACCGCCTTACCACCTCCCTCCTACAACTCCGTCCCGCCTTCCGCCATCGCCTGAACGAGGACGGGCGAATCGTCAGTACCCTGCCCGCCGACCAGACCCTTCCGCTCTCTGATGTTGTCGGGATGGATGAGACCCACCGGGGCCTGCTCGTCACCACCCTCCACGGCCGCTTCCTGTTCACCAAGCAAACGCTTCACACCAACAGCGCACCGACGAGCGATCCCGCAGCGACGGCCGCCGACACCCACGAGGCCCTCGCGGTGCTGCTGATTCAGCACGGTGCCCCTCAGCAGCGCGCAATTCCCCTCGCCCACGAGGTTCTAGGCAGCGTCACCCGCCTGGCCCACGCCCGCGACCACGCCGGTATCCGCGACCGTGCCGCGCTGGCCCTTGACCTCCTCGCGTTCTTCCAACCACGCCCTTGACCCTCCCCGGCTCCCGCCGGGGTGTGCTCCTCGAAAGGAAGGTTCCCCATGACCCAGAGCCATGAAGTGACCGTAACCGCAGTCCAGCGCAAGATCGTCTTCGAGGGCCGCGACCTCGCCGACGTCAACCCCACTGCCAGCGTCGAGGACGTCGTGAAGATCCACGCCCTCACCACCCCCGAACTCGCCACGGCGGTCGTCGAAGGCCCGGAACTTCAGGAGGGCCAGCGTGTCTACACCGTCAAAAAGCGCCTCGGCACCAAAGGCTAAGCCGACATGGTCCCCCGAGCAGGTGGCGGGCTGGGTGAGGGGGCAACCCCTCCTGCCCGCCCACGTCGGGCGCTTCGCCCCCGGGAAGGACGCCTCCAGCCATCAGCGGCTGTGTCAGATCTTCCTCCAGCTCCGGCACGATCCAACTCCGCTCCTCCTCTCGCCCCGGGAGATTCCCCTGCTGCCCTGAGCTCGCTCAGCCTGTCGCAATTGACGTTGAGCGGCTTGCCCTTATCAGATGTCCCTGCTACCCGGGTGAACGCGGCGGCCCTATCGCGGCTGGAAGGTGCCCTGCCCCTGCTGGCGACCCTGATCGAGGTCGGACTGTTGCCCGCCGTGCCGCCCAAGAGGCGGGAGACCCTCCACGCTTACCTCCGGCGGGTGAACGGCACGCCCGGCGCCCTGGAGTGCGGCTGGCGGAATCTGCACCTCACCTGGTACGAGGAGACCGGGGAAGGCGGGCAGGCGGAGGAAGCCCGCGGCGTGCACGAACTCGTTCTCACCCTCGCGCACGCCCCGCAATGCGCCGCGTTCTCGTGTACCGGGGCACGGCGAGCCCTGCACCGACTGCACCCGTACCTGCTCGGCAGCGTTCTTGCCGACCTGAGCCTGTTCACCCGCAGCACCTGGAGTGTGTACACCGCCATCGACGCCCTGGAGGACGCGGAGATGTTCGAGCACGAGGGCAGCGCTAAAGGCTTCTGGCGGGACATCCACGCCGAACTGCGCAAGGAATTGGGCCGTTCCCCCACCCGGGCGGAAGTGGTGACGGAGGCGCAGGGCCGCTGCACGCCGCCAGGCGACCTGCTGCGGCTGATCGGGATGACCGAGGCCCTGCCCGCCGTGAGCACCAAGTACCGTCTCTCGCCCGAGGAGATGCTAGAGGTGGCTGGGAAACACACGGGGCTGTGGGCGGAGCGGGTGGCCAACATCGCCGGGGCCCTGATCGCCCTGCGGGACATCGACCAGACGGTGTACGAACTGCTCTGTGACGAGGACCTCGCGGCGACCTGTGCGCGCGGGGAGTTCCGGCGTCACCCCACCGTGATCCTCTCCGGGCAAGGCGGGCGCACCGCGAGCGGGTACCTGAACGCCGTGCAGGAACGGCTGGAGGAAACCTGGCAGCTCGCCTCCCAGACCGAGGGCTTCATGGACAACCTGCTGATCCGGATTCATACGCGCCAGGACGCCGAGCGGGCGGTGCAGCTCGTGCGGCTGTACCGGGACGCGGAACGGCACCTGGAAACGGTCACGGACCTGATCATCGATACCGACGACTGACGGGACGGGGGGAGAGGCCCTCCGTCCCGTTTTCGCTTTCGACCCTCCCCCGCAGGGGCGGGGGCGAGGGACCGCATGCAACTGGAATTGAATGCGCTGCCCGAGGTGCACGCCCGGGTCGCCCTGATCGTGTACACCGACCCTCGGCAGGAACAGGGCATCGTCATGCAGCACGCCCTGGGAGAACGGGACGGAGCGTTGTACATGGCCGAGGGCGTCAACGTCACGAGGGACACCATCGAGATGTTGCTGAAACTCAACGCTATGCAGACCCTGACCCTCGTGCCTGAGCACGTCGTCGCCCTGGGCGTCGGCTCCCTCGCCTGGGTCATCGAGCGCCAGGAACGGCGATTGTTGTTTCAAGGAGCAACGGACAAGGCCGTGGCCGCCCTGGACGGGCAGATCTTTCCCCAACCGCGCCTGCTGTTCGTCACCCGGGGAGCGCAGATGTTCGCCTACGCCCTGCGGGGCACGGAGCGACCCACCGGGAACACGCCGCTGTACCGGGCGCCGTACTTCAACATCTTCAGCAACCACGCCGTGTGCAACGGCAGCATGCAACGCCCCGGAGCCATCACCCCCGAGAACGCCGACGCCTGGACGCAGGCCTTCTTCTACTCCAACTTCGTCAAACCCGCCGACAGCCAGAAGCGCTGGGCGACAGGAGGGACTTACCGCGAGTTGTGGGACGCCGTTCGGGAAGCGGGCGAGTTCAAGGACGAGTGGCTGGTCCCGGCGGGCCTCACCCTCGAAGAGGCTTTGGGAGGGCGATGATGCCTCACAAGCTCCCCTCCAGCTTTCTGGGCCGGGAACGCCTGAAGGTCGCCGTCGTCGGTGTGGGCGGTACGGGCAGCGAAGTGTTGACCGGGCTCACCCACCTGCATCTGGCGCTCCGGGCGTTGGACCACGCCGGCCTGCATGTCACCGCCTTCGACCCGGACGAGGTGAGCCACGCCAACCTGATCCGGCAGCGCTACCACCACAGCGACCTAGGACGCAACAAGGCGGAGGTGCTCGTTACTCGCGTGAACCTCGCGTGCAATCTCGATTGGGTCGCCGTCCCCCTCAAGTTCAGCGGCCACCGCGCCCGGGCGCCCTGGGACCTGGTCATCAGTTGCGTCGATTCCCGGGCGGCCCGCAGGAGTCTGCACCTCGCCGCGCACGGGAGGGGCCTGTACACCTGGCGGTACTGGCTGGACTGCGGCAACGACCTCACGACGGGTCAGGTCGTCCTCGGGACGCCCCGGGAAGCGGGCAAGCGCCTCAAGCATCATCTGCCCTGCGCGACGGAACTCCACCCGGAACTGATGGACACCGCTGTGCCCGAGGACGACGCGCCGAGTTGCAGCGCCATCGAGGCCTTGAGCCGTCAGGACCTCTTCGTGGGGCGGATGGTGGCGACGCACGCCCTGGACTTGCTGTGGCAACTCTTCCGGCACGGGGAACTCACGCACCACGCCCGGTACTTCGAGTTGCGCGGCGCGGCGCTGAGCAGCCGGTGGTGTTAAGAGGCAGCGATTCACAGGAGATGACGAGGCGGCTGCTGTACGCCGCTCGTCCCGAAGGCGCTGTTCCAGATGCTCCTGATCGTGTATGCTCAAAACACAGGTGTGACCCCTCGCAGGCGCCCCGGCGCTCACGGTTCACGACGAGCTGCGCTCCAACTCAGCCCTGAACGCGCGTCCCCGGGACGGCAAGCGAGGACCCGACCAACCCAGATGACGCGCGGACAGGACTGTTATGGACGACCGCGCTCTTCGGCATCAAGCCCTCAATCTGCACACTGCGTTCTCGCACCTGAACCTTGAGCTCGTGCCCAGCGTCGCGCAATGCGAGCAACTGATGGCCGCCGCCCTGGGAGCCGCGCACGGCCTCCACGACCTCCCGCACCTCATCGCGACCCGCCCCGGCAACTGGGCCTGGGACCTCGGGCGCGCTGCACACCGCGTCGAGGTTCGCCTGCAGACCCTGAAACGCCCGGATGGGGCACGAGGCTTTGACGTCTCTCGACCGCAGCTGATGAGCGCTCGCCAGCGCGTGGACACTCACGCATGACCAAACACGCGATGTCCTGGCCGATATGGTGCCTCCCGGGCAGCGGGCTGCCTTTCGCAACGCGCTGAAACAAGTAACTGGCGCGATCACGGTCCGCCTGCACCCCGGTTATCTCAAAATCCAGCGGTATCAAGGAAAAGACGTGTTCTATGAGGACCTGACGCCTATCACCCATGACCACATCGAGGGGGTAAAGCAGCGTATCTCAAAACTGGACATGAACTCTCCAGACACGACGGGTGTTGCAGGAACACTGAGCCGCATCCAATATCAGGGGTACGGCATCCACACGAGTGTCTTCCTGGACGACCCTGTGCGCTTGGACCCCAAAGCGCAGCATGGCTCCTGGAGCACGCTCATGATTGTTGGAGAAGAAGATGACCCCCGGCATAGCTACACCCGCGCGCTGATACGCGCTCATCTCCAGCAGGGCTTACGGGTCGCCTTGCACGGGTTTGAACGCTGGATTGCCGGTTCCACACCAGGCGTTCCGGCCATCAGCCCGTACCTGCTCAGGTATTACGACGAGGGCTTCGATATGAAGCCTGGCACCCTGCAACGGTTGTTGCGAGACCGACCCGACGTGCTGTACTGGATCCAGCCTTCGACCCAGGGGCACGACCTGCCGCAGGTGGAGGCGCCTGTGCGGGCGGGCATCCGGGTCGTTCTGGATACCCGTGAATGGGAACCTGGCGCTTACCTTGGATACGCCGGATGGGCCGCTGATGTCACTATTCAGCGTTGAACACGGTCCGGTGAGGGCGGCCTGACATTGAGGCTGCCACAGAAGCGACGTTGAAATTGTCTTTTTTGTTCTCAGCAGGCGCCTGTTGCTGCTTTGAGCACCCTCGACCCTGACCGAGGGTTCCGGGTGTCTGCCCTCACGCCGGGCGGCGTGGGAGGCGGGCATGGGCCAGCTCAAGCACACCCAGGATGTCCCGCACCATTCCGCCCAGCGTGTCCGGACGTGTTACGGCCCCCACGCGGCCTACGTCAGCATCACCCTGCGCCGCCGCACCGCCAGCCTGCGGGTCACCGACGAAGCTGGTGAACCCATTGGGCCGCGTGACGACGCTTCTTTCGAGGACCTGTTGGTCCTGCTCGACGACGCCCTGGCTTGGGGTGGTCCGGGGCACTTCACCCTGGTGGGCCGTCCGGCGCCCGCCCCCCTGTCCCCACCCGAGGTCAGCCACCTCCTCCTGCCCTGGTGAGACTCACAGCAGGTCGCGGGCGGGGACCTTCCCGTGGTGCCGCCAGAGCACCTGCACCTGGAAGAGCAGCGGCGTGAGGATCACCCGCCCAGGCGCGAAGAGGAGCGGGGCGTCCAGCGTCGGGCGGGGCCGGACGAGCAACGTGAGCGGGCCGAGCACCAGCGCCCGGCGGTGCCGCCAGCGCAGCCGCACTTCCCGCCTGAACACCCGCAGCCGCGTCGGGCCCTCCACGTCCGAGAGCCACAGGATCACATGCGGGACCGTCGTCCGGACCATCACCCGCTGCCGGTCCAGCCAGAGCATCACCAGCACCAGCGGCCACAGGAAGGCCGAGGCCAGCACCAGCAGGAGGAGGCGCTGGTTCTCCCGCCAGTCGACGTGCGCCCGGTGGAAACTCGCCGCCAGGGTTGCGGCGACCAGCGTACCCGTCAGCAGGTACCACGGCGACCCGTCCATTCCACCAGCGTGACGCCGCGAAAAGATGGACAACCAGGTTCCGCCTCACAATCCCAGCGTTCAACTTGACCTGCGGGCAAGATCAGCGAGAAGGTGGCGATCTCGACTCATGACGGGCATGCGGGGTGCCCACGCGCCCGCTTCACCTCCGCACCGAGCCAGCGCTTCGGCTACACGGCGGAGCCGCCGGGCAAAATCCTGGGGGAGAACCTGGTCTTCGCTCTCCGCGGCACGTTTGTGGAGCGGTTCGGCGTGAACCTGCGAAACGACTCGGCGCACGGCCTGGTGGGTGTTGGCCTGGCGCGTGGACAAGCTGCCCCTCCAGCTGTCCGTGCTGCGAACGCAGGTGGAGTCCCAGTCCAGCGGTCAGGAGGGGGCTTCCGAGCCGGAAGCCCAGCTTTGACCCCCCAAGCTCTGGGGCTGGGCCACGCCACCTCCGAACGCGAGCCTCACGGGTGGACCACCTTCAACGGAGTGCGCCTGAGAAATTTGGTCGCCCCGATCGCCACAGACAGCTGGGCTTCTCTTCCTCCATGCCGATTGTCAGGGTTGATCCCTACCTCCCCAAATGCCGGGGACGGCTCGAAGAGCGGGGCCGAGCGTCAGGCGATCACGAGGTCGCCCCGCACGGCCCCACGCAGGTTGCGCGCCGTGACCTCGTATCTCAGGACGCTCGGCTCGCCCCAGGCGCGTTCCAGCGGCAGGTTCCCGGCCGTCCAGCTCCCCTGAGGGGGCAAGGTGCCCAGCATGACCTGCGCCGAGCCGGAGGGTCCGGGGCGAAGCTCCCGCGGGGACTGGCCGGGCAACACGCGGGCCAGCACCCCGAAGTTGAAGCGCAGGTTCCCGACCGGCACGAGTTGCAGGTGCCCCTCCACGAGCGCGCCCACCCCCTCGTTGCGCACCGCGAGGGTCACGCGGGGTCGCGCGGCGGACTGCTTCAGCCCCTCGACCTCCCGGGCATGCCCGTCCAGCAGCCGCACCAGGGCGGCGAAGGCCTCGTACCACGCCAGCCCCGGTCCGGTGGGCGCGCCCTGCCCGAGGGCCTGCCACGGCGACGGCCAGACGTGAGGCGTGGCGGCCCAGACCCCCCGCATCTGAAACGCCTCGGCCGGGACCTGCACGCCCCACCCCGCGAGCCGCGACCGGAGCACCTTCACCTGCGCCGGGTCCAGCACGGCGGGCACCGCGGGCTGAGGGCCGGACAGGCCCAGCACCGTGTCGGGCACGTCCCCGGACGGAAGCGGGCGCGCCGCCAGGGCCCGCAGCTGGGCGACGGCCTCCTCCAGGCGGGGCGGCAGGGCGGCGCGCCCGTCCTGAATGACCCGGTTCACCTGTGGGTCCACGAACGCGCGGTCGTCCCAGCCCCCGTCCGAAAACGTCCAGCCGACCAGTGGGGCGGGCTGGGGAGGGCCGAACAGCACCTGGAGACCCTCGCGGCCCGCCAGGGTGTTGCGCGAGCCGCGGCGCCACCAGACCTGGCCCTCCACGAGGGCCTGCCCGAGCGAACGGGCCGGGACATGCACCACGCCCGGCGCCGTGCGCAGCTCGAACACGCCCACGAAGGTGCCGTCCGCCCACGGCCACTGCCAGTACTGCACCTGCAGGGGCGGATCGAAGCGGCCCTCCAGCCAGGTCTGCACGTCGGCGTCATCCAGCGGCCGCGCGGCGCCGACGACGTGCCGGCCGTCGGGGCGGTCCTTGACCCCCCGCACCAGGTACCGCGTCCGGCGCGGCGCCGGGCTGTTGGCCAGGCACATCAGGTCCTTGAGCAGTTCGGCCTGGGCGTGGGCCCGGACCTCCTTGGGCAGGCCGGGCTGCTCAATGCCCGGGCCAAGCGCCGCCTTGTAATCCAGCCAGTCGGATTCCCCGTAGCCTAACAACGATTGAAAGTCCTGGAAGTGCATCTGCCGCCCACCAGTATGCCGCGCTCAGGCGATCAGGTCGTCCAGCGCGAACCGGGCCCGCTCACGACAGCGGCCCACGTCATCTTGCAGCAGGGACCGCACCGGCTCGGGGACGGGGTACCCCAGGACGACCAGGGCGGCCAGCGAGGTGGCCCTGAACACGGCGTCCATCACCAGGGCAGCGCTGCGCCGTTCCATCTACACCGTGTCGTCCTGCGGGCCGGCGATGAAGGTGTCGCCCAGAAACGTTCCCCCGGTCGTCTGCTGCACCGGCGGGGTGCCGTGCTTGGCGGCGCAGGGCAGGCCGTACCGCCCGTCATCCTCGTCGGGCGTCGGCTCGATCTGCGGCTCGGTCAGACCCGGGGCGGTGAGGCCGCCCTTCACGCGCTGCTTGATGGACGCTTTTCCCCTGCTCCAGGGCGCCGTGTTCCTCCCATGCCTGAAGACCTGTTGCGCGATAGAGGGGTGGCCGGGTAGGTTCGGGGGGTGTTGCGGCTGGACAAGCTGAAGTCCCGAGCACGTTCCTTCGAGCGTCTGGTGGGGCTGACTCCCGAAGAGTTCGAGCGGCTGCTGAGCAAACTGGAGCCGTTGTGGGAGCAGGCCCACCGCCGCTCCCTGCTGGGCGCCGGACGGGTTCGGCGCATCGGTGCGGGCAACACCTTCAAGCTTGACCTGAGCCAGCGATTATTCGTCACGCTGCTCTACCTGCGCCAGTACTTCACAATGCACGTCCTGGGCATCCTGTTTGACCTGGACGCAGCGAATGTTTGCCGCAACATCCACGGCTTGCTGCCCGTCTTGGAGCAGGCGTTGCCTGCTCCCCTGCGTTCCCGGACCCTCCAGGCCAAGCCGGATGAGGTTGCGGGCAACCAGACCAAGAAGCCGAGAAAGATTCGCTCGTTGGAGGAGTTCTTGGAGGTGTTCCCCGAGCTGACGGACGTGATCGTGGACGGCACCGAGCAGCCCCGGGGGCAGCCGAAGGTGAAGAAGGGCCAGACGCCGGGGAAGAAAGCGGTGGGGCGGCCCAAGGACAAGAAGCGGTTCTATAGCGTCAAGCAGGGCACGCACACCCTGAAGACCCAGGTGGCGGTGACGCCCGAAGGGCAGGTCGTCCATCTCAGTGCGACCGCCAGCGGTCGCACTCATGACATGAAGGTGCTTAAACGGTCGCGCTTGATCAACCGCTTGCCCCCCCATGTCCGAGTGTGGGGGGACCGTGGGTACACCGGGCTGGAGAAGGTCTACCCCGAGCGCGAGACCATCGTGCCCGCCAAGCGCCCGAAGAAGGGCGAGTTGAGCCTGGAGCAACGTGAGCTGAACCGTCTGATCTCCAAGGTACGGATCACCGCCGAGAACGTCATCAATCGGATGAAGAAGTTCCGCGCCTGCAAGGAGTTCTTCCGAAACGAGCCCAAACGGCATGGGGTCATATGGGGCTGTGTCGCCGGACTCGTCAATCTCCGCTGGCAACGCCGACTCCTCCTGCCCACGACCTGAAACCTAGCGTAGGGCAGCGGGGCGACGTGAACCGTCGCCCCGCTGCCCTTCAACTACTGCGCAACAGGTCTTGAGTTCATGGCTCGTCATCCCGCATGTCCAGCAGGCCGTAAAACAGCTCGAGCATGGGGACGGCCAGGGCCTGGCCCTGCGCCGGGTATCCCGGGCCCAGCCGGGCCCGCACCGCATGCGCTTCCTGCTTGAGACGCAGCACGCCCATCCAGGCGACCTGGGCGGGATGGCCCATCGGTCGCCGGGCGGTCGGGGCCTGCGCCGTCAGCCCCTCGTCCACCGGCGCGGGGAGGTGGGCGAACACCTCCGCGCTGCCACGTTGCGCTCATGTTCCGCGCCGGGCGCGCCGCCACCGAGGCCCGGATGACGGGTCCGCTCGCGTCCCCGGTCCCCGCCCTGCTGGTTGTGCCGCTCCCCGTCGACTCCCGCTCCGTGCCCTCCGGGCAGCTCTCCCTGGCGGGGCTCCCTGCACCTTGCCAACACCAGGAAGGGAATGGCCCCTTGACCTTCCAGAACGCGCCCGACCACCTCTCCACCCCAGCGTGCTCCTCTCGGCCGCTCCCGGATTGGGGTCCGCCCCGCCGCCCGGAGTGAGGCGGGATACTGAAGGCATGGCCCGCCGGACGCCCTCAGATCGCCCCTTGATTTTCATCTCGCATTTCAGCGCCGAACAGGAGATCGCCCTCAAGCTCCAGGAGCTGCTCGACCAGGCCTTTCTCGGCCAGGTGAACATTTTCGTGTCGTCGGATGACCGCAGCATCCGGATGGGGGCAGACTTCAACGGGACCATTCAGGACGCCCTCAAGGCCACCCGGTACGGCCTGCTGATCCTGAGCCCCGCCGCCCTGCGGCGGCCCTGGGTGAACATCGAGTTCGGCGCGCTGTGGGTTCAGAACAAGCCGGTCACCCCCATCTGTCATTCCGGCCTGAGCCCGGCCCAGCTTCCCCCGCCATACGTGAACCACAACGGCCTGAGCGCGACGGACGTCCGGGCCCTGAACAAGCTGGTGACCAACCTCGCCCAGGATGTGGAGATGCGGGCGCCGACCGTGGACTGGCAGCCCTTCCTCGACGTGGTCCAGGCCGCCGAGCAGGGCGCGAGGCATCGGGACCTGGACACGGTCGCGGTCGCGGTCGCCACGCTCACCCGGGCCTGCAGTCAACCGGAGTTCCCGCAGCAGTTGCGGGCAGGGGGACACCAGTACACCCTGGGCGACCATGAACAGGGTGCCCACGCCGCCCTGGCCGTGCTGAGGGACCACGGCCTGGTCGAGCAGCGGTTTCAACACCGAACCCAGGGGCCGTCGGGGCCAGGGAAAACGTACGAGCTGTCGGGGACGGCCGCCTATGACGAGTTGTGGCTCGATCCGGCGTTTCCCGGCCTGCTCGGCCAGGCGCTGGGCCGTCCGGTTCCCACGCTCCTCGAGGTCAGCTCCGGGGACGCCGGTCAGGTGCGGGAAGACCATCACCTCGAACGGGTCAGACCGGGCGCGCCCGCGGCGACGGCCCAACGCCCGGACGAGCCCGAGACACTCCGGCTTCTGGAGGCGGCCGTCCGGGACGCCTGGGAAGCGCTCAGCCACTACCGCTCGAACCCGCCGGTCAACACGGCGCCCCTCCGGCGGCAGGGCCAGACCCTGCGAGAACGGCTGCACGCCGCCGAGGAGGCCAGCCCCGGGTTCACGGCGGCCATCGGCGGCAGCGCCGGGCGCGAACAGATGTGGAGCGACCTCGCGCGGATGAACGACGTTCAGCCCGCGGTCGAACGGCTCGGCCAGCTGATCGAGGACCTGCGCGCCCGGCTCCGGCTCCCGCTGAACTGAGCTTTTTGAAGCTGTACCCATGGGCCACCTGCGCTGCCAACCCGGTGAGGGCGTGATCCTGACCGTTCGGGGTGCGGGACCGATGGCTTCCTCCGTTGGCGGCGCGAGAACAGCTGAGCGCCGCCTAGCCGCAGGTCCCCAGGAGCGCCACGGTGGTAGCCATCAATCCAAGCGTGACGACCCGACCTCAGGCCCTGTCCTCGCTGGAGACTGTCCTGTATGGGTGATCTCAGGGCAGTCCCACCAGGTACAGCGTCTCCCGGGCGCGCGTGAGCGCGACGTACTTCAGGTTCTCCTCCTGCTGCCGTTCCCACTCCTGTTGATCCTGCCGCAGTTTGGCGAACAGCGGATAGCCCATCACGAAGACCCGGTCCGCTTCCAGTCCCTTGGCCTGGTGGGCACTGGACACCCGCACGCCCATCCGGGGGTCCGGCGCCGTCACCGCCTCCACGAAGGTCCTGAATTCACCGCCATCCCAGCGCTGCGCCTGCTCGTGCAACCGGCCAAGCACCCACGGCGGCAGGACCTTCAGTGGTTTGTTCCTGGGGCCGAGCGGGGGGCGGGCCCTGGGCGCGCTGGCAGGGACGAAGCCCGCCGCGAGGTTCCGCAGCTCCGTCACCACCTTGCGGACCCGTCCCGAATCGCTCTCCAGGGCCTCCTCCTGGTCCGACTTGTCGGGGCGAAGTGCCGCCTGACCCTCGTAATCCAGGGTCAGGCCCCGGGACAGCAGTTCCAGCACGATCAGGTCGACCAGGTCGTTGTTGCGGGAGAACAGCAGATCCCGTTCCCGGACGTACCCGAACGCCTGTGCCCAGCCCACCTCGAAGACCTCCCCCTCCCGGGCGTGCGGCGCCGCCTCGATGGCGGGCATCAAGGCCTGCGCTCGCCGGACATGGGATTTCGGGCAACGGTAGCTGACGGTCAGCTTGAGTTCCCGGGGCGGACTAGGCAGCCGCCTGATGTTCTCGACGCTGTTGTTGTCCGCCCCACGAAAGCCCATGATGGCCTGCCGGGGATCCCCCACAAAGAGCAGCCGTCCTGTTTCCCCGGCGGCCCGCCGCACCAGCTCCAGTTGCGTCTGGGTCAGGTCCTGGCACTCGTCCACGAACACGAAGTCGTATGGCTGCATGGGCAGGTTCAACCTCACGGGCAGGTAGTTCTGCTCGTCGAGGCTGATCAGGTTCTGGGCTTGGTAGGTGGCCACGGTCAGGTCCAGGGCACGGGCGACGACCGGTTGCAGCCCTTCGGCGTCCGTGACGTTGTACTGCCGGGCCAGTCGGGCGTAGTGGTCCGGGTCCGAAGGATCGCAGTGGACATAGCTCTGAAACTTCTCGTAGAGGTTGCGGACACGCTTCAGGTCGTCCTGAGTCAGCCGGGTCCCCAACACGTCCAGGGCCGCCCGGTTGAGCATGCCCGCCGCCTTGTGCTGATCTACCTTGATCCCACGTTTGCGCCGGTTGAGCACCCGCATCCCGAACCCGTTCAGGGTGGCCGTCTCCACGTCGTCGACCCCCGCCTCGCCGAGCTTCGTCTCCAGCTCATGCCGGATGCTGCGGTTGAAGGCCAGCACCGCGATCCGGGCGCGGGCATCACCGCGTTTGATGACCTTCACGCTCTCCAGCAGGGTGGTGCTCTTGCCGCTCCCGGCGACCGCGATAACGAGCCCGTGCCCATCCTCGAACTCCAAGAAGTCGAAGATCCGCTGCTGGTACTCGGAAGGGACGAACACCCGCTGCGGTTTCGGGGCGGGCTTCTCGTCGACCCGTTTGACGTGGGCGGTGAGGTGGAGGCGGGTGTCCCCGGCGGCCATTACGTTGGCCTCCTCCCGCGTCCAGCGTGGGTGCGCCGAGACGGGCAAGACCTCCTTCAGGGAAGGGGTGCCCTGACCCGTCAACCGCTCCACCACCTCTGCGACGACCCGGGCACAGCCGTCCGGGTTCTCCACGGCCTGCTGCTCCGAAAACCGGATCACCGGCCAGCAGGCCGCGAGGAAGGCCTCGTCCCGGACCTCGTCCCCACTGCGGTAGGCCTGCGCCCTCGCGTCGAACTCCATGAAGTGAATGGGCAGCCTGTGACCCAGGCCGTACGGCTCGTCGAGTTCGATATCCATGCGTAAGCGGTGGGCGGGATCGAAGTACAGGAAATCGGGGTGGTAGGTCTTCTGACCGCTCGCCAGCAGTCGGCGCCGCAGGATGCGGTTCGGAAAGTGCCGCTGGAGCTGCTCGAACAGGTGCATCTCCGCTAGACCGGCCAGGGCGAAGCTCTCCCCGACCCCCTCCACGGCGCCGCTCTCCAGCAGGGCGGCCACCTTCCGCCGCCGGTGGGCGTGCAGGACTTCGGGCGTGAGCTTGGCGCGTTCGGCCGCCTCGAACTCGGCCCGGGCCTGTCCGTGCTGACGCACGGCGGCGGCGTACCGGTCCCTGGCGGCCTGACGTTCGGGGGCGGTCAGGGTGTCCGCCTGCCCTTTGAGTCTGAACAGGCCGTAGAAGGTGGACAGGAGACTCTTACCGGGGGAGAGGTTCGGGGGGAAGGCGTCCTCAGTCGGCGGGGGGACGTCGAACGCGGGGAGGTCCGGACTGGAGGCGAGCGCCTGCTGGAGACGCGGTGGGATCAGGACGACGGGGTAGGTGGGGCGGGGAGTCACGGGGCACCGCTGAGCTGGACCATGCGCCCAGTATTGCGACGAAAGCTCCCCGCGGGGCTCCTTTTCGGGAGGCTACCGCCGAGCGTGGGTCGCACTAGAGTTGGAACGGGGAGTGACGCCAATGGGCCGTCAACTTCGGTTCGTCACTCTGATGCACGGAAGAATGACGTTTGGGACGGTATTCTGATCTCCTGGAGTTGACCCGCTTCAGGTTCCGGTGACGGCCCGGATGCGCTGCCCGACGGTGGGCGTGACCGTCCCGAGCCCCTGGATGTACTCCAGCACGACCTGCGCGTCGGGTTCACGGGTCGTGCCCTGCCCGTCATTGAACATGGTGTACTCGTCCCCGCCGCTGTTGGTGAAGTCGCTGAGGGCGAGGGTGTAGGTCGTGGCGTCCTTTTGAATCGGCGTGCCGCCGTCCAGGGTGACGCTCACGATCCGGGAGCCGACCGCCTTGCTCACGTCGTAGGCGAACGAGAAACCCGAGATCTGCAGGAAGCGTCCGCTCGCCCCGGGCAGGGCCGAGACGCTATTTGCCAGCGCCGCGTACAGTTGCGCCCCGGTGACCGTGCGGGTGACCACCGTATTCCCGAAGGGCAACACCGAGTACACGTCCCCCGCCACCAGATCATAGGGCGGCCCCGGCTGGTACCCGGGCGTGGGCCGTCGCAGGTTCTTGTCCTGCGGCGCGTAGCTGGAGGGCAGGGAACTGCGGATGCTCCCGCCATTCTGAATGGCAAGCTGGGTGCCGTAACGTGTCCGGAAGGCGTCCGCGATCAAGTCGCCCAGCGCGACCTCCCCCAGGCGCTCAATGTTGCTGCCACGGGGAAAGACATCGGTCGCCACGCCCACTCGGCGGTCGAGCTGCTGGGCGAGCTGGGCACGGTAAGGGGCGAGCACCTGCTCGACGGCGGGGTCGGGCGTGACGGCGTCCATGCGCGGCTCGACGAAGGTGTTCACCCGGTCCGTCACCCGGCGGCTGGTCAGGTCGTAGGTGACGTTCACCTTCGCGTAACTCGCCCCCTTGCTAAGGTTCTCCACGACGAGGGCGTCTCCCACGAAGCCGCTGAACTGCTCGTTGGTGTGGTCGCCGAAGATCACATCGAAGCCCCGGACGCTCCCCGCGAAATCGATCAGGGGACCGGTTGCCGCTTGGGTGGCCGCATCCTTGCCCGTGACGCCCAGGTGCGTGATCGCCACGAAGACCTGGGCGCCCTGGGCCTGCGCGGCCGCCCGCGCCTGGGTCGCGGCAGCGACGGGGTCAGTGACCTGCAGGGTGCCGAGGGCGCCCGGCGCGACCAGGGTGGGCGCCTCCGGGTTGGTCAGCCCGATCACCGCGACCTTCACCTCACCGACCGTGAAGATCTTGTACGGGGCGACGTTCTTCAGGTTCGCGTCGAGGTGTTGCAGATTCGCGGAGAGGTACGAGAACTTGGCCCGGTCGATCAGGTTCTGGAGAAAGGTGAGGCCCCGGTCGAAGTTGTGGTTGCCGAAGGTGTCCGCGTCGAAGCCCATGACGTTCATGGCCTCCACGGCGGGCACCTCGCCGAAGAAGCCCGACAGGGGCGGGGACGCCCCGTACGCGTCTCCCCCCGTCAGGGTGAGGGTGTTGGGGTTGGCCGCGCGGTCCTGCTTGAAATACGCGCTGAGTACCGCCGCGCCGCCCACCTGGTAGGCGCTCGCGCCGCTGCCTACACTCAGCGGGTCGAGTTGCGCGTGCCAGTCCGAGACGTCGAGGAACTGGAGGGTGACGGGCTGCGCCGGGGGGACGGGACCGGGCGAGCAGGCGACGAGCGCGAGGGTCAGGGCGGCGAGCGGTGCGGTCTTGATGAACATAGGTCCTCCTGCTCCTGGGACGAGAGGGGCGCACCCGTTGTGAACGTGGTCTCACCCCTTGAGGGGCAGGATGAGGGCCTTGGCTGGTGAGCGTGCCTTGAGTGTAAGGATCACGGGACGGCCGATGGTGAAGCGGGGCGGTGAGGAGAAACGAGAAACCGGGGCACCCCAGGAGGAGTGAGTCTCTTCGGTGTAGGTCGTTCGGAAATGCGGGCGGCAGGGGCAGTGGGCCCCTCAGCGCGTTTCCTTCGCCTGCCGGATCAGGGCTTGCAGCTGAGCGCTGCTCAGGGGGCCGAGGTGCCGCGCGACGATGCGGCCCTGGGCATTCACCGCGAAGGTGGTGGGAAAGCCGCTGACCCGCAGGGTGCCGGTGACGGCCTCACCGCCCAGCCAGGTGGCGTTCGTCGCCGGGTAGGTGCGCAGGAACGCCCCCACCCGACCGGCCGGCTCGCCGACGTTCAGCAGCACCACGGGTTCACCCGCCTGGACAGCGCGCATCAGGAGCGGCATCTCGGCCCGGCAGGGCGGGCACCAGGTGGCCCAGAGGTTCACGACGCCCGGGCGGGGCAGCGCGGCAGGGCGCGAGACCGCGTCGCCCGCGAGGCGCGGGAAGGGCACTGCCGGGAAGGTCTGCACCCCGGGAGTGGGCTTGAGCAGCAGGGGCAGCACGCCCGCCAGGACCGTGACGAGCAGCGGGAGGGCCAGCCGGTCCGGCAGGCGCCGGCGGGGCAGCCACAGGGCCAGCAGGCCCGCCGCGAGGCCTGGCCCCCACGCCCAGCCCCCACGCCGGACGTCGAGCAGTTCGAGCAGCCCGGCGCCGGGCGACTGACCGAGCTGTCCGAAGAGGCCGGGGAGGTTCGCCCAGAGGCGGGCGGTGACCAGGGCCACGACCGCGGCTTCCATCGCGCCCCGGAAGCGCGCCAGGGAGGACCAGGCCAGCAGGCCGAGCACCAGGGTGAGTTGCGACCAGCCGAGCACCAGCGGGCCGAGCTTCAGGGCGTCCGGCCCGATGTTCACGGGCACTCCCGGTGGAGACGGGACGAACGCTGGGACGCGGCCCGGGATGCCCCGGCGGTCCCGCCGCCGGGGAGGAAGGGCAGCCGGGCGTCCGGGGGAAACAGGCTGGGCATGGGCGGGCAGTCCTGAGGGGTCAAGGTGGTCCTCCTGGGGCCTGAACGGCCGGGCCTCCCCGGGCCGTCCGCGTTGCCCGGGAGGGTTCACCGCCCCCGGCTGTGCGAGGTAAGGCACCCGGCCGATTGTCCGGCAGGCGTGTAAAGATCGTGTTGCCGGGCCGGGACACGTCAGAAAGCACAGGGGGCGGGCTGCTCCCTGTGCCGGTTGAGGTCCACCTTTCCCGACCCGGCCGCCGACCGTAGCGTGGTCAGGAGGCGGGCGTCTCGATGGTCTGGCCGTACCACAGCATCAGCCAGGCCTGGAACTGGGCGCGCTGCACCGGCCGACTCTGCACGACATTCAGCGCGAAGTCCCTGAGTTCCGGGCGTATGGCCATGAGGACGGCGATCTGCGAGGCGATGATCCGCTCGTGCCTGCGGACGCTGCCCTCGCGCCAGGCCCGGTCACTTTCCACGAGGCGCCCCACCAGGGTCTCGTCGCGGGTGAGCTGGAAGAGGGGGGCGAGGTCGAGACCCACCAGCCGTTGCTCCTCGCGCACGGGGTCGATGTTGGACCACTGCTGGAGCCAGGTCCGCAGCTGGTTGCTCCGCTGGGTGTGCCGCTCAGTGATCATCTGCGCGGCCTGCCGGGCCTCGGGACGCTGGCCGCTCCGCACCTCGGCCTCGGAGATGGAGCTGGCGTACGGGTGGTGCCGAATGGTCTGCGACATGGAGGCGATGTTGAACGCGTCCGCCGCCTTGTTCCGCAGCGACTCCAGGGAGCGCCGCCCGAGCGGCACGTACTCCGGCGTGAGCTTGAGGTTCAGCCGCTGTGCCTTGACCCGGGCAGCGCTGACGTCACTCTCGGCCCGCCAGGGCGTGTTGGTGACGGGGGCGGACGTTCGCACCGAGGTGGTCTCCGCACCCGGAGACGTGGCCGTCTCGGCTGCCGGCGGGGTTTTCCCGCACGCGACGAGCAGGAGCTGATGCTGGAGACGAGGACGGCGGAACGGCTCGTCTTGGTCTTCATCTCGGGACCTCCGGTCGGCATTCGGTGTTCTGCTGTTTGGTCGGTGTGGAAATAGACAACGCGTGATGCCGCGTCTGTCAGACACAATCCTTCCTCAACAGGGCACGCGAACCTTCGAGCACAGTTGACCGGGAGCGTCCGTGAACTGGTCGCCGACCACGGTCCTTCTGGTGGGCGGCCTTCGATAGGAGGGCCCGGCTGCCACAGGGTTTGGGCGGCCCCAGTCAGCGGGTCAGAGCAGGTCCGGCCACGCACACCAGCACGTGTGCGTGGCCGGACCCTCTGACCCTACAGGGTGTTCTTGAAGAATTCCACCGACCGCCTGAGGGCCACGCCCAGGTTCCGGCTGAGATTGTGGTCGTCCCCCGGGTAGGAGAAGAACGTGGAGGGCTGCCCCGCGGCTTTGAGGCCCCTCGCGGGCGCCTGGGAGAAGCTGATGGGGACGTGCGTGTCCCCGGTGCCGTGGTGAAGCTGGAGGGGGCGCCCCTTGAGGTCCGCCAGAAAGGAGTTCGGGGAGATCGACCGGTAGAGGGCCGGGTTGCGGTCCGGCGTGCCGTACCTCGCGAGCATCTGGGCGCGGGGGTCATTTCCCCCGGAGCCACCGCCCCAGCGGGGGAGGTCCTGGAAGATCAGGCTGTACGGGCCGACGACGCCCGCCCAGATGTTGCCGGCCTTGATCTCGGGGTTGATGACCATGGCGCGTAGGGTGATGTGCCCACCCATCGAGTGGCCCCACATCCCGATGCGCCCGGGATTCACGCCCTTCAATTTCTGGAGGGAGGAAAAGGCGTTGAGCACGTCGACGGTGTACTCCGGAGACCAGTAGGCCGCCGCCGCGGGCTCTCCCTGCGAACTGCCGTGGCCCCGGTAATCGGGCTTGAGGACGACGAACCCGGCGCGGGCGAAGGCGTCGACGTAGGCGACGTACCGCTCGGTGGTCCGGTACTGCTGCGGGGGGATGTACCCGTGGTTGAACACGATGGCGGGCCAGCCCCCCCTGGGCGGCGTACCGTTGGGAACGGTGAGCAGGGCGTTGATGCGCATCCCGTCCGAGAGGTAGGACACCACGCGCCGCTGGTAGCCCGCGCCCGGGCGGAGCGTCTGGCGGGTGGTGAGGGCGCTGCCCGGGTAGGCGCGCGCCCGCATCCGCTCGATGGAGAGGGGAGCGGCGTCCGTCTGGGCGAGCCGGGCCTGCGCGGCCGGGGCCGCAGTCACGCCGGCGAGCAGCAGGGCGAGGCGCAAGGGGTGGGGCATGGTCGTTCACCTTTCACGAGGGCGAGGGGGACAGCGAGGGGGTGCCGGACAGGACCTCCGGGGGCCACCGCACCCTACCCGGCCCTTGTTCGGGTTCTGTAAAGCCGGCCCTGGACGCGGGCCTCGCGGGTGGCGCTCCTCCACGCTCGCCCCTGCTCCGGCGGTCAACGGCCGAACACCCACTGCGCCACCTGCGTCCCGGCGAGGAGGCGTGCCACGGCGAGCGGCACGGCGAGCGCCAGGAGTCCGTACGCCACGAGCACAAGCACGAACTGGGCCGGGTTCCCCGGGAAGCCCAGGCGTTCCAGGTACAGCAAGACGGCCGGGTGCAGCAGGTACACCTGCAGGCTCACCGTGCCCAGGGACGTGAGCGTCCGCATCAGCCAGCCGGGGCCCCGGGTGAGGGCGCGCGCGAGCCCCAGCAGGGCCAGCGAGGCGGCCGTCGTGTAGGACCAGTTGGCGAGGCTGTAGGCTGCGGAACTGACGGGCGCGCCCTGAAGCAGGGCCACCGACAGGGGCACGTACCAGGCGAACGTGAGGAGCGTGGCCGCGACGATCCAGAGGCGCCAGCGGTGCCAGAAGCGCTCGAACGGCATGTCCTGGGACCCGAAGGACATCCCCAGCGCGAGCACCGGCACGTACCACAAGACCATCGTTGCCGGGAAGCGGAAGTGGAGCACGCCCGCGCGGTTGAGCAGGTACACCAGCAGTTGCAGCCCGCCGGCTCCGGCCAGCACCCACGAGAAGCGCGGCCTGCGGCGGAAGAGGGGCAGCAAGAGCGGCAGGATCAGGGAGAACTGCAGGGCGATCAGGAGGAAGTACAGGTGGAAGTACCCCTTCCCGTACTGGAGCCAGACCCGCCAACGGTCCAGGTCCCCGAGGACCGCCGGTGGGTCCTGGCCCGTGAGCACGCGGAAGCCGACGTAGGCGACCGTCCAGAAGAGGTATGGCACCAGGACCTTTTGGAAGCGTGACCGGACGTAGGTCCCGAGGTGGAAGCGGCGCAGGGCGGACCGGGTCAGGACCAGGGCCGTGAGGAAGAGGAACGCCGGCACCACGAAGTGCGAGCTGCGGTTGAGGACCATCAGGCCCTCGCGCAGAGAGGAGCCCGCCGCCGCGTGACGCAGCGCCAGACCCGTCAGGTGGTGCAGCACCACCGCGAGGATGATCACGCCACGGTACACGTCGAGTTCGACCATCCGGGCGGGGCGCGCATCCGGCGCGGTCTTCGCCGGGGTCAACGCCTCGCCCTGGTCCCGGACACCCGCGGCGGATCGCCCGCCTCCCTGGTCGCGGGAGCGCTCAGGGGGTCCACGCGGCCCTGCTTGCCACATGGTCGGGGGCTGGCCTCACGTCCGGCTGAAGCCGGGCCAGTTCTCTGGGGAACGAGAAGCCCATTCATCCTCCTGTCCCCCGGGTGGGGGACTACAACAGGGCCTGGAGGTCGCGCACCAGCTCGCGCTCGTCGAGGCGGCCGTGCACGACCCGCTGAATGCGGCCACGCCGGTCGATGAAGACCGTGGTGGGCAGCGTGGCCCGGTACTCGTGCGCGACCACGTCGCCCGGGTCCCGCCCGGTGAGCACCCCGAAGAGGAACTGCGCGTCGTAGCGGGCCAATTCTGCCGGGGTCACGTGCGCGTGGAGGCTCAGCACCGCCAGGTCACGGTCCACGTACTGGTACTGGTACAGGCGCAACAACCGGTCGTTCGCCCGGCAGACCGCGCAGTGGACGTCCCCGAACAGCACGATGACCGCCTTGCCCCGCAGGTCGGAGAGACGGACGGTCTCCCCGCCCACCGCGCGCAGCACGAAGTTGGGGGCCGGTGGGCCGGGGCGGGCCGCCGGCCCACCGCCACCCGCGAGGGCGGCGCCGAGGAGGGTCAGGACAGTGAGGCAGACGGCAGCGCGAATGTTCATGGCTTCTCCCGGAAAGCAGGTGAATGGTGCGGCCTGGTTGTACCGCCCGGAGATGAGGGCTGGGAGGGCACCAGTCCACCCCGGGCGGGACCGGCGTTTGGCCGGAGAGGGCACGCGGCGGCGGAGCGGCGTCCCCGGGGTCACGATGCACGGCCAGGATGGTCCGACATTCCCCTGCACCGCCCCACCTCGCCGTGACGCACCCCTACGCCCCGAGCGCGCGGCTGGCGACCTTCTCGAAATGCAGCAGTTCCTTGCTCCGTGGGTAGGCCCTCAGGGCCCGCCGGGTTAGGTTCAGGGTCTTGCGGTGCTTGCCCGCCCGGGTCCATGCCTCGAAGGCCTCCTGGCGATACAGGAGGTACAGGGTCGGCACGCCCAGCGCCACCGCCCGGTCGAAGTTGTCCGAGGCCGCCGCGACGTTCCCCAGCCGGAGATTCGCCTTGGCCAGGCCCCACCAGGCATAGGGGTCGTTCGGGCGCGTCTTCACGTCCTGCTCCCCGTGGAGTTTGGCGTGCCGCCAGTTGGCGGCCACGCCGAAGTCCTCGCCCAGGGCCGCCCGCACCCGCGCCTCCTTCCCGGGCGGATACGCGACCAGGTACTCGCCGTTGTAGTACCGCCACAGGTCCTGCACCTCCGCCGTGGTGAGGCTGAGCGAGGGGCCCCGGATGGGGTCGCTCACCAGGAAGCGGCCCCGGCTGTACCCGTACACGGTGCGGAAGTGCGCCACGTTGCTGCCCGCCCGCAGGCGCTGCTGCACCACCACCGGAAAGCCGCGGGAGACCAGCTCGCGCAGCACCTCGGCGTCCCCCGCATAGCGGATGACGCTGCGCAGCCCGAAGCGGCCCAGGTAGGCGGCCAGTTCCAGGCTGGTGACCTGCGGGTCGCCGGGGTAGTCCTTCATGGCATTCGCGACCTGCACCTGGCTGACCCGGGTGCCGTAGTACCCCAGGACCGTCAGCGCCGTCACCGGGGCACAGTTGTCCGGGCCCTGGTACTGATGGCGGATGTTCTTCAGGGTGACGCTCGCGGGCAGGGCGGACGCCGACCCGGCAAGCGCGCAAAGAGCCAGCGAAAACAGGGGAAGCGGTCGCATCGGCATGGCCTATCTTGCCGGGGGCCTGTAAAAAACCTGTAAAGAACGCGTCGGGCGAGCAGGGCCCGCGTTTGAGCCTTCGTTGGGACAGATGCGCGCCGGGCTTCCCGCTCTGCTCCCGCAGGTGAGCATCGTCCGCCGCTTATCTCAGGCTCTTTCCAGAGCGAGGTGGAGGGCGTGGATCAAGGTCACGAACCCGACCTCCACCTGTTCGTGGGTATCCCTCAAGACGAACGTTGCGGAAGCGGAGCCTGGAGCCGCCCTCCACGCCACACACTGAGACGGTGACCTGGGGCGTTCCGGGTGAGCTGGCGACGGTCGAAGTCCTCCACCGGGGGTTTGTCCGGCAGCTATCGTGAAGGACGTGACCCTGCCCGCCGCGCCCCAAGCCCTCGCGCCCCTGCCCACCTGGCTCTCCCAGCCGGTCGGGCGGGCCATGAACCCACCCGTCCATACCCGCCTGCAGGAGCTGCCGTACCACGAGCTGAGTTGGCAGGATTTTGAACGGCTGTGCCTGTGCCTCGCCCAGCGGGACGCCGCGGTGGAGGGCTGCCGCCTGTACGGTGAGCAGGGCGACGCGCAGGCGGGCATCGACCTGTACGCGCGCGAACTCGACGGCGAACAGTACGTGGTGTACCAGTGCAAACGCGTCGAGGACTTCGGCCCCGCGAGGATCAAGGCGGCCGTCGAGAAGTTCCTGGAGGAGGACGGGTTCGTGGGGCGTGACCGCACCTCCGCCTTCGTGCTGTGCACGATGGAAAGCCTGCGGGGGAAGCAGCGGGACGACATGTTCCGCGAACAACAGGGGTGCTGGAGGCCCACCACATCCAGCTCCTCCGTTGGGACGCGGACGAACTCAACCACCTGCTCAAGCAGGCGCCCGAGGTCGTGGACGATTTCTTCGGGCGCCCCTGGGTCGAGGCCTTTTGCGGTGAGGACGCGGCGCGGGCGCTGGGAGATCGTCTCGACGCCCCCAACTTCTTGCAGTTGCGCCAGGGGCTCCGGTCGTTTTACGCGTCAGTGTTCGAGCAACATGACTCCGGCGTGGCCCTGACCGACGCCGGCCGTGTCCACGCGCCGTCCTTGCGCGAACGGTTTATCCTGCCGGACATTCTCGACGCGCCGCCCGGAAGTCTTCCGGCCTCGCGGCCCCCCCGTCCTGACGAGGAAGAACCCGAGACCGAACACAGCCCTGAGGCGCGGCGGCGCCGCCGGGAGGTCCGCACCGTGCGTCCCTCCGCCGACACCCGGCGGCGGGGACTGGAGGGCTGGCTGGTCGAGCACGACGCCCATGTAATCCTCGGCGGTCCTGGCTCCGGAAAGAGCACATTGCTGCGTTTCGTGACCCTCGACCTGCTCGACGACGCGCCAGAACTGGGACAGGTGGCGGGCCGGTGGGGTCAGCACCTCCCGGTGTGGGTCCCCTTCGCCTTCTGGACGCGCGTGATCTCGTTCGAAGGCGAGGGCACCATCTCTCTGCACGAGGTGATGGGGCAGTGGTTGCGCGCTTTCAACGCCCAGGACCTCGCGCCGCTCATCGACCGGGCCCTGGACGACGGGCGCCTGCTCCTCGTCGTCGATGGCCTGGACGAGTACGTGCGTTCGGACTACGGTGAGCTCGCGCTCGACCGGCTGCGGGTGTTCGTGCAACAACGCGGGGTGCCGGTGCTGCTCTCCAGTCGCCCGGACGGTTACAAGTTATTCAAGGCCAAGCTGAGCGGCTGGGCGGACGGGCACATCGCCGACCTCTCCGAGGCACAGCAGCGCCGCCTGGCCGAAATCTGGTTCGCCCACCAGCTGAGAAACGCGGACGAGGACCTGGGTGATGACGCGGTCGTGCGGCGGACGGCGGCGGAGGTCGAGGCCTTTTTCGAGGAGTTGCGCGACTCACCAGACCTCGCGCACCTGGCGGCCGTGCCGCTCCTGCTGTGTCTGCTCGTCGCCCTGCGCCGCGCGGAGGTCGCCCTGCCGCGCAGCCGCTTCCGGGTGTACGAGGAGGTGGTCAAGCACCTCCTGGAGGCGCACCCCCGGCGTCGGCGGCGGGCCGCGGCGATGGGGGACGACGACCACTCCCTCTCCCCGCTGGAAACGCGGCAGGCCTTGGAGCGCCTCGCGTATGAGATGCACTGTGCCCACCCCGAGGGCGTGATTTCCATCGACACCGCCAGCGAGGTGGTCGCCGCGTATCTGCAGGACGATGAGGTGGGCCTGGGCCTCGGGCGGCGCGAGGCCCGCACGTCTGCGGCGCGCCTCGTCGCCGTCGGGGAGACCAACTCGGGGCTGCTCGTGGGGCGGTCGCCGCACGAGGCGGGCTTCTTCCACCGTTCGTTGCAGGAATTCCTGGCCGCCGGGTACCTCTCACGGCTGGACGACCAGCTGGAGGTCGTCCGGTCGCGCCGCCTCGACGCCCAGTGGCGTGAGGTCTTGCTGGGCACGCTGCACTTTACGCGGCTTCCGCAACAGGCACGGAAGCTTCTGGACGTGCTGCGCGCCCCGGGTGGCACCGTCGCGCAGCGGCAACACCTGGCCCACCTGCTGGCGGAGGCCGCGTTCGGGGAATTCCCAGTTCCGCCAGCAGTGGCGCAGGAGCTTGCGCACGACACGCTCGCGGCCATCGAGCGAGAGACGTGGGTGCCGCAGCGTGAACGGCTCCTGGGCCACGCGCTTGATGGTCTGCAATCCGCCAAGGTGCGAGATCTGGTGCACGAGCGGCTTCGCCGTTGGTTCCCCGAGCGCCTGCGCTACCGTTCAAGCGCACTCGAGGCCATGGGCACGTGGCCCTTGGAAGAGGAAACCGTCGCACTGCTTTTCCAGGGGTTGCATGAAGAGGAGGCCTCGGAGCGGATCGCTGCCGCCAAAGCTCTGGCTGCGCTGGGGAACCAACAGCCTGGGCTGTTCGAGCAGCTCGCGCGCGTCGCACGGCAGGCCCACTCGGTCGAGGCCCAGGCGGGCGCCCTTCACGCGCTCGTCCTCGGGTGGCCGGAGGCCCTAGACCTCTCGGAGATGCTTGACCATCACGCCGCCTCACCCCATCCCGAACATCGCCTCCTCGCCTATACCGGTCTGGCCAAACAGGGTCGACTCACCGACATGCAGTTGAACGATACATTGTCCTTTCGCGGATACGGGGGAGGAATCTCTTACACACTCCGCGATCTGGTGGTTGACGTTCTAGTGCAGGGGTGGCCAGGGGACCCGAGAGTGAGAGAGGCCTGCCTGCCTGGCGGTTCCCAGGCCGGAATGGACAGAGAGTTGAATTGGCAGGTGCTGCTGAGGGGCTTTTCTTCTGATCCTCAAGTGCTGGGTGCAGTCGGCAAAGAGATTCGTGGAGAGAAACCTCCGTTCCTGGGCGTGAGCAACGCGTGGCCACTGCTGCTCCGCCATTTTCGTGATGCTCCCGCCGTCATGCTGGCCATCGACGCCCGCCTAGAGGGCGGCGATTTGGGGGAGCGCGATCTGTTCTTCGCGTCCCTGGTCCGCCGGACCGCTCTCGCCAAGACGAAGTTGCTCGGCAGTCTTGATGACGGGTTCCGACACTGGCCGGTCCACGCCCTGCTGGAGGGCTGGGGCATGGATGACCCGGAGGTGGCCCCCCGACTCCTGGCGCTCGCCACCGGACCGGACGACGTGGCCGCCAGTATCGGGTTCCTCATTCCCGACATCATGCGTGACGCCGACGCCGCTCGTCAGCGGCTTCTGCCCTTGCTGCGCGACCCAGAGTGCGCCCGGCCCGACTTCGTGCTCAGCGGACTGGCCAAGGTCGGGGTGGGCGAGGTTGGTCCGGCCATGCTCGATGCCGCCTTCCCCCACCTGGGCAGGCCGCGTGGGCTGGGGTACGGCGGGCTCGATCACGTGTTGCAGTTCTTCCCCCAGGAGCCGCGCATGCTGGAATACGCCCGGCAGCTTTTAGAGGAGGGCGCGGAGTGGGCAGGCTCCGTGGCCTATCACCTGCGGCACGACGCGGCCATTCGGCAGGCGGTGCGGGACCGGTCGATGCCGCTCGACCCCGGTTCACGGTTCGTCATCGCTTCCAAGCTCCGGCAGCGCTGGGGCGACCCGCAGGAAGTGCTGGGCCTGCTGGAGGCGCACAACGAAGAAGGCGATCCGGAGACGCGCGTGCAGTGCGCCATCAGCCTGGCCCTTCGCGCCCGGGCGGAAGGGCGCGAGCTGACGCCCATCGTCGAGCTCTTCGTGCGGGACGCGAGTACGCCCGGCATAGGAGGCAATACCGGTCTACAGGCGGGCATCGCCGGGTTACTTACCCTCGGCGAACTCGGTGCAGTCACCGCCGAGGTTCATGGTCGCAGGATCACGGAATGGATCCATCCCCTGTTGGAGACCTCTTTCGATACCGCCGGAAATTTTGTGGCCACGGTCGCGCAGCACTGGGAGGAGGTCCGTGAAGTCGTGGGTCCGGCCCTCTTCAAGGGTCGCGAGGAGAACGCAGTCCGTGTCTCAAGCCTTGCCGCCCTGGCGGCATACGCGGAAGGGTCCCCCCTGATGAGCCGGCAACTGTTGCAGGTTATAGAACAGCACCGCTCGCTCAGGCGTTCCCCGGCCATCTTGCAGTTCCTGGGGCGGGTACTTCCCGGGAGTGGGCTCCTGCTGGAGGCGTGCCTGGATGCGCTCGAGGAGGAAAATTCTTACCGAGACACTCCCCTTGCAGCGGCCCAGTTGCTGGGGAAGCACTTTGGAGGAAGCGGCCCGGTGCCGGAACGTCTCACCACGGCGCTTGGCGAGATGCCTCCCCGGGAGGACGTTCTGATGGCCCTGACGGAAGGTTGGCCGGACAGCCTTGTCGTCAGGGAGGCATACGACTGGTACGCAGCCAACAAGGCGAGCGCGTCATATCCTCTCTACTTTCGTCTGGCTGGCCTGCACTCCACGCCGGAGAAACTGATCGAGGCGCTCAAAGCCACGTTCGAACACTGCGCGTCGGTTCCCAAGATCGCTTCCGAAAGCATCGTGCCCCCGCTGGTCCGGCGCTTGCGACACGACCCGGCGTTTGGCGCGGCCTTGGCCACCTGGTTGACGACGGACCGTCATCCATCGGCTCTCGCCACGGTCCCGAGGCTTCTGGCCCGTGCGGGAGTGCTCTCCGATGAGCTTCGGAAGTGGTGCACCGCAGAAGTCGAACGGCTGAGCGGCGAGGACACCACCGCGCCGTTGGGCATTGACCTGCTCGCCGGGCGCGTGCGGCCTGTTCTGCACAGCCTCCTGGACGCGATTTGACCAACGACGGCTCCCGTCATCCACCCGCCGGGCATTTGAAGGAAGCGAGCCGACGTGAACGAGGGGCACCATATGACGCAGGGGGTGGAGATGGTCCTTCACCGGCGCCATTCCATGTCGGGCCTCCATCCCGGGTGAACTGGGCGGTGCACCTCCACCCTCAAACGGTCAGGGGAAGGGTGACCAGGCAGAACTGGGGGAAAGCTGGGGCGATGGCAGAAGCTGGGTGGCCGGACATCCGCGCACGGCCGAGGGGACTGGCGCCGGGGCCAGCGGGTCAATGGCCCCGCCCGCGGCGTACACCCGGTAGTCCACGTGCGGCCCGGTGCTGTGGCCGGTGCTGCCGACCCGGGCGATGAGCTGCCCGGCCTGGACCTGTTCCCCGACCTGCGCCACGTTCGCGCTGTTGTGGCTGTAGCGCGTCCGAAGGCCCCCCTCGTGTTGGAGCAGCACCGTCCAGCCCCACCCGGAACGGGCGTCGAAGTACGACTCCACCACCACACCCGCCGCCACCGCATAGATCGGCGTTCCCTGCGGGACGGCCAGGTCGATGCCCTGGTGCACCGGGGAGAAGGAACTCGTCAGCCGGGCACCGCTCACCGGCAGTTCCTGGCGAGGTGCGGCCTCGGTTCCGGGGGCCGGGACGACCGGGGTGGGAGGTACGGGGAAGGCAGGCGTGGACCCCGGCGATACCGGTTCCTGGGGAGACGGGGGAACCACCGAGACGACCTGCGCAGGTGAGGCAGACGACGTCGCCCCGGGCACCCCGCTGGTGGGCGGAGTTGCGGGCGAGGCGGCCAGGGGCGAAGGCAAGCTGGGCGTTGCCTCCGGCGCCACCCCAGCAGCCGGGGTTGATCCTACCGGCACCACCAGCACGCGCCCCACCATCAGCAGACGCCCCGGGTCCACCTGTGGGTTGAGAGCCAGCAGGCCGGCCAGGGTCAGCCCATGCTGGCGGGCGACCGCCGAGAGGGTGTCCCCCCGCCGAACGGTCCAGGTCGTGGTGCCGGCTGGAGCCACGGGCCCCCCGGAAACGACGGGCTCCCCCGCAGGCACCGCTGGGGGAGGGGCTGCGACTGGAGACGGCACGGGAACGGGGAGACCCACCGCGCCCGGAGGCAAGGTCACGCTGAGGCCCGCGCGCAGGTCCGACGGTTGGAGGCCCGGGTTGGCGAGCAGCAGGTCCAGCGGGGAAACGCCGTACCGCGCGGCGAGCCGGGGGACCGTGTCGCCCGGCAGAACCGTCACGTTCACGGCGGCGGCCAGGCTGGTGCAGGCGAGCAGCAGGGTCGAGAGAGGGCGCATGAGCCCGCAGCCTGACAGATTTCGGGGGGGACGGCCTGTGAAGCGGTCCACAACCGGGCAAGGTGGCGACAGGCGGGAGAAGCTGCGACTTCCCCTGAACCGGGTGGGGGACCGCCTGGTCACGGTTCGGCCGTCGGCGGGCGCACCATCTCCGGACGCAGGGCGTAGAGGGACAGCAGGGTGGAGCTGATCTCCCGGAAGATGGGGGCGGCGAGCTGCGACCCCTGGTATTCCCGCTTCGCGCCGCGCACCATCACCGCGACCGTGAAGCGCGGCCTCGCCGCCGGAAGGAAGCCCGCGAAGGTGGAGGAGAACACCTGGGCGCTGTAGCGGCCGTCCACCACGACCTGGGCCGTGCCGGTCTTGCCGCCCACGTGATAGCCGGGCAACTCCGCTTTCGTCTTGATCCCGTCGTCGACCACCCCGTGGAGCAGCTCGCGCATGGTGGCGGCCGTCTGCGGCGTCAGGACTCGCCGGGAGGTGCTCGGGGCGCCTGCGAGGATCCGCGGCGTGACGTACCGCCCGTCGTTCGCGAGCACGTTGAAAGCCACGGCGAGTTGCAGGGTAGTGACGGTCAGGCCCTGCCCGAAGGACTGGGTGGCCTGGGTCAGCGGGCTCCAGTCGGCCGGGTCCCGCAACAGGCCGTCCCCGGCGGGCAGACCCAGCCGGACGGGCCGGCCGAAGCCGTACGCGGTGAAGTACCGGTGCAGCAGCTCGGCGGGCACCCCCTCCACCAGCCGGGTCATGCCGACGTTGCTGGAGTAGCGCAGAATCTGGCGGGTCTTGAGGGTCGGGGGGTGCGCCACGATGTCGTTGATGGTCGCCCCCGCGAAGCGGCGCCACATCGGCGTGTCGTACTGGGTGTCGGGGGTGGTGCGGCCCTCGTTCAGGAGCGCGGCCACCGTGAGGGCCTTGACGACGCTGCCCGGCTCGTACTCGTCGAGGACGGCCCGGTTGCGCCAGCGGTCCGGCGGCGTCGCCCGCCAGGCGTTCGGATCGAACCCGGGCACCGAGGCGAGGGCGAGCAGGTCACCCGAGCGGGTGTCCAGCACGGCGGCGGAAGCGTACTCGGCGTCGGTGCGCTCCAGGGCCTCGGTGAGGATGCTCTCGGCCGCCGCCTGCACGCGGGTGTCCAGGGTGAGGGTCAGGTCCTCGCCGCGCCGCAGCTGGGGGTCGCTGGCCCGCTCAAGCCCCTCGAGGCCGCCGGAGGCGCCGACGAAGCCGATCACCGGCGCGGCGAGGGGGCCCAGCGGGTAGACACGCCGGGGCAGGTCGCCCCCAGCGAGCACCCGCCCGTCGGCGCTGCGCAGCTCCCCCCGGGGGGGCGCCGCCACCGAGGCGGGCGCGGGACGGGCCGGTATGATGACCCCGGCCAGGGCCACCGCGAGGGAGGCGAAGGCCAGCAGGGCGGCAATGGCGAGGCTGGCCGCGCGGCGTTTTAGGTGGAAGTCACTGGCGTGAAACAGGGGGTGGGGCACGGGTGAAGGGTCTTTCTCCAACAGGACAGGGGGGTGCCGGGGGTCTGCGGACTCAGGGGGTGGCGGGTGCGGGGGCGCCGCCCATACCGGGCATGTTCTGTTGACTCATCCCGGGCATGCCGGGGTTCATGGCCGGATTGCCGGTGAGGCCCCGGTCCGACATGGAACGGGCGAGCCAGGCCGCCCCCAGCACGGTGGCGAGCAGCAGGGCCGCCGCCAGCCAGGCGCCCGACCGTCCCCGGCGCGGACGTGGCGAGGTCACGCGGACCCCGGAACTGCGGACAACAAGAGGGCAGGGGGGCAGGTAGGCATGTCAGGTTCCTCCACCGGGAGCTTAGGCGGGGTGTGTTTGCGTCGTGTAAAGCTTTACCGCACCTGAACAGGACTGCCGTAGCGTGCGGCCCGTGAACGAGCGCGTCACCTTCCGTGCCTGGCGAGCCCGCCTCAACCCAGCGCCCCTGCCCCCCTGGCTGGGAGACGCGCTGGGCGGCGTGGTGTTGGGCCTGCTGTTCCTGCCGTCGCCGCTGGCCGTGCTCGCGCCGCTGCCGCTGGCCGTGCTCCACCGCCGCCTGGCGCGCAGTGCGGGGGGGCGAGCGGCCCTCGGTCACGCGTTCGTGTTCGCCCTGGCCTTTTTCAGCGCGCACCTCGCCTGGCTGCCCGCCAGCATGGCGGACGTGCTGGGGCCGCTGGGCGGGCTCCTCACCGTGCTCGTCCTGCCCGCCGCGGCGCTGACCTGGGCCGCCCCCCTGGCCCTCACCCGGGTGGCCTTCGGGCCCCGCACCCTGCTCGCCCTGCCCTTCGCCTGGGTCCTGCTCGAGGCGCTGCGCACCCAGGGTCCCCTGGCCTTTCCGTGGGGCGCGCCGGGGTACGCCCTGACCCAGACCCCGCTGGCCCAGCTCGCCAGCGTCGGCGGGGTCTCGCTCCTGACGCTGCTGGTGACCGGGACCGCCAGCGTCCTGGCCAGCCCCGGCGGCGGGCGGCCCCCGGTCCTCCTGGCCGGGCTGGCCGTCTGGGGCGCCGGCCTCGTGTGGGGACGACAGGTCACGCCCCCCCTTGCGCCCGCTCCCCGCACCGCCGTGCTCGTGCAGGGAGCCATCGATCCGCGCCTCAAGGCCCGGGGGCGTACCCTCGACGAGTTCCGGGTCTACCTCGACCTGACGCGGGGCGCCCTGCGCCCGGGGGCGGCGGACCTGGCCGTGTGGCCGGAGACGGCGAGTCCGCTGCCCGCCTCCGACCCGGGGGCGCTGCCCGCCCTGCGGGGGCTGGGGGTGCCCCTGCTGCTCGGCGCCCCGGGCGACGTGCCCGGTCAGGCGCGCAACAGCGCCTACGGCGTGGACGGCGGCGTCACGGGTCGGCAGGACAAACGCGTCCTGGTGCCGTTCGGGGAGAGCCTGCCCTTCTCGGGCGTGCTGGGGGTTCTCTACACCCCCGTGCTCAGGAGCCTGGGGATGGCCGGCTCCACCAGCCTGACCCCCGGAAGGCTCCTGAACGTGCTGCTCTTGCGGGACCTGCGGGCGGGGGTGAGCATCTGCTACGAGTCGGTGTTCGGGTCTCTCAGCCGCCAGGCCGTGCGGGCCGGGGCGAACCTGCTCGTCGTGATCTCCAACGACGCGTGGTTCGGCCGGGGAGCGGGGGCCGAGCAGCACTTCCAGATGGGCCGCCTGCGCGCCATCGAGACCCGGCGGTTCCTGCTGCGCGCCGGGAACGACGGGGTGAGCGCGGTGATCGACCCCTGGGGCCGGGTCCGGTTCCGTGCGCCCCGGGGGGAGCGGGGCGCCTACCGGGTCGCCTTCGACGTCTCGGCGACCCGCACCCCCTTCGTGCGGTACGGCGACTGGGTGGTCTGGGGGAGTGTGCTGACGTTGTTGATCGCAACCCTGCACCCGGGTCACCGCCGACCGGGGAGACCGTTGTGCCTCACCGCCGCTCCTGCTCCCGAGGCTGGACCGGACGACGGCTAAGTTTGTAACCTATTTATCATTCTTGTGAAAGCGAAGGCCAGCACGGAGGTGCGCCAATTCGTGGAGCGGCAACCTGAAGGCGAGCCATTCTTACCGACGGAACTGCTGCTTTACGGCACGCGCGCGAGTATCGACCAAGCGATCTCCCGCTTGACCAAGGACAGCATTGTGGTTGGTGTGGGCGCTCGCCCAGACCTTCGCGCTGGGTGGGAGCGAGGTCCCGATGGCGTTCAAGGGAGGGACCAGCCTCTCCAAAGGGTACGCTGCCGTTACCCGCTTCAGCGAGGACCTCGACATCACCCTGGGCCTGCTCAGCGCGTCGGGTCGCACCCCCCAAAACCTCGCCAAGATGTCGCGCAATGCGGGGGCACGCCAGCAGCGACGCGGAAACACACGCTCAGGGCTCACCCCCTCTGTCAGCATCCGGGGTCAACCTCGGCCCGACGCATTACAGCTCCCGGACCCAACGCCCCGACCTGTAGCGACACCACAGCACGGCGGCGCGCAGGTAATTGTCGAGCAGGGTCGCCAGCCACACGCCCGCCAGGCCCCAGCCGAGTTGGACGCCCAGCAGGTACACGCCCAGTGTCCGTATCCCCCAGATGCCCACCAGCGTCGTCCACATGGGAAAGCGCGGGTCGCCGCCCGCCTGAAGGGTCGCGGTCAGGGCCGTCATCACCCCCGTTGCGGGTTGGGTGAGCACGTCGATGCCCAGAGCCAGCACGATCAGGGCCACCACCCGCGCATTCCCCGTGAACAGGCTCGCACCCCGGAACGACGCGATCCAGGCAAGGAGCGCCAGGCCCGTCATCAGGGCGGAGGACAGCCGCACGCCTGCCCAGGCGTAACGCCGTGCCTCCCTCTCCTCTCCCGCGCCCAGCCGCTGGCCGACCCGCACACTGGTGGCCGCCGCCAGTTCCGTCCCAGCGACCGAGGCGAACAGCGTGAAGTTGCCGCTCAGGGTGTGGGCGGCGCACACCTCCGTGCCCAGCCACAGGATCAGCCCGAAGTACACGATCTGCCCGAAGCGCATTGCCAGCCGTTCCAGGGCACTGGGGAGACCCAGGCGGGCCATGCGGCGCAGCACCCCCACATCCGGCCCGGCTTTCCGCCAGGAGGACGGCATCGCCCCGGCCCGGCGAAGTCGCCCGAGCAGCAGGGCGCCCCGAGCAGCCGCGCGAGGACGGTCGCCACCCCTGCCCCCACGAGCCCCAGACCGCCGAACCCCACCCCGAAGATCAGCAGCGGGTCGAGGACGACGTGTGCGGCGTTCATTCATAAACCCGCCCGCAAGGCCGCCCGGGTGTCCCCGGCCCCGCGCAGCACCGCGCCCGCCGCGTACATCACCGCGATGATTGCCGAGGGCACGGCCACGATACGGAAGTAAGTTTCCCCCGCCGACCGAACTTCCGGCGCGGCCCCCATGACGGTGAGCAGCGGCCCGGCCAGCACCAGGGCGAACAGGCCGTAGGCCAGCCCCACCGCCACGGCCAGCCACAACGCCTGCATCGTCGCCCGCTGAAAGGCGGCAACGTCTCCAGCTCCAGTGGCTCGGGCGCTGAACGTTCCCGAGGTGGTGGCGACGGCGAGGAACACTGCGAAGAACACCTGGAGCAGGGCGTTGCTCACGCCCACGGCGGCCACTGCCCCCAGGCCCAGCCGGGAGACGAAGAAGGAGTCCGCAAAACCAACGGCACTCTGGAGCAGGTTCTCGGCGATGGTGGGCCAGGCGAGGACCTGCAGGTCCTGGGTGCGGGGTGGAAAATGACCGGCCGCCCACCTCACAAGTCCACCTTGGCCGCGCGCCACGCGGGCAAGCGGGGCAGGCAGAGCCTCCTGCCCTTCTCCCAGCCGTCCGGGGTCTGACCGCTGACAAACACGAGCGCGTTCAACGGCTTGCCCCTACCTCGTGAAATCCAGATGCAACTCCACCCGCTGTGCCCGGGGTGACACCCACACGCTGCACACCGTGGCCCACCGCTTCGCGGTCCCGTCCAGCAGCCGCACGCTATCCCCCAGGGCGGGAGACCACTCGTCAAAGACCAGAGACACCACCGCCGTCCTGCGGTCTAGCCTCAGGTACTCCACCCTGAACTTTGTGCCCCCACACCGCACCGTCACCGCGCCTTCCGGCCACGACTCGTCCATCTCGTCCGGTCCACCCATGCTCGCCCCTCCTCTCCAGCGCGGGCTCCCACCCGGCGCGCGTCGAAATCGCCCGGGACCAGCACCACGAGGACCTCTGGCGCCACAGTTAGGGGCCACACTAAGAGACTGTCTGGAACGTGTGGGATCAAGCAGAAACCGCGTGTTGCTGGGCAAAAGCGGCGAGTCGGCGAAGCATACGACGAATGAACGACAATAAGATGAAGGCTTCGGTGGTCTCGGGCAGCAGGTCATATTCACGGTTCAGTCGGCGGTCGAAGGACAGCCAGGCGAAGCTGCGTTCCACAATCCAACGCTTCTTGATGACGATGAATTCCCGATGCCCCCGGAAGGTCTTGATCTGGGCCTCAGTCAGCTCTTGACCCTCTGGGAGCCAATATCCACGGATATTGGCATCCGGGCGTTGCACGATCTCGACGCTCTACCCGAGTGTGGTCTTGACCCATGCCTCCCACTTTCCCTTGTACCCGCCGTCGGCGAAGAGATGGAGCTTCATCTGCGGCTGTTTGTGTCGCAACTCCTTCAGGAGTTGCTGGCTGCCCTCCCGATCCGTGATGTTCGCGGGCAGGACCTGCACCGCGAGCAGCAGGCCCTGGGGATCGACGATCAGGTGGTGTTTTCGTCCGTTGATCTTCTTGCCGCCGTCGTCACCACGGGGCCCCCTTTTTGAGAGGTCTTCACGCTCCTCGAATCGACAATTCCAGCGGTAGGCACCGCGTTTCGTCCGAGAACCTCACGCGTTTGTGCCCGGAGCGCATTGTTGATGCGCTCCCACAGCCCGCTCTGCTTCCACTGCCGGAAGTCGTCGTACACCGTCTTCCAATAGGGAAAATCAGCAGGCAACAGGCGCCAGGACACCCCACCGCGTTTGACGTAGAAGATGGCGTCGACGATGTCCCGACGAGCGATACGGGCCGGTCGTCCACCGGGTCGGGGCGCCGGGATGAGGGGACTGAGGATGGCCCACTCTGCATCGCTGGTGTCGGTTGAAGAGGTCCGGCGCCGAGTCACGCAAAAATGGTAACATTCCCGGGACGACCCCCTCCTGCACGCTTTCCAGACAGTCTTTAGTGGGCCGTCAAGTTTGGTCTGTCGGTTTTTTGGGGTAGAGACGGCTGAGCTTTGCTCGTGCCGTCTCCGAGGTGAAGGCCCAGTCGATGGGTCGGCCCCGCTCGTTGCGCAACTTTCCGTACACCCCAACCACGCGCTCCAACTCTTCGCTCGTCCCGATCCGGTGATCGAGGGCCTGACGGGTCAACGCCGCAAACTCAAGTTCAATCGCGTTGAGCCAACTGCCGTGCTTCGGTGTGAAGTGGAACTCCAACTTCCTTGCCACACGATGCGCTTCTGTGGGCTCGAAGGCCTCGTACAGCGCCCCTTTGCTATGCGTGGCGAGGTTGTCGAGAACGACCAGGACACGCTCGGCTTGAGGGTAAAGCTCGTCAACGAGGCGCTTCATAGCGAAGGCGAAGTCGAGTTTGGTGTGCCGTTCGGTGACCTCGAAGTCCACCCGGCCTGTCTTGGGCTCGACCACACCGAACAAGTTGATGGTGCCGTGCCGGGTGTAGAGGTAGTCGTAGCGAGCCAGCCGTGCTGGCTCGGTCGGGAGACGGTCGTTGACATCGGAGATGAGGTGGCAGGGGCGTTCATCGAAACACACCACCGGTCGTGAGGGGTCGTACTCCCGGGCGTACAGGTCCAGGACGTCTTCCATCGCGGCGACGAAGGCGCCGTTGTGCTCGGGTGGGATGACCCATTGTTCGTGCAGGTGCGGCTTCAGGATGTTTTTTTGAGATAGACCCGCACGGTTTCATGCGAGATGGCGTCCACGTGACCGAGTTCGACCATTTGGTCAGCGAGGAGGCGCAGCGTCCAGGTCTTGTGCCCGAGAGACTCGGGCACTGCACTGCAGGCCAGCGCGATCAGATGCGCTTCGGTGCGCTCGTCGAGCTTTTTCGGCTTGAAGCGTTGTGGCCGCAGATGATCGAGTGCGGCTTCGAGCCCGTCCAGCACGTAGCGTTGCCGCACACGCAGGACCGTTCGAGGGTTGACTTCCAAGGCTTGGGCAATGAGTTGATCGTGCAGCCCAGGGCCCTTCTGATCCGCTTTGAGGAGGATGCGGGCATGGGTGAGCTTGCGGGTAGGCGCGCTGCCCACCTTGAGCAACGCCCGGAGCTGCGTCCGTTCCTCGTCCTTCAACTGCACCAGGTACTTCATGCCCCACCGTAGGCTGACCCCAGCACATGGGGGTAGTCCCTGACACACCTTTCCTGACGGCCCATTAGTGCGACCCCAGTTAGGGTCACCTCGGCCGCCCGCAGCACCTCACCGTCCACACTGGCCCAGGCCGGTCCACCACGGCGCTTGACCGTCACCTGCCACGCCGTGAAGTGCCGCGCCCGTCCTCCTGCTGCCCAGCCCAGGCTCACCCGCAGCGGGCTCACGAGCCGCCCGTCCCCGAAGGCCAGCACGTCGAGTTGCCGGTCGGCCACCGACGCCCCCGCAGCGGCCCTGCGACGTACCGCCCGTTCGCCACCAGCAGTTGGCGGGCTCTTAACCGCAGTTGCCCGGTCTCTCTGGTCACGTCGAGGTCGAGCGCCCGGTGCCGCCACAACACCTTCGCATCCGCCACCGGCCAGGCGAGCAGCCCCAGGCGGCGCTTGAGGTCCGGGGTCAGGGTGCGCGCGATCTCGGCCGACAGGCCCAGCGCCACGCTGTTGAGAACCACCCGCTCGCCCACCCGCCCACGTCCACCCACGCCCGCACCCCGGCGGCGATCACGCACGCCGCCCCCGCGAGGTCGAGGGGCACCCCGACGCTGCGCGCAAAGGTGTTGCCGGTGCCCGGGGCAGCACGCCCAGCGCCGTGTTCGTGCCCGCGAGCCGCCCCGCCGCGTGCGACAGCGTGCCGTCCCCACCGCCGCCGACCACCAGAGGTGCGCCCCGGGCGACCTCCGTGCGCAGCAGCGCCTCCGCCCGGGTGGGGTCCTCCACCGGACAGGGACGGACACGCCCGCGTCCCCCAGCAGCGTCACGGCGCGGTCCAGCTCGCCCCGGCCCCGCCGCGCGCGCAGGTTCACCAGCAGCGCGACAGGCTGCGGCTCCGGGTCCCCGCCGAACGTCATTGCAGGACCACCGGGTCGCTGTTCATGCGACCCCGGCGCCCATGGCCGCCCCCCAGCCTCATCTCAAGATCACCGCCAGAGCCAGCAGCGCGGCGAGCAGGACGGGTGGGGTCAGGATGAGCCCTGCCCGGAAGTACTCCCCCCAACTCACCTTCACCCCGCGCCGCCCCAGCAGGTATAACCACAGCACCGTGGCGAGAGTGCCGATGGGCGTGAGCTTGAGCCCGATGTCCGCGCCCACGATCAGCGCGTAGGCCAGGCCCTGACGCACGTGCGGCGACAGCGTGGCGCCCTGCACCCCGAGCAGGGCGAACAGCACCGCCGGGAGGTTGTTCATGAAGGCACTCAGGGCGGCCACACTGCCTCCCGCCGCCAGCACGCCCGACAGCGTTCCATGCCGCGCCGCGTCCGCCACCAACGCCCCGTACCCGGCGGTGAATCCGGCGCCGCGCAGCCCGTATACGACCAGGTACATCGAGAGCGCGAACACCACCACATCCCAGGGGGCGTGCCCAAGCACGGCGCGGCTCGACACTTGGCGCGAGCGGGCCGCCACGAGCCAGAGGGCCACTGCCCCAGGGTGGTGATCCCGCCGAGCGGCACGCCCAGCGGGTCCGCGAGAAAATATCCCACCAGCAGGAGGGGCAGCACGGTCCACCCGGCGAGGAACAGGCCACGCGACCGCAGCGCGCTTCCTGGGGACGGTAGGGGCGCCGGATCGTACCTTGCTGGCAAAACGCGGCGGTACAGGACGAGCAGAACCACCAGGCAGGCGAGCAGCGCCGCCACATCCACCGGGCGTACTGCGCGAAGTCCAAGTGAAAGGCGTCGGCCACAACGATATTGACGAGGTTCGAGACCGGCAGGGGCAGGCTGGTGGCGTCCACCGCAAAACCCACCGCGAAGGCGAACGCGAGCGTGGCCGCCCGGGACAGCACGAGCACCCCCGCGAGTTCCAGCGCGACCGGCGTGAGGATGAGCACGGCGCCGCCCTGGGCGAACAGGGCGGAAACCAGGGCAGTGAACACGATCAGCAGCACGAAAAGGGCCACACCGCGCCCCCGGCCCCAGCGGGCGAGGTGCAGTGCCGCCCAGCGGAAGAAGCCCGCCCCGTCGAGCAGCAGGCTCATCACGATCAACCCGACCAGGGTGAGCGTCGCGTTCCAGGTAGCGTGCCACACCACCGGGATGTCCGCGGGCCGGACCACGCCCAGCAGCAGGGCAAGGACGGCGCCGCCGAGCGCGGCCCAGGCGGGTTTCAGGCCGCGGGGCTGCCACACCACCAGGGCGACCGTACCGAGAAAGACCAGCAGGGCGCTCACTGCCTCCTCCGGGCGTGGAGCCGCTCGACCCTCAGGCGGTCTCGGGGGTCAAACAGCGCCCGAAAGGCCAGCAGGGTCACCGTCAGGCTGCCCAGCGCGCTGCTGGCGGCCAGCACGAACATGATCACGATCTGGTAGCGCACCGCCGTGTTCGGGGAGGCGCCCGCCAGAATTTGCCCGGTCATCATGCCCGGCAGGCTCACGATCCCCAGCACCGCCATGCTGTTGAGGGTGGGAATCATGCCGGTCCGCACGGCGGCGGCGACCTCGGCGTGTGCCGCCTCCCAACGGGTCGCCCCCAGCGCGAGCAGGCCCTCGATCTGGGCGCGGCGCCCCACCACGTCCGAGGTGAAGCGGTCGAGCGACAGCGACACGCCGGTCAGGGTGTTGCCCAGGACCATCCCCAGGATGGGCACGGCGTACTGCGGCTCGAACCAGGGGTGGACGCGCAGGAGGCCCGAAAGGGCCAGCCCCGTCAGCAGAAAGGAGCTGCCGAACACGGCCAGAAAGGCGTCCAGATACACCCGCGCGTAGCGCTCGCGGCTGCGCCCCACCGCCGCCTGCCCGGCCAGGACCGTCATGACCAGGCCAATTCCGAGCACCGGCAGCGGGGAGCGCAGGGCGAACACCCAGCCCAGGATCAGCCCCACCGCGAGGAGTTGCGCGACCATGCGCGCGCCCGCCACCAGCACGTCCCGCTCCAGCCCCAGGCGCAGCCGCGCCGACAGCACGACGTTGATCAGCAGCAGCGCGGCGGCCAGGGCCAGCTGACCGGCACTGATCGGCACGCTCACGGCGTCCCCGCCTGAGGCTGGAGGGTCACCTCGCGGGGAGCGACCCGGGCCCGCTGCGCCGGGTCGTGGCTGACCCACACCAGGGCGCGGCGAGGTGCTGAGCCAAGCCACCCAAGCAGCAGCCTTTCCGCCCGCCGGGTGGCCTCCGGGTCAAGGGACGCGGTGGCCTCGTCGAGCAGCAGCACGGCGGGGTCCAGCAGCAGCGCCCGGGTGAGCGCCACGAGCTGCCCCTCACCGCCCGAGAGAGTCGACGTATCCAGCCGCAGGAAGGCCCCCTCTCGCCCGAGGGCCGCGAGCAGCGCCTCTGCCGCGGCGACATCGAAGGTGCGGTGGCGGTGCGCCGCCAGGGAGAAGGGCCGCCGCAGGTGGTCGAGGACCGTGCCGCCGTCCAGGGCGGGGCGCTGGGGCAGGTAGGTGACCTGGGCGCGGTACTGAGGCATCGGCCACGTGGACTGCGGCAGGCCCCCATACATCACCTCGCCGCCCTCCAGGGGGTCCAGCCCGGCCAGGGCCCGCAGCAGCAGGCTCTTGCCCGATCCGGACGGCCCGGTGACGGCCACGCTCTCCCCGGCGCGGACGGTCAGGCCCAGGTCCTGCCAGAGCGTCCGGCCCTCCACCGTGCGCCGCAGGCCCGACGCCGACAGCAGGGCCATCAGCGGCCCCAGGCCGACCGGAACGCCGGGCCGGGGGAGCGACCGGCCCGGGACGCCTCCGGCCGCAGGCTGGCCGCGACAGTCAACCACCGCACCTCGCCCCGGAGGTCGTCCACCTTCGCATCGGTACGCCTCCAATCTCTCGCAGCTCACCTTGACCTCTGCCAGGATGGGGGCCGGAACCTCATGGCCAAGCCCTCACCCCGCATTCCCCGGTACGTCAACACGTGCCCCACAGGTCTGGCGACCGCCGCCCAACTCGAGGCCGAGGGCCTCAGGCCCGGCACCACCGCCCCCGTCGCCCTCCTGGAATACCACGAGGGGGACCGCAGCGGGGTCTGCGGCCTCTTCGAGCGCTCGACCGCCGTGCCCAGGACGGACGCGCCACCGTCTTCCTGAGTCGAAGAGCCCCCCAACTCCTTCATGGGCGCAGGGTCCTCCGCCGTCAGTCCCCCGAACCGCCGCCGGGAATGGCCTGATCGCGCTCCTGGACGCGCTGCCGGAACACGTAGTAGTTCCAGGCCTGGTACCCCACGATCAGGGGCAGAAAGGTGAGGCTCACCCAGGAGAGCAGGCGCAGCGTGTAGGGCTCACTCGCGCTGTTCCGGACCGTCAGGGTGTACGCCTCGCCCAGGGTACTCGGCAGCACGCTCGGATACAGGCTCAGGAAGATGGTCGCCGTCGAGAACACGACGGTCAGCCCGGTGGCCGCGAAGGCGAGCCCGTCGCGCCTGAGGGTCAGGGCCAGCCACACCAGGCCGAGGTTGAGGGCGGCCGCCGCCGGGAAGAGCCACTGGGACAACCCCAGCGAATTGAATACGCCGGAGCGCACGAAGCCCACGTACACGAAGGCGAGGACCAGTACGGTTGCAGCCGCGCCCCACAGCAGGGCCGCGCGCCTGGCCCGGAGGTACAGCGTGCCGTCCCGGTGCAGCCGCAGCAGCAGGTACGTCGCGCCGTGCAGCACGAACAGACTCAGGGTGGCCAGCCCGCCCAGGACCGTGAAGAGGTCGAAGGCGCCCAGCACGTGGCCCTGGAAGCGGCCGCCGACACCGAGCGGCAACCCGCGCACCATGTTGGACATGATCACGCCCCATAAGAAGGCGGGCAGCAGGTTGGTGACGAACGAGGTGACGTCCCAGAACAGCCGCCAGCGGACGTGATCGACCTCCGAGCGGTACTCGAAGGCCACGCCCCGCCCGATCAACGCCAGCAGGATCAGGGCGAACAGCGGGTAGAGGGCCGTCAGCAGCGCCCCGTACCACAGTGGGAACGCCGCGAAGATCACGCTGGCGGCCAGGATCACCCAGACCTCGTTCGCCGCCCAGAAGGGGCCGACCGTGCCGATCAGGGCGCGGCGCTGTGCCTCGTTCCGCGCGAGGAAGGGTTGCAGGATGCCGACCCCGAAGTCGAAGCCGTCCAGGAAGAAATAGATCGTGAAGGTCAGGGCGGTCAGCCCGAACCAGACGGTGGGCAGGTCGGCGGTCACGGCGCGGCTCCTTCGGGCAGGTAGTTCGGGGCGGGCACCGAGGGCGTCTCCACCTCGGGCTCGTGCATCCCGGCGCGGGCCGTCCGGGTAAGCAGGAAGACGTCCAGGCCGATCAATGTCAGGTACACGACCCAGAAGGCCGCGAGCGAGACGAGCACCGTGCGCGGGGTCAGACCGCTCACCGCGTCGGCCGTCCGCAGCAGGCCCTGCACGATCCAGGGCTGGCGGCCCATCTCGGTGGCGACCCAGCCGCTGAAGTTCGCCAGGTGCGGCGCCAGCGGCATCACCAGCAGCAGTGGGTAGAGTCGGCCCGGGTCGTCAAGTTGGCCCCGCCGCCAGCGCCAGGTGTAGTAGGCGCTGACGAGCAGCATCAGGCCACCCAGGCCCACCATCACGCGGAAGGCCCAGTACACCGGCCACACCCAGGGGAGGTAGTTGCCCGGCCCGTACTTCGCCACGTACTCCTTTTGCAGGTCGTTGAGCCCTTTCGCCTTGCCGGAAAAATTGTTGAAGGCCAGGAACGAGCCGACGTACGGGACCGTGACCTCGAAGCGGTTGGTGTGCGCGCCGTTGCTGGGCAGCGCCACGAGGCTCTCGGGCATCTGGGCACCGGTCGGCGTGTCCCACAGGGCGCTGAAGGCCGCGTACTTCATGGGCTGGTCGCGCACCGCGCTCTGGCCCTGGACGTGCCCGGCGGCAATCACGCCCAGTGAGCCGATCAGCGCCGTGAGCAGCGCGACCTGGAAGCTCACCCGGAAGGTGGGCACGTTGTGTCTTCGGCGCAGGTGGTAGGCGCTGACGGCCAGCACAAAGAATGCGGCGACGGTGAGGCCGCCCGACCACAGGTGGGCGAACCACTCCAGGGCCTTGGGGTTGGTCACGATGGCCCAGGCGTCGGTCATCACCGCGCGGCCATTTTTGATGGCGTACCCGACCGGGTGCTGCATCCAGGCGTTGGCAAGGATGATCCAGAAGGCGCTGACGGTGGTGCCGAGCGCGACGATCCAGATGCTGGCGAGGGACGCCCAGGCGGGCAGGCGGTCCTTGCCGAACCACCACAGGCCCAGGAAGGTGCTCTCCAGGAAAAAGGCCATCAGCACCTCCAGCGCGAGCGGCACGCCGAAGATATTGCCCACGAAGTTGGAAAAACCCTGCCAGTTCATGCCGAACTGGAACTCCTGCACGATGCCCGTCACCACCCCCACCGCGAAATTGATGAAGAACAGGTGCCCGAAGAAGCGGGTGAGGTTTTCCAGTTTGGGATCGTGGCTGCGGTAGGCCAGCGTTTGAAGGATGGCGATGATCAGCGCGAAGCCGACGGTGAAGGGCACGAAGAAGTAGTGGAAGATGCTCGTCGTCGCGAACTGAAATCGCGAGAGGTCCAGCGTGGAGAAGCCGAACAGCTCGTTCATACGGCGGTCCTTTCGGGAACGGACGCTCCTTCGTGCAGGTGTCCGCTGCGCAGCGTGAGGTGACGCCCGGTCAAGGCGAGGGGCGCGGCCCGGTGGGTGACGATCAAGAGGGCCCGCCCGGCGCGCTCGCGCCCGATGACCCGCAGCACACGCGCCTCGGTGGCGGCGTCCAAGTGGGCGGTGGGCTCGTCGAGCAGCAGCAGGTCGCCCGGCCCCAGCAGGGCGCGGGCGAGGCTCACCCGCGCCCGCTCGCCGCCCGAGAGCCGGGTGCCCCCCTCACCCACCCAGGTGTCGAGGTCCAGGTGAGGAAGCCCGAGGTCGTCCAGCAGGGCGCGCAGTCGGGGGTCAGGGGCGTGGTGGTCGCCGAGCCGCAGGTTCTCGCGCAGGGTGCCGTCGAGGAGCGGCGCGTCCTGCTCGTGCAGGCTGATCCGGGCGCGCAGCGTGGCGAGGTCAAGGTCGCGCAGGTCCGCTCCGTTCAGGGTGACCTGACCCGCGTCCGGGTCGAGGTCGCGGGTCAGGAGCCGGATCAGGGTGGTCTTGCCGCCGCCGCTCGGCCCCGAGATGCCCAGGCTTTCCCCGGCGCGCAGGCGCAGCGACACGTCACTCAGCACGGCTCGCCCGTGCCGCCGGACGATGACGTCCCGGAGTTCGAGCGCGAAAGGTCCGGGCGGGACGGCCCGCGGCACGGATGGATCGACCACCCCCGGCGTCAGCGCCTCCAGCGCGGCCGTGCGCTCCCTGGCAGCCACGTCGGCGGCGTGGGCCAGCGGCACGGCCGCCAGGGGTCCCGCGGCGTCGAAGGCCGCCGCGACCCCCAACACCACCGCCGCCAGCAGCGCGCCGCCCAGGTGGCCCGCCTGCACGAGCGCCGCACCCCGCCACAGGACGCCGCTCAACGCGACCGCGAACCCCAGCTCGCGGGCCAGGGTGATCCGCCACGCCAGGCGCCCGGTCTCCAGCGCGACGTGTTCGAGCTGGGCGGTGAGGCGCGTGAGTTCGGGGCCGTGGTGGCTCCCGCCGCCGTCCCCGCTGGCCGAGAGGGCGTCGAGCAGCCGGGCCGCGTGATCACGTGACAGGTGGGCGTCCTCCCGGGCCAGCCGCGCAGCGCGTCCCCCCCCACGCAGCACCACCAGGGCCGCCCCCAGGAGGGGGAGCAGCGCGAGCAGTGCCAGGCCCGGGTCCAGCCACGCGAGCCAGCCGCCCAGGGCGATCAGCACGCCCACGAAGGCCCCCAGGGGCAGGCTGACCCGCAGGGTGAAGAACTGCCGGGCGTCGATGTCGGCACCCGAGCGGGCGAGCAGGTCGCCGCTGCGTTCGTAGGCCAGCAGGTCGCGCCCGAAGCGGGCCAGCGTGTCGAACAGGCGCAGCCGCACCCGCTCTCCCCCCTCCAGGGCCGCCGCGTGCCCGGCCAGGCGTTCGGCGTAGCGCAGGGCGGCGCGGCCCAGTCCCAGGGCGCGCACGGTGGTCACGAGCAGGAGCAGGCTCAGGAACACCTCGGGACGCAGGGCAGCCCGGGAGATCAGCAGGCCCGAACTGGCCGCCAGCCCGACCCCGGCCAGGGCGGTCAGCACCCCGAGCGCCAGCGCGCCCCTCACGTGGCCACCGCCGGGGACGCGGGCGCGCCCGGGGTGATCTCCCGCCAGCCGGGCGGAACCGCGCGGTGGGTGGCGAGCAGCACCGTCCGCCCCGCGAAGGCGTGTCCGATCACCGCGTACAGCGCCGCCTCGCTCTGCGGGTCGAGGTGCGCGCTCACCTCGTCGAGCAGGATCACATCCGCGCCGGAGAGCAGGACGCGGGCCAGGGCGAGGCGCGCGGTCTCGCCGCCCGAGAGCAACGCGCCGCCCTCGCCGAGCGGCGTGTCAAATCCGGAGGGCAGGGCGCGCAGCACGTCGCCCAAGCCCACCGCCTCTGAGACTCGCTCCAGTTCGGTATCACCGGCGTCGGGGGCGGCGAGGCGCAGGTTCTCCCGCGCGCTGCCCGCGATCAGGCGCGGGTGTTGCGGCACGAACGCCACGCGGGCCTGCCAGGCGGGAGCCCCGAGGTCGTCGAGCGGCGTGCCATCCACCCGGATGCTACCCAGGTGCGGGACGTGCTTACGCAGGGCGTGCAGCAGGGTGGTCTTGCCGCTGCCGCTAGGACCGCGCAGCGCGGCGAGGGTGCCCGGCGGGAGTTCCACGCTCACCGGCGCGGTGGGCGTGGGCAAGTCCGCGTACGCCCCAGTCAGGCTCAGGTGGGGGACGCCAACCGGAACCGCCCCTTCCCCGGAGGGCGCCACCGGCCGGGTGAGCAGGTCCTGCAACCGGGCGGCGACGGGCTCGGCCTCCAGCACGGCATGCCGGTCCGTACCGAGTTGACGCAGCGGGCTGAAGAACTCCGGGACGAGCATCAGGGCCGCGAGGGTCGGGGCGAGCTCGGCACTCCCGCCGAACAGCCGTACGCCGATCCACACGGCCACCAGGGCGGTGGCGAGGGTCGCGGCGAAGTCCATCACGAAACCGCTCAGGAACGCGACCCGCAGCACCCCCAGGGTGGCCTCGCGGTGCTGGCGGGCCGAGCGGGCCAGGACGGCGCGGTAGGGCGCGACCGCGCCGAAGGCGTGCAGGGTGGGCAGGTGGCGGACCAGGGTCAGCAGCCGCGCGGCCAGGCGGGTGTGGGCGAGCCACTGCCGCTCGGTGGCGCTGCGGGTGGCGAGCCCCACCAGCGCCAGGAACACCACCGTGAGCGGCCCGGTGACGAGCAGCACGCCTGCCGTGGCGGGATCGAGCCACGCGGTGACGCCCAGGACCACCACGAAGGCGAGGGCCGCGTGTACGGCGCCCGGCAGGTACCGCGCGTAGTACGGCGTCAGCCGCGCGCCGAGGCCCAGGTCGAGCGTGGCGAGGTCCACGTCCCGCGTGTCCGCGAGCGCGACCGGGCCGAGCCTCAGGGCGGCCTCAGTCAGCCGCGTGCGCCAGGTCCCGACCAGGCGGGCCGCGAGCCGGGTCCCCAGGCGTTCCCGGGCGGTGCCCGCTCCAGCGCGCGCCAGCAGCAGCGCCGCGACGGTCAGGACGGTGCCCGCCCCGGGCGACTGCCCCTGCAGGAGCCCGGCGGCGATCACGCGGGCCGTCAGCACGAACGCGGCGGCGGTGGCGAGCAGCCCCAGCACACTCAGCACGCCGGACACCGCCAGCTCGCGGCGAAGGCTGGCAGGCCCAAGCAGAACGTTCAGGGAGCGGCGGGGCCTCGCGGTCACCCCGTCACCGCGCCGGGACGAGGCCTCCCTGGCTGGAGGAGGGGTAGACCCCGCCGCCTCCGGTGAGCGGGACGGACGCTGCGCCAACGTCATCTTCCGCTGGCCGACCAGCGGTTCCAAATCGGGAGCGGTGACTCCCCCGTGGTCAGGCATGGTACTCACCCTCCCGGTCCGGGGGGCAGGGCAGGCCGTGTTCAGCCCACCAGGTTGCGGGGGCGGGTGAATCCCGGCCCGTCCGGTCCACCCGAGACGGTGGAACGAGGTCAGAGGTCCGGAGAGACTCAGTACGGTTGGAACGCGCGGGCATGAGGCCATCTGACACAGCACGGCAGGCGGGCCGCGCCGCCGGATCGGTCGGGAGAGCGGGCACTCGCGCCGTGCCTGGACGCCGCGGGACGACAGGTAATCGGCGTGATGAGCTGGTCCGGAGAGATGAACGCCGGACAGTCGAGGCAGTCATGGGCTGAGCATGGGCCCCGGTGGTAAAGCCCCCGTATAGAAATCGGCGGACGCACCTTCGCTCGACCCGGCCTGTGTTGCCCCCGGGCAAGGTTCCACCTGTGGCTCCACGCGCGGGAAAAGGACCCGGCCAGACGGCCGCCCATAGCGGGCCGGGGTTTTTCCGAGGACGGGTGAACGTGCGGAAGGCCATGACCTGTGCCCGGGCCTCCCTTCGCCCTACCGCGCCTTTACATTCCGCGTGTAGAGGTGGAGTGTCTTTCGGCCCCGGGGATTGCCCGGGTTGACCGGTGACCGGCTGGCCTTTGGAGCACCGTGGGAGGCGGGTCTCCGGTCCGCTTCGCGGAGGGGTGGATGGAAGCCTCGGGCGCTCCGGGCGTCGACCCGACGTCCGGGGCAACCGCTTTCGCTCTCCCCGCCGCGTGACCTGATCCCCGGCCACCCAGGTCAGCGCAGCCCCACTGAAGGAGGTGCACCCTTGTCCGGCAATGCTTTCGCGCTCGTGTGGCGCAACCCCTACGTGCGCGCGCCCGTGTTTCTCGGCCTGATCGCCCTGGCGCTCTGGCTCGCCCGCGACCTGGCGCCCGTGCTCATGGTGGGCCTGACCGCCTACCTGATCGCCTATCTCTCCCACCCGCTGCTGACCTGGCTGGAGCGCCGTCACCTGCGGCGTGGCGTGGGCGTCGGCGTGGTGCTCCTGATCGCGCTCGCGCTCGCGGCGCTGGCCTCCTCGCTCCTGGTGGCCGTCGGGACGCAGCTCATCGACCTCGCGGGCCGCCTGCCGGCGGTCGCCCAGGAGGTCAGCCGCTTCGTGGACGGCTGGCTGGCCGCGCGCCCGAACCTGCCCTGGACCGCTGGCCTGCGCGCCCAGCTCACCACCCTGATCGCCAGAAGCACGGCCCTGCTGTCGCGGGACGCGCTGCCGTTCCTGCAAGGCCTGCTCGCCCCGGGCGGCCCGCTGCTCGGCCGAATCTTCGGGGTGGCGAGCACCCTGGCGGAGACCGTGGCCGTCCTGATCCTAAGCGTGTACATGATGGCCGATTACGAGAAGATCGGCCACACCCTGCTGGGCCTGCTGCCGCGCCCGTGGCAGCCGCTGGCGCTCGACCTGTCGCGCGGGGTGGAGCAGTCGGTGGGCGGGTACGTGCGCGGGCAGGTGGTGATCGCCCTCGCCATCGGGACCCTGGTCGCCCTGGGCCTCGCGTTGATCGGCGTGCCGTCCGCGCTCGCGCTGGGCTTTCTGGCGGGGGTCTTCAACCTGGTGCCGTACCTGGGCGTGATCATCGCGCTCATCCCCGCGCTGCTCCTCGCCTTGCCGCTGGGGTGGCTCAAGCTCGCGCTGGTCGTGGGGGTCTTCCTGCTCGGCAACCAGCTCGAAGGGCACCTGCTCTCGCCCCTGATCCTCGGCCGGTCCACCAACCTCCACCCCGTCACCGTCGCCCTGAGCATCCTGGTGGGGCTGCATCTGCTGGGCCTGGTGGGGGCGCTGGTGGCCGTCCCGCTCGCGGCCCTCGGGAAACTGCTGCTGGCGAGGTACTACTACCCCAGCCGCCTGTACCAGGGAGGGTCCTGAGGGCGGCGCCTGGAGGGTCGGTGGGTGGGTCGCGGGCTCGCCGCGGGCGGGGGACCATCGCCGTCCAGGGGAAGCAGGCGACGTCAGCCGGGACGCGTTCCCCGCCCCGGCACTGGGGCAGGACGACCGGAAGGACCTGTCCCACAGACCGCCTGTCGTCTCTCTCCAGGCGGGCGTCACCTCCTGCGTCCCCAGAGAGTCAGGGTCCGTTCCACCCCTTGCCCTGCGGCTATACCCCGATTTAACGGTCAGGTCGAACACTGGACCCATGCGACCGATGTCCTGGGCCACCCGGACGGCCTGTCCAACGCCGTCCCAGGACCTCCCGGCCACGGCGCGCTCCTCCCGGCTGCTGGCCCTCGACGCCTGGCGGGGTCTCACCGTCCTCCTGATGCTGCTCGTCAACAACGTCGCCCTGGGGGGCCAGACGCCCGCGCAACTCCAGCACGCGCCGTTCGGCGGGGTGACCCTGACCGACCTGGTGTTTCCCTGGTTCCTCTTCTGCGCCGGTGCCGCCCTGCCGTTCGCCGGCGCGGCCATGCGCCGGGCGAATCTGACCGGGTTCACGCGCGTCCGGCGGCTGGCGGGCCGCGCGGCCCTGCTCTACCTCGTGGGGGCGTTCCTGACCAGCGTGACCACGGAGCGCTTCATGCTGGGCCTGGACGTGTTGCAACTGATCGCCCTGTCCACCCTCCTGGCGGCGCTGCTGGAGGGCTGGCGGGTCCGCTGGCAGGCCCTGGCCGCCGCCACCCTGCTGGGGCTCTACGCCGCCTTCCTGCTCTGGGTGCCTCACGCGGCCGGGCGGGGCGTTCTGGGAGAGACCGCCCACCCCGTGCAGGCCGTGAATGCCTGGCTCACGCCGCTGGGCCTGCGGGGGCTGCCGTCCGTCGTGCCGGCGACCGCCCTGGTGCTGCTGGGCAGCCTCGCCGCGCGGCCCCTGCAAGCGAGGCGGACAAGCGCCCCCGTCACGCTCCTGGGGCTGGGCCTGGCTTGGAGCGCCGCCGGGTACGTCTGGGCCGCCAGCGGTGCGTTGCCCTTCAGCAAGGCGTTATGGACGCCGCCCTACCTGCTGTACGCCGCGGGGCTCGGGACCCTCGGGCTGCTGGCGATGTTCCTGATTGGCGACGCCGGTCGCCTGCCGGGGGGCGCGCGGCTGCTCGCGCCCCTCACCGTTCCCGGGCGCAACGCCCTCGCGGCCTATGTGCTGCCCATCCTCGTCAAGGTCTGGGTCTTGCAGGGCCTCACGGTCACCTGGGCGGGAACCCCACAGCCCATGCAGGGCGCCCTGCTGACCCTCGCCCGCTCGCAGTTCGGCGGATTCTGGGGAGGCTGGACCTACACCCTGGGGTACGTCCTCGCCGTGTGGCTGGGCCTCGCCTGGCTGGCCCGGCGCAGGCTGATCTGGAAACTCTGAGCCACCCGCCCCTGTCCTAGAGGTCGACATGTCCCGTCTCCGTTCCCTCGCCCTGTTGCTCGCCCTGACCCCCGCCGCACTGGCCGCCCCTGCCAGCCTCCCGCTGACCTCCGAGGCCTTCCAGACGCTCGGCGCAGAGTCCTACCGCCGGGCCGGGCTCTCCGGCTCGTTCACGACCTGGCTCGCCGACGCCTACAGGCGCCAGGGCGTGCTGCTCCTGGGTGAACCCTCCCTGGGCCGGGCACTGAAGCGGCAGCGCGCCCAACTCCTCCTGGCGGTGGGTGCGGAGCGCGACCGGCTGGCCCGGGACACCGCCGCCTGGGCGCACCGCTTCGTGAAGGCCGCCCTGCCGCGCTTCAGCCTGGAGCGCGGCTTCGAGTTCGCGGGCGCGGCGCGGTCTGGCGAGAGGCAGTGCCTGCTCCAGAGCGTCCTGATCACCGGGCTGTTGCAGGAGGCGGGCCTCCAGGCCGGCTCAGTCATGGTCTGGCGCAACCTCAGCGGCCAGGAGACGAACCTCGGGCACGTCACGGCCACGCTGCGCCTGCCGTCCGGCCGCGGGGACCTCCTGATCGACGCGAGCGACCCGACGCCCTTCGTGGAGCACCAGGGGCTGCTGACCTGGGCGGACGGGGGGTACCGCTTCCTGGTCCCCCGGTACGGGGCCGGACAGACGATCACCGGCTACCGGCGGGCCGACGGCGGCGGGCCGGTGGCGCTCTCCGGGGTGTCGGCCCTCGACCTCGCCTACCTGCGCTCGCAGTTCGACGACTACTGGGGCGAGCGGGCTCCCGGCGGCCTGCTGGGCACCGGGGTCGGGCGGGCCACCCCGGCGGGGCTGCAAGGCAGCGAGCGGTGGCTCCAGGCCGCGTTGCGGGAGAACCCGCACAACGCCCTGGCGGCGTACGTGCTCGGTCACGTGTACCGCAAGCAGGGCCGCCCCGGGGCCGCCCGCGCGCAGTACCTCGCCGCCGCGAAGCTCTACGCCGCGCAGGGGCACACCCCGCGTGGCGTGCAGGACGCCCTCGTCTGGGCCCGTTCGGCGGCTTCCCGTTGACCGGACGGCGTGCTCCGGGCCCGGATCCCACTGGCCCCACCCCGGGTCCCGCCCGGTCCCCCCGATCCGGCATGATGGGGGCCGTGACGTCCGCCCCCGCCCGTGAGCCCTGGTGGCCCGTCGTCGTCGCCGGTCTGCTGTTCCTGCTCAGCCCGTCGATCCTCGAGGAGTTGCAGCCGAACCTGACCAGCCGCCGCCTCTCGGCCGCGCTGCTGTTCGTCGGCGGGCTGCTGCTGGCCCGCGGTGTGTCCCTGCTGACCCGCCGGGCGCTGGTGCGCGTGGGCACGCCGCACCTGTTGCCCGCCCTGCGGCTCGCCCATCTGCTGATGCTCGTCGCCGTGACCCCGGTCGCGCTGGGGGCCGGGGGGTTCCGGCTGACGGGGCTGATCGCCGGGGGCACGGTGCTGACGGTCGCGCTGGGCCTGGCCGCGCAGTCCCTGCTGGCCAACGTCATGTCGGGCAGGGTGCTGACCTCCAGCCGCGCCTTTCGTGTGGGCGACCGGGTCACCGTCCGTTCCTGGGCCTTCGGCGGCATCGAGTATGGCGGAGAGGTCCGCGACCTCACCCTCACGCACACGGTGCTGTCCGGCCCGGCGGGCGTGATCAAGGTCCCCAACGCCCGCTTCCTCGACGCCACCCTGATCGTCCACCCCGGAGGGTCACAGGGCGTCACGGTCAAGTTGGCGCTGGGCGTGAGTCTGGCTGATGCTGGAGCGGTGCTCCGCGTAGTAGCCCCAAGCGCCCGGAGACGTCCGTTAAGCGTGTGCGACGGCTGACTCAGGGCGTGGTGGGAGGTGCCTGACTGGCGGCGCGGGCGGGGGTGGCGTCCCTGCCCCATTGTGTAAGCCGGCGGCACATGGTCGGGGCGGACCTGCTCGCGGGGATCGGCTTCACCATGAGCTTGCTCGTCTCCACCCTCGCCTTTGCTGACGCGGCCCTGCTGACCCAGCGAAACGGAGGGTTCTGACAACTTCCGTCCTGGCCGCCGTGTTGGGGACGACGGGGTTGCTGGTCGGTGCCCGGGAGGAGCCCGTGCGGGCCGTGAGGAGGGTGAACCCCCCGCAGGAGGGGGCGCTGGAAGGGTAAGGAAAAACGGCCCTATGACGCGGGACGTGGGATGCGTGTGGTCAGCTCAGGCACCCGAAGCCAGCTTGTCAGGAGTGGTCTCCGGAACCCCGGACGCGGCGCGCCGTATGCCCGGGCAGGAGAAGGGCTATGCGCTCCCGTGCTGACCGAAGGTGGAAGGCGCCACGCCGGAGGGGGCCGTCACCTCGTCGGGACGGCGACGGGCCAGCAGCGCCAGAAAGGTCAGACCGGCGAGGCCGCTGAGACTCAGCGGGGCCAGCACCGGAATCTGGCTGCCCGGCTTGAAGCCAGGGGGCAGCCCGCCGGTCTCATCCCCCGCAGAGGGAGCGCCAACAGCGGGAGCTTCGGCCCCGTCATCGGAGTTGACGGCCGCACCGGAGGCCGAGGTGCTCGCAGCGGTGGGACTCTGGGCGCTCTGGCGCTGCGCGAAACGGGCGGCGTCCTCGGCCCGGGCCTCGCGATGCTCCAGTGCCTCATACAGGCCGCTTAACGTCAGCAGCGCCAGCAGGGCAAGCACCACCATGCGCAAGGTCCGCTGCTGGGCAAAGGCCAGCAGGCTGAGGACGAGGCCCAGGATCGAGGCGCTGAAGCCGATGATCTGGGTGCCCTCGCGGTAGTGGTGGTAGCTCACCAGCTCCGCGATCAGGAAGGCGAAGCCCAGAACACAGGGGGTCAGGACGAGTTCGGGGAAGCGTGGCCGGACAAAATCACCCCAGCGGTTCAAAACCATGCCCAGGGGTAAGAGAGCACTGTTAAGGATGTGCGAAAAAGGAAAGAGGCGGTGGAGGTGGTGAGGAGAACCCAGGGGGGCACTGTAGAGATGACCTCCACGCCATCCGTCCTGGAACACAACGACGGGAGGGCCGGGGCCCCCCCGTCCCGCCTCCGTCTTCTCTACTTCCCGCGCAGGGGAACGGGCTGGCCGTTGTTGAGGTCGAAGCCGGTGTTGGGGTCGCGCGGCGTGTTCTGGAGGAAGGCGCGCATCTGCCACTGGTCTTTCTCGATGGCGTGCTCGACCTCTTGCAGCAGGTTGGCGGTCGTGGGGTCCGCATCTTCCACGTCCTTGATGCGCTGGTAAAGCCGCTGCCCCACCGTCTCGTACTGGTAGGTGAAGAACTGGATGACCTGGCTGTCGTCGAGAAAACCGCCCGGAATCTCCGGCAGGCGCGAGGCCGCGACAATCGTGATCGCCCGCCCGTCGCTCGACGCCCCCACCGAGAGCTGACGCTCGGCCACGTCGTCGGCGTATTTGCTGAGGCCCTCGTAGTGCTCTTGCAGCAGTTCGTGCAGGGTGTACCAGAGGGTCCCCGACACGTTCCAGTGCGCCTGCTTGGTCTGGAGTTGCAGGGCCTGAAGCTCGGTGAGGGTGTTTTGCAGGGCCTGCACGCTCTTCTTGAGGTCCTCGGTCCCGGCGGAAGGCAGGGTGGAGGCGCGGTTGTAGGGCAGGGGCGAGGCCGTGCCCGTGTTCTGGGCGGTGGATTGCCCGGTGTTGGGGGCGGGGGCGTTGACGTTGGTGTAGGGCACGCCCGCCCCGGCGCTCTGGGCACCCGCGCCACCCGCGAGGGCCGAGGGGAGGAGGAGGGCGGTCACGAGCAACAGGTTGTTCATGGGTCTCCTTGTCTGAGGTGCTTCTGCACCGGCAACTTCCCCGACCGTAGGCACCCGGCGTTAGACGGATGCAAGAACCTCCCGCTTCCTAACGTCTTCTCAAGACGCCCTCACAGGAGGTTCTTACGTCCATCTGATTTCCACTTCTTAAGGTGTCCCCATGACCCCGCCTGTGAGCTTCCTTCCGCCCTCCGGCGGCAATGGGAGGCGTTGAACGTGCGCCTGCTCCTGGTCGAGGACGATCCGCGCATCGCGCTCCCGACGGCACGGGCGCTGGCCGACGCCGGGCACGAGGTGCACCTCGAGCCCGACGGGGTGCGGGGCCTGGCCCGGGCCCGCTCGGGGGGCCACGACGCCCTGCTGCTGGACGTGATGCTGCCGGGACTCGACGGCTTCGAGCTGGCGCGTACCCTGCGGGCGGAGGGAGCCCAGGTGCCCATCGTCTTCCTGACCGCCCGCGGCGCCCTGCACGACCGGGTGGACGGCCTGGACCTGGGCGGGGACGCTTACCTCGTCAAGCCCTTCGAGCTGCCCGAACTGCTCGCCACCCTGCGCGCGGTCGTGCGTCGCGGCGAGGAGGTGCGCAGCGCGAGAGTGGGATTCGGCGGCGGCGCGGGCCTGCTCGACGCCCGGCATCGCCAGGTGTGGTGGCACGGCGAGGTCATCGGCTTCACAGCACGTGAGTACGCCCTGCTGGAGGTGCTGGTGCTGTCCCGGGAGAGATGGTTCACGCGAGAGGAACTGCTCAGTCGCGTCTGGGGCCCGGATTTCGGAGGCGAGGCGCGGGTGGTGGACGTGTACGTGAGCTACCTGCGGCGCAAGCTGAGCCCAGACGTTCTGGTGAGTTCCCGCGGGCTGGGATACCGGGTCCTATGACCATTCGCACCCGTCTGGCCCTGGGTGTAGCCCTCCAGACCGCGGCGGTGATCCTGGTCGTGGCAGCGGTCCAGTTCCTCGCCCTGCGCTCTTTCCTGGCACTGGCCGAGTACGAGCGCCTGGAGATGTTGATTCCCCGGCTGGAGCAGGAACTGGCGGCCCGGCCCCAGTCCCCAGCCGCGCCGCCGCTGGAGATTACGACCCTCCCGCGCAACGTGGACGTGCGGGTGGTACAGGGCGGGCAGGTGGTGGCCGTGACAGAAAACTTTCCGCCCATCCCGGTCGATCTGCCGCCAGGCTACGCGCCCCGTGCCGGACACGACGTTCTCGTTGCCACGGTTACCCTGCGGGGACGGGCGGCGACGGCACAACTCGCCAGCGACGTGCTGGGCGTGGTCAATCCCCTGCGGGCCTACTTGAGGGCGCTGGCGGTGACCGTGCCGACGGCGGCGGCCCTAGTCGCCCTGTTGAGCTTCGTCCTGGCCGGGCGGCTGCTCCGGCCCCTGGACCGGCTGCAAGCGGCGGCGGCCCGGGTCGGCCTCGGGGGGGACCTGCGCTCGCCCCTGCCCGGCGTGGGCCGCAACGACGAGCTGGGAAGACTGGCGGGGGCCCTTCAGGGGTCGTTCGCCCAGCTCGCCGAGGTGCGCGAGCGGGAGGAGGAGTTCACCCGCGCGGCCGCCCACGACCTGCGCTCGCCGCTGGCGGCCCTCAAGACCCGGCTCCAGGGCTCGCTCGCCGGTCCCCGCTCGGCGGCGGAGCTGCGCGAGGACATCACCGAGGCGCTCTCGGATGTGGAGCGGATGCGCCGCCTGACCGAACACCTGCTGCTGCTCGCCCAGGGCGTGCGGGAGGTCGCCCGACTCCCGGTGGACCTCGCCCGGGTGGCGGGGGAGGCGGTGGACCGCGCCCGCGAGGCGGCCCCCGACGTGCCCCTGGACTTCGAGACCCGGGGCGAGACCACCGTCCCCGGCGACGAGGCCCTGCTCACCCACCTGCTGGAGAACCTGATCGGCAACGGGGTGCGGCACGGGCGCGGGGCCCCCATGCGGGTGCGCGTGGCCGAACAGGGCGGTCTGGTGTGCCTGGCCGTGGAGGACGCCGGGCCGGGCGTGCCGGAGGCTGTCCTCACCCGGTTGACGGAGCCCTTCTACCAGGTGGAGGCCGCGCGGGGCGGAGGCAACGGCCTGGGGCTCGCCATCGTGCGGCGGGTCGCCGAGGCCCACGGCGCGCTCCTGCACTTCGAGAACCAGCCTGCCGGGGGCCTGCTTGTGACAATCGAGTTCCCGCGGGCACCAACCGCCTAAACCGCCCACATTACTCGGTCTTTCTTACCTTCGTGTAACGAGAACCATTCCTAATAAGCGGCATGACGCAAGCCTCACCGCACGACCAGACGTTCGTGCTTCAGAAGATCCAGCCTGCCCTGCTCGGCCTGATGGACGGCTCGGTCTCGACTCTCGCGCCGCTGTTCGCCACCGCTGGGCTGACCGGGCGGCCCATCGACGCCTTCTTCGTGGGCCTGGCCGCCTCGGTCGGAGCGGGGATCAGCATGGGGCTGGCCGAGGCGCTGTCCGACGACGGCAAGGTCAGCGGGCGCGGCTCCCCCCTGGGCCGCGGCCTCATCACCGGGCTCGCCACCATCCTGGGCGGGATGCTTCACACCCTGCCCTTCCTGCTGCCCGACCTGCGCGCAGCCCTGGCGCTGGCCTACGGGGTGGTGGTGGTCGAGCTGCTGGTGATCGCCTACATCCGGTTCCACTACATGCGCAGCCCGCTGGGACAGACCATCTTCCAGGTCATCGTGGGCGGCGCGGTCGTCTTCGGCGTCGGCGTGTGGCTGGGCAACCTGGGCGCCCGCCCCTGAGCGTGGACGCGGAACAGGCAGACCTTTCCCATGACTCCACTCGCCGACCCTCACCCCCTGCACAACGTGGACGTGGTCCGCGGGATTCACGCCCCTGTGGACGCCCGGAGGCACCTTCACGGCCCCTTGAGGAATGGCAAGTCCTTACGCCCGTCCAACGCTCCCCGCGCCCACTGGAAGCCGGGCCGACGTCCACCCGCGGTGCGGTCCCCCACAGAAGCCCTGCGCGAGGGCCGCGGCCCTCCTGGCGCCTCCCCGGTTCGGCACAGGCGCCGTGAACCCGGAGCGGGCCGCTTTCCCCCAGGAGAATCCATGACTCATATCCTCACCCTGCGCCGCGCCCTCGTCGTCCTCGGCCTGCTGGGCCTGCTCGGCCTCGCGGCGGAACTCGCCGCCGTCGGGCACTGGTACGGCCCCTCGCAGCTCATCCCGTTCGCGGCGATCCTCGTCGGCGTCCTGGCCGGCGCCCTCTACCTCTCCACCGAGCGGGCCTGGACCCGCCTGGCTGTGCGCGCCGCCGCCGCGCTGCTTGTCCTGACCGGGGCTTACGGGGCCGTGGAGCACACCAGCAAGAACCCTGAGCTGCGGCGCGAGGGCCGGTCCGGCGCGCTGGGCACCCCGCCGGAGGCGCGCCCGGGCGAATCCGGGGTGCTGGGTCTCCCGGCGCCGCGGCCGGGCTGGCTCAACGGCCCGGCCCCCGTCAGCGCGCCCCTGGCGATGAGTGGGCTCGGCCTGTTGCTGCTGCTCGCGCTCTACCGGCGCGAGGCCGATTTCCAGACAAACCCTTCCACAGCGGTCCCCTCGTACAGCGGCGACTAAGCCAAAAACGCCGCGAGCCCCGCCTCACCCCTTCAGGAGGAATCCCATGACACCAGCATCCCGCCACTGGCTCGGCCTGATCCTGCTCGCCGCCATCGCCTGGGTTCACTACCGGGACATCCCGGGCAAGCTCGGGGAGACGCCGTACCTGGGCTGGATGTACATCCTGCTCGTCGCGGGGTGCGCGGCGGCGGGGGCGTGGCTGTTCACCGAACTCGCCCGGGCCGGATACGTCCTGGGCGCCGTGATCTCGCTGGGAGCTATCGCCGGGTACGTCCTGACCCGCAGCACCGGCCTGCCCGGCGCGACCGGTGACACCGGCAACTGGTCTGAGCCTAGCGGCATCTTCGCGTTGATCGTGGAGGCCGCCTTTGTCGTGCTCGCTCTCTCGCGGTTGCGTCGCCCGACGGCCGCGGCCGTTGCCGGGCGGAGTGAGCGCGACCTCCGGTCCTGAGCGTGTCCTGCACGACCGTCTCCTCCGGTTGAAGTTGTGCCCCTTCGATCCGTCAGTCCTGCGGTCGGGCGTTCCCGGGCACCGCCCCACTTCGGAGTCTCGATCCCCGCGTCCACTCACCGCCCCCTATGAAAGGCAGATTCCTCATGTCTCAGAACCGTAAGCTCTCCACCCCGCTTTCCCTCGACGACACCCTGGCCCGGCTTGATGACCAGACGAAGGACCAGGACCTCAGCGCCAACGTGGCCGGGCCTGGCACGCGGCTGACCGACAACATGGGCCACCCCATCAGCGACGACCAGAACTCATTGCGGGCGGGGGCACGCGGGCCGACCCTGATGGAGGACTTCCTCTTCCGCGAAAAGATCCACCACTTCGACCACGAGCGCATCCCGGAACGGGTGGTCCACGCTCGTGGCGCGGGGGCCCACGGCTATTTCGAGCTGACGAAATCGCTTTCTCAGTACACGACGGCGCGGGTCCTCACCGAGGTCGGGGCGCAGACCCCTGTGTTCGTGCGCTTCTCGACCGTGGCGGGCTCGCGTGGCTCAGCGGACACGGCGCGCGACGTGCGTGGCTTCGCGGTGCGCTTCTACACCCAGGAGGGCAACTGGGACATCGTGGGGAACAACATCCCCGTCTTCTTCATCCAGGACGCCATCAAGTTCCCTGACCTGATCCACTCGGTCAAGCCCGAGCCGCACCACGAGATTCCGCAGGCGGCGTCGGCGCACGACACCTTCTACGACTTCATCTCGCTGACGCCCGAGTCGATGCACATGCTGATGTGGGTGCACAGCGACCGGGCCATTCCCCGCTCCTTTGCCATGATGGAGGGCTTCGGCGTCCACACCTTCCGCCTCGTGGACGCGCGGGGGCAGGCGACCTTCGTCAAGTTCCACTGGAAGCCCACCCTGGGCGTGCACTCGCTGGTGTGGGACGAGGCGCAGAAGATCGCGGGCAAGGACCCCGACTTCCACCGCCGCTCGATGTGGGAATCCATTGAGGCCGGTCATCCCTACGTCTGGGACCTCGGCGTGCAGCTCTTCACCGAGGCGCAGGCCGAGGGCTGGGACTTCGACGTGCTCGACCCCACCAAGATCGTGCCGGAAGACCTCGTGCCCGTGCAGCGGGTCGGGCGACTCACCCTGGACCGCAACCCCGACAACTACTTCGCGGAAACCGAGCAGGTGGGCTTCATGACGACCAACCTGGTGCCCGGGATCGACTTCAGCGACGATCCCCTCCTCCAGGGCCGCAACTTCAGCTACCTCGACACCCAGCTCTCCCGCTTGGGGTCGCCGAACTGGCCGGAGCTGCCCATCAACCGCCCGGTCGCGCGGGTGGCGAA